>NZ_CP129674.1:2022788-2359920 GCF_041080795.1 Bifidobacterium sp. WK041_4_12 | reverse complement strand
CACACAACTCAAAGAGCAACGCTAAGGCGTACAAAAGAGTATGGGTGTGGAAGCCAGAAAATATTGAACTTTATCCACGATGACGTGGAACATCTGCAAAGCACCTAGAAGAAACAAAGGCACCTGCAGCGTATTCTGACATAATGCACCTTATCGGTCGAAAGAGGTCTGCGCGTTTCAGTACACAGACCAGATACAATACTCAACTCTGCTAGCAAACATACCGAACAGTGCCATACCACATACGAATCTCAGATGCTCTTGAAGAGTTCATCATGAGAGCCCGTCCGTAAAAACACGACCATCTGATCATTCCTTTGCCAGATAAGCAGCCAGTCTCCTTCGTTGTGGATGTGGCATTCTGAGCAGTCTGACCATTGGCCGGTGAGCGCATGTGCACGATGGCGGGTGTGAAGCATGATCTTGGATTCGGCTGAATCCTCGATGATAAGTCTCATCACATCCTTCAACTTTGACATGTTTTTGTGTTTGCGCAGCAAACGCTTGACATCGCGCTTAAAACTTGAGGTGCTTTCGGATTGCAGCATAACCTTCAGATTCCCAAAGAGTCGAAGAGCTCTTCGGATGACTGTTTGCCAGGTGTATCCGAAGCGAGTATCGATCTACCCTCTTGTATTGATGCACGTGTTTCTTCATTGGGAACATCTGTGAGATGAAGGCTTACCGGAATACCTTGCTCACGAATCATCTGCTTGTAGAACATCCGCGTTGCAGCAGAAAGATCCGTACCCAGTTCCTCTGCGATTGCAGCCGCCTGTGCTTTCGTGTCACTATCCACTCGGATCGTTACTGAAGACATACCCATGGTCTTTTCACAACCTTTCTCTGTGCACAATCACATATTGACGTCAATTGTCTTACATTGTATAGCAATTGTTCGATATGGGACAGGGATTCCTCGTGGGGCTTCATAATGTGTTCCATCACCATATGTTCCATCACAGCAGAATGCACTAGGCGAGGTTTGGGCCGGATGCCAACAGAGTGCGTATGAACATATCGGTAGTGGGTCTGCATAGTGAAGACACGCCGAAAAGCTGTTTTTTCGAGCAATTTTAAGGATCCAAGCGTGAACAACGAGTCGGTAGCAGATGATTCCGCCTAAAACAACACGCCGACAAACCCTAATGATTGCAAGCTTTCGCTGCGAGTTGGAGATAAGCAATTTGCGCTGAAGTGAGATGACGTGTAAGTTTATCCCTTGCTGCCCGACAGCGAGAACAAATCTTCGAGATTGGTTCAAGGTGTTGGTGTGGTGGTGGTTTGAGAACTCAAGAGCGTATTTGTACTACTTTTTATAGTCAATTAATTGCCAGTTCGGCATGAGCCTGGTTTTGCTGGGTGTCTGGGAGGACTTAATGATTGCCGATTTTTTGTGTGGTTCGTTTTTTTTGACGAATCCGTCAATATGAATTATTTTTGAGAGTCGTTTTTGGCTCTTCATGGTTTTTTTGTGGAGGGTTTGATTCTGGCTCAGGATGAATGCTGGCGGCGTGCTTAACACATGCAAGTCGAACGGGATCCATCAAGCTTGCTTGGTGGTGAGAGTGGCGAACGGGTGAGTAATGCGTGACTAACCTGCCTCATACTCTGGAATAGCTCCTGGAAACGGGTGGTAATGCCGGATGTTCCGATTTTCCGCATGGATTTTCGGGAAAGTGTTAGCGGTATGAGATGGTGTCGCGTCCTATCAGCTTGTTGGTGAGGTAATGGCTCACCAAGGCTTTGACGGGTAGCCGGCCTGAGAGGGCGACCGGCCACATTGGGACTGAGATACGGCCCAGACTCCTACGGGAGGCAGCAGTGGGGAATATTGCACAATGGGGGAAACCCTGATGCAGCGACGCCGCGTGCGGGATGACGGCCTTCGGGTTGTAAACCGCTTTTAATTGGGAGCAAGCGAGAGTGAGTGTACCTTTTGAATAAGCACCGGCTAACTACGTGCCAGCAGCCGCGGTAATACGTAGGGTGCAAGCATTATCCGGAATTATTGGGCGTAAAGAGCTCGTAGGCGGTTTGTCACGCCTGGTGTGAAAGTCCATCGCTTAACGGTGGATCTGCGCCGGGTACGGGCAGGCTAGAGTGCAGTAGGGGAGACTGGAATTCCCGGTGTAACGGTGGAATGTGTAGATATCGGGAAGAACACCAATGGCGAAGGCAGGTCTCTGGGCTGTTACTGACGCTGAGGAGCGAAAGCATGGGGAGCGAACAGGATTAGATACCCTGGTAGTCCATGCCGTAAACGGTGGATGCTGGATGTGGGGCCCATTCCACGGGTTCCGTGTCGGAGCTAACGCGTTAAGCATCCCGCCTGGGGAGTACGGCCGCAAGGCTAAAACTCAAAGAAATTGACGGGGGCCCGCACAAGCGGCGGAGCATGCGGATTAATTCGATGCAACGCGAAGAACCTTACCTAGGCTTGACATGTTTCGGATCGCTCCAGAGATGGGGCTTCCCTTCGGGGCCGATTCACAGGTGGTGCATGGTCGTCGTCAGCTCGTGTCGTGAGATGTTGGGTTAAGTCCCGCAACGAGCGCAACCCTTGCCTTGTGTTGCCAGCACGTTATGGTGGGAACTCACAAGGGACCGCCGGGGTTAACTCGGAGGAAGGTGGGGATGACGTCAGATCATCATGCCCCTTACGTCTAGGGCTTCACGCATGCTACAATGGCCGGTACAACGAGATGCGACATGGCGACATGGAGCGAATCTCTGAAAACCGGTCTCAGTTCGGATTGGAGCCTGCAACTCGGCTCCATGAAGGCGGAGTCGCTAGTAATCGCGAATCAGCAACGTCGCGGTGAATGCGTTCCCGGGCCTTGTACACACCGCCCGTCAAGTCATGAAAGTGGGTAGCACCCGAAGCCGGTGGCCTAACCTTTTTGGGGGGAGCCGTCTAAGGTGAGACTCGTGATTGGGACTAAGTCGTAACAAGGTAGCCGTACCGGAAGGTGCGGCTGGATCACCTCCTTTCTACGGAGAATATTGCTACCGTGTGTAGCGAACGAGCCTATGGGTCATCATGTTGGTGGCCGCGTGGGCATGCTGGCGTGGAACGGTGATTGGCTTTCGTGCAGATACGCTTTTGGGCTCCCGGATTGCCACTCGGCGATTCGAGGCCTTCTGGGGTGCTTCGTTCCTTGTGGATGGGGTGGCCTGGTGGTGCCGTGGTGGCTTGAGAACTGGATAGTGGACGCGAGCAAGCAGGGTTTTTCCCTGTTTGCTGTATATTTCAGACCGAACTCCGTTTGGAGTTTGTGTCGATCGTTTGTGATCAATTAGTGTGATGATTTGTTGTCTGGGAATTTGCTAGTAGAGGCTTGTGACAGTGCATATGTTTGTGCGTATGTGTTGCTTGCAAGGGCATATGGTGGATGCCTTGGCAGATAGAACCGATGAAAGACGTATGAGGCTGCGATAAGCCTCGGGGAGCCGCCAACAGGGCTTTGATCCGAGGATTTCTGAATGTGGAAACACACCGCCCGTCATGGGGTGGTACCGCTTTATGCGGGGGCTACGCAGGGAAGTGAAACATCTCAGTACCTGCAGGAAAAGATATTCCGTGAGTAGTGGCGAGCGAAAGCGGATCAGGCTAAACCGAGTGCGCGTGATAGCTGTCAGGCGTTGCGCATTGGGTGTCGTGGGAAGATGTGTCCGGTTGCTGACATGGCCGGCGGCAGTGATAAAGCAGTGTGATAGACGAACAGGATTGAAGACCTGGCCGTAGAGGGTGATGGCCCCGTAGTTGAAGACATGCTGCCTGTCGATCGTTTCTCCCAAGTAGTACGGAACTCGAGGAATTCCGTGCGAATCTGTCCAGACCGTTGGATAAGCCTAAATATTTCTATCTGACCGATAGCGTACGAGTACCGTGAGGGAAAGGTGAAAAGTACCCCGGGAGGGGAGTGAAATAGTTTCTGAAACCATGTGCTTACAAACCGTCGGAGCCTTTCGGGGTGACGGCGTGCCTATCGAAAAATGAGTCTGCGAGTCAGTGATATGTGGCGAGGTTAACCCGAGTGGGGCAACCGTAGCGAAAGCGAGTCTTAAAAGGCGTTTTAGTCGCATGTCCTGGACCCGAAGCGGGATGATCTAGCCCTGAGCAGGTTGAAGCGTGGGTAAGACTGCGTGGAGGACCGAACCCACTTAGGTTGAAAACTGAGGGGATGACTTGGGGTTAGGGGTGAAAGGCCAATCAAATTCCGTGATAGCTGGTTCTCTCCGAAATGCATTTAGGTGCAGCGTCGCTTGATTACTTCCAGGGGGTAGAGCTACTGGATGCTTGCGGGCCCGTATAGGGTACTAACAGCAACCAAACTCCGAATACCTGTGAAGCGTATTGCGGCAGTGAGTCTGCGGGGGATAAGCTTCGTAGTCAAAAGGGAAACAGCCCAGATCGTCGTCTAAGGTCCCTAAGCGTGTGCTAAGTGGGAAAGGATGTGGAGTCGCATAGACAGCCAGGAGGTTGGCTTAGAAGCAGCCACCCTTGAAAGAGTGCGTAACAGCTCACTGGTCTAGTGGTTCCGCGCCGACAATGTAGCGGGGCTCAAGCACACCACCGAAGACGCGGCATCGGCCCTTGTGGCTGATGGGTAGGAGAGCGTTCCGTACGGGGCGAAGCGGCGAGGGAACTCGGCCGTGGACTGTACGGAAGTGAGAATGCAGACATGAGTAGCGAAATGGGAGTGACAATCTCCCACGCTGGATGACTAAGGGTTCCAGGGCCACGTTCATCGTCCCTGGGTTAGTCGGGTCCTAAGGCGAGGCCGACAGGCGTAGTCGAATGGATGAAGGAGTTGATATTCTCCTACCGGCTTTGAATCGCCCAATCCGAGATTTGGAGTACTAAGGTCCCGTGTCGTCTGATGCAGCCTTCGGGCTGTGGATGGCGTCATGGTTCCGACCTTTCCTTACAGTAGGACAGCACAGGAGTGACACAGAATGGTAGCCGGCTGCGGAGGTGGTATTCCGTGGTCAAGCACGCAGGATGCCCGGTAGGCAAATCCGCCGGGTGCAAGTCCGAGGTGTGATGATGGGAGCTTTCTAGCTCGAATCCGGTGATCCAGGCTGTCAAGAAAAGCTTCGGTGCTAGATTCATAGCCGCCCGTACCCTAAACCAACACAGGTGGTCAGGTAGAGAATACCAAAGCGATCGAGAGAATCCTGGTCAAGGAACTCGGCAAATTACTCCCGTGCCTTCGGTATAAGGGAGACCCGTCCTGGTGGACTCCTTCACGGAGCGAGCTGGAGCGGGTGGCACAGACCAGGGGGTAGCGACTGTTTACCAAAAACACAGGTGCATGCGAAGACGAAAGTCGCTGTATATGCACTGACGCCTGCCCGGTGCCGGAAGGTTAAGAGGATCCGTCAGCTTCGGCGAAGCGGTGAATTTAAGCCCCGGTAAACGGCGGTGGTAACTATAACCATCCTAAGGTAGCGAAATTCCTTGTCGGGTAAGTTCCGACCTGCACGAATGGCGTAACGACTTCCCCACTGTCTCGACCAGGAGCTCGGCGAAATTGCAGTACGAGTAAAGATGCTCGTTAAGCGCAGAAGGACGAAAAGACCCCGGGACCTTTACTATACCTTGGTATTGGTATTAGGTGCGAACTGTGTAGCATAGGCGGGAGACTTCGAAGCTTGGGCGCCAGCCTGGGTGGAGTCGACAATTGAAATACCGCTCTGTTCTCATTTGATATCTAACCTCGATGTGTTATCCACATCAGGGACAGTGCCTGGCGGGTAGTTTAACTGGGGCGGTTGCCTCCTAAAGAGTAACGGAGGCGCTCAAAGGTTCTCTCAGCCCGGTTGGCAATCGGGTGTTGAGTGTAATTGCACAAGGGAGCTTGACTGTGAGACTGACAGGTCGAGCAGGGACGAAAGTCGGAAATAGTGATCCGGTGCCGGTGTACGGACGCGGCATCGCTCAACGGATAAAAGGTACCCCGGGGATAACAGGCTGATCATTCCCAAGAGTCCATATCGACGGGATGGTTTGGCACCTCGATGTCGGCTCGTCGCATCCTGGGGCTGTAGCAGGTCCCAAGGGTTCGGCTGTTCGCCGATTAAAGCGGCACGCGAGCTGGGTTCAGAACGTCGTGAGACAGTTTGGTCTCTATCCTCTGCGCTCGTTGGAATTTTGAGGAGTCCTGCCCATAGTACGAGAGGACCTGGGTGGACGAACCTCTGGTATGCCAGTTGTCGCGCCAGCGGCACGGCTGGTTAGCTACGTTCGGAAGGGATAACCGCTGAAAGCATCTAAGCGGGAAGCCTTCTCCAAGATAAGAATTCCGTGAGACCTTCGAGTCTCTGAAGACTCCATGTAGATTACATGGTTGATAGGCCGGATGTGGAAGACCCGCAAGGGTCGGAGCTGACCGGTACTAACAGTCGAAAGGCAATCATACTCCATTCATCTTCTAGGATGGGTGGGTGTGCAGGTCCTTCTGGCATCATCTCGGCGACAAGGAGCACTTGTTGACTGCAGCGATCGATGAAATAGCAAAGCGTCCACTGTCCGGTTCCCAAGCGACCACAGTCCCATGCCCCTTGAAAGGGTGTGGATAATCAAAGATTTGCGGCGACCATAGCCTAGGGGAAACGCCCAGTTCCATTCCGAACCTGGAAGCTAAGACCTAGCACGGCGATGGTACTGCACTCGTTAGGGTGTGGGAGAGTAGCACGTCGTCGCTTCACACGATACGGGCCTCGGGTAGAGCACAGCTCCCCGAGGCCCACACATATCCAAAAACAACCACGAACTGGACTTCTTTAGCTGAGTGAATATTTTTTATCTCCCTTATACCTGAAGGCAAGGCTGCCGATAAGGTTGAACCGAATAGTTGATACTCATGAGGGAGAAACAATGAAGTTTATGAATCTTGGCACAACCGGCGTGCACGCTTCGCGCACAGCGCTTGGTGTGATGCGCATTGCTGACAAATCTCAGGATGAAGCGGACGCAGTGGTGAAGGCGGCTTTGGATGGCGGCATCAACTTCTTTGATACCGCTGATGTATATGCCGGTGGAGAGAGTTCTCGAACATTCGGTCGTTCTCTGGTAAATCTTGGAATTGCTCGTCGCGATGTTGTGCTGGAGACCAAGTTTGGTATTTCGCGCAACGACGAAGGACATATAACAGGCTATGACTTTTCCAAGAAGCACCTTATCGCTGCACTTGATAAGGAACTTGAGAACCTGCAGGTCGATTATGTTGACTTTGCGTTGCTTCACAGACCAGATACCTTGGTTGATCTTGATGAACTGGCTGATGCCTTCCAAACTTTGCGCAATGCTGGCAAAGTACACCACTTTGGCGTGAGCAACGTCAATCCTGGTCAGATTGACCTACTCCAGAGTGCACTTGATGAGAAGCTCGAGGTCAACCAGCTGCAGTTCGGGCTTGGACACACAGGCATGGTGCAGCAAGAGATGCATGTCAACATGAATGATCCCGCAAGCGTGGATCACGATGGCGGGATCATTTCTTATTCCCGCCTGCATAAGATGACGATTCAGGCATGGAGCCCATTCCAGTACGGATTCTTTGAAGGTGTATTCCTAGGCAGCCCTAAGTTCCCTGAACTCAATGCGAAGCTTAATGAGCTGGCACACCAGTACGGCGTGGATATTAGCGCTATCGCTGTGGCATGGATTCTGCGCCATCCAGCGCGCATGCAGGTGCTATTGGGCTCGATGACTCCTTCTCGACTGACCAAGATGCTCGCGGGCGCTGATGTTGAGCTTACGAGGCAGGAATGGTATGACCTCTATACTTCTGCGGGCAACGACCTGCCGTAATAGGAACTCCGGCCTACGATAGCGGTATGCACTTTTTCACTCCACAACGATGCCAGACAACGTCGAAGATCATGTATCACGATAAGGCAATGGCTGAGCGTGCGGCTGACCAGAGTTTCGTCAGCCGCGGGGTGAGATTATGGGTGTACCAATGCGAATATTGCAGCACATGGCATCTGACGAGCCGAGACCCAGCGACAACGTTGCCGCATCACCACATTGAGCGTTCACGAAAGCCTCATTCTCGCAAACGTGGTTATAAGCCGAGATGGTAATACGAGTTTTGCGGCAATTCTCAAGTATGCATGCCAATAATGTGCCGTTCTTCGCCGTTGTTTCAACGTTCTGATGCTTTTGTACTGTGGAATTGCCGCAAAACTCGTTATCGCTCGCGTTATTGCTCGCGCGGTGTGACGTCAAAGCCCTGTTTCGGGGCAAAGGTCATGATGTCGTTCAGCTTCGATGGCTGTGTCGAAGCGATTCTCTTGATTTGCGCGCTGAATGCATCGACTGGACGGTCGGCTTGGCGTAGATCGTAGTATTGATGCACCGTGCTATCAAAATCCTTGAGTGATTGGTCAAATCCAGGGTCATTGAAATCGGATGGGTATTGATTGTCAAAGAACTGCATGGATCGGGGCATACGAGGCTTGAGGCTTGGCTTCTGCGCAGGCTTGCCAAGCGCAAGGCCCAGCACGGGGAAGGTGAATTGTGGCAAGTGCAGCAGAGTGATCAGTCTATCGAGATCGTTCAGCACGGAGCCGAGAATAACACATCCAAGACCCAAAGATTCAGCTGCGGTCTCCATCGCATGAAGAGCAAGAACGGCATCGTTCTGAGCCTGAATGAAGCGGTAGCTGGCCCTCAGACTCAAGTCTTCAGACGTGATGTCAATCCCCTGTTTAGCTGCAATCGCAGCATTGCGCCGCTGGTCGAGTATGAATACGTAGAGTAGCGGAGCTTCGGCGATATACGTCTGATTGCCGATGGCGGCCAACTCCGCTTTGATGGTGGGATCGGTGATTCTCACAGCAGACCAGGCATTAAGGAACTGGCTGCTCGCCGCACGCTGTGCCGCTCGTTCGATCAGATCCGTTGTTTCCTTGGGAATGGGTGTTGGCTCAAAGCGACGTATTGATCTGCGGTTGAGCAGGGTGTCGATGGTGTCGTTGTTCCCGACAGCGTGGCTACGCTCTTCGGGTTGTTCCTCCTGCAGAGGCTCGGAGACACCTACCTTGCTTGAGACAGATGTTGGAACTTCTTCGGAAGACGAGGATATGAAATCGTTTGTTGCGCTCATTCAATACATTGTGCCAAGCTTTCATGAAGAAAGGGTTTCAATTTATAGGAATTCATCTCTGAACGAAGTGTTCGATAGTGAGTCAAACCCTTCAGAGCATATATGCAATGACAAGGTTTGCATGAAACAAAACATAGAAATTCATAGCTAGTGAAGTTGCAAATTTTGCATAAAATACGTTACCATTGATAACGGTTGCAGACATGGTCGTCTCGATGGAATGCAGGTATTGATTCCACAACCAGTACACAACGATATTGAGAGGTCAATGATGACTGATTTCAAAAAAATAGGTGGCTTGGGGATTGCTGCTGCCATGTTGATTGGTCCACTTGCAGCATGCGGATCTTCTTCAGCTTCGAGTAGTTCAAGTTCAACGGGCACATCTAACGTACAGTTGACGGTTTGGGCACCACAGGAAGATCAACAGAACGCTTCTTCGTGGCTTCCAACCCTCGAAGCATCTTTTGCAAAAGCACACCCGGAGTATAAAATTACTTGGAAGAATTCAGTGGTGTCAGAGGGTGATGCAGGTACAACCGTGAAGCAGGATCCCAGCGCTGCTGCAGACGTGTATATGTTTTCGAATGATCAGCTGGGAACCCTCGTCTCTGCTGATGCGATTGGTGAACTCAGCGATTCTGCGCTCGCACAGGTGAAGAAGCAGAATTCGAAGCAGATGCTCACCTCTGTCACTCAAGGTGGCAAGGTGTACGGAGTTCCCTATACCGGCAACACATGGTTCATGTATTACAACAAGAGCAAGTTTTCCGCGAATGATGTCAGTTCCCTTGATGCAATGCTGAAGAAGGGAAAGGTTTCGTTCCCAATCACCAATTCCTGGTATTTGCCCGCCTTTTACCTTGGCAACGGAAATACGCTGTTTGGCAAGAACGGTACTGATTCCAAAGCTGGAGTCGATTTCTCAGGGTCCAAGGCTAGCGATGTGACGAAGTATCTGGTGAGCTTGTCTAAGAATCCGAACTTTGTCTCTGATGCCAATGGTTCGGGACTTGCAGGATTGGGCAATGGCTCGGTCGATGTGCTGTTCTCAGGTTCTTGGGATTCAGAAAACGTCAAGAAAGCCTTGGGAGATAACTACGCAGCGGCGCAGCTTCCAAAGTATGACCTCAATGGCAAGTCGGTCCAGATGGAGGCATTCGCAGGATCAAAGGCGGTCGCGTACAATCCGAACACCAAGTACCCCCAGGCAGCATCGGAGTTTGCCGCGTACCTTGGCAGCTCACAGGCTCAGAAGCTTCATTACACGATGCGCGGCATTATACCTTCTGACCAAAGTCTGCTGAAGGATAAGGCGATTACCGCAGACCCAGTTGCAGTTGCTCAGAATGACACGATTAACGCAACATCGATTCTGCAACCCACCGTTGCAGCCATGTCAAACTTCTGGACACCTGCGGAGAACTTCGGTAAGGCCATCATGAACGGCGATGTCACGGCAGAGAATGCTGTCGCAAAAACAGAAGCTTGGAATTCGGCTTATTCCAACACCAAGTGATGTTCAGGAATTGAACTCAGCCAATTGTATATGGACTGCATGCAATCCATATACAATTGGCTGACCGTCGTCTTGCAGCAGCGCTGTCTTTCGGTGCTGAAGAGGGCAAAAGCCTCTTACCTGAGTCGGGGATAGCGCCGCTGCACCTTCTGCAGTGCTTCGCAGCAGGGCAGTCAGAATTGTCATACCAGTCACGAATGTTATCTGGAGGGTTCATGTCGGTAACTATTGAATCACGTGAGATAGTGCAGCCTTCGCCCAAGCTGCACAAGAGAAAGAAAGACTTCATCCAGCCTTCTCCATATTCATTTTCCAAAGGAATGAGCCAAGGGAACACGGCGACCCGACTGTCCCTCCTCATCTTTGGACTGGGCAACGTAGCTCATCGCCAATTTGCCAAAGGAATCATGTTCTTTGCGCTGGAGATGGGATTCATCTATTTCATGGTTGTACAAGGCTTCTCGAAGATCAAGGCATTGATAAAGCTTGAAGGTTCTGGTCAGACCAAAACTAAGGTGAATGGCTTCTGGGTCTACCAGGCTGGCCATCCGTCGGTTGTCATTCTTCTGTACGGGATTTCCTCAATCGTTCTGTGCGTGGTCTTCCTGGTCTTGGCTTGGGTCGCCGTTCGAAGCGCATATAAGGCGCAGCTTGTCGCTGCAGAGAATGACGGCAAGGTGCCGAGCTTGGTGCAGGACGTGCGCAGCTTGAGCAACGTGAATGTCCAAACCTTGCTGATGTCTCTGCCGACAGCTGGGATAATCATCTTCACCGTTCTGCCCCTCGTTTTCATGATCACGATGGCATTCACGAGCTATGATTCCAACCATGTCACTCGGTTCGGTTGGGTTGGACTGCAAAATTTTGCCAGGGTGCTTGGTAACGGCGCTGGCGACGTCAACATCCAACTGTTCATGTCGGTTTTGGCGTGGACGCTGGTGTGGGCTTTCTTCGCGACCTTCCTGAACTACTTCCTCGGCATGTTCATGGCCATGGTCATTAATCGCAAAGGTACGAAGCTCAAGGGATTCTGGCGTGCATCGTTCTCCATGTCCATTGCCGTACCGCAGTTCGTTTCGCTGCTCGTCATGAACACGATGCTGCAGCCGACAGGTGCCATCAATCGTCTGCTTCAACAATGGGGTTGGATCGATACGGCATTGCCATTCTTTACCGATGCGAATTGGGCACGAGTGACCGTCATTCTGATCAATCTCTGGGTTGGCATTCCGTATACGATTATGCAGGTCACTGGAATTTTGCAAAACATTCCAGGTGAACTGTATGAAGCGGCACGTCTTGATGGTGCAAATTCTTGGCAGCTATTCAGAAATGTGACGATGCCATACATGTTCTTTGTGATGACGCCATATCTGATTACGACGTTCACGGCCAATGTGAATAACTTCAACGTCATCTATCTGTTGTCAAACGGCGATCCGACACCTGTCGGAGCATCTGCAGGCAAGACCGATCTTCTTATCACATGGCTGTACAAGCTGACTGTGGATAAAAGCAATTACAACCTCGGTGCCGTTATCGGCATTCTGACTTTTATCGTACTTGCCGTGGTCTCACTTGTGGCATACAGAAGCAGCGGTTCATACAAGAATGAGGAGGGATTCCAGTGAACAGGACAAGCAAGCATTCACAGAGCAATGTGACCGGCAAATCAATGGAGAACTCAGTGAATGAGACCATAGGTCTGGCGCAACGCAAGCATCTGGAATTATTCACGTCCACTCGAACCCAGCGGATTGTCGGTGATGTGGCAACGCATGTGTTTCTGACAGTCATGGCCGTTATTTGGCTCGCGCCGATCATCTGGGTGCTCGCAGAGAGCTTCAATCAGAATACGGCACCATATTCTTCGACCTTCTTTCCGTCGAAATATACGCTGAATAACTACAAGGAATTGTTCATGCAGACCGATGTGCTGAACTTTCCCAGAATGTTCATGAATACGCTGATCATCGCGATTTTCACCTGCATCATCAGCACCTTCTTCGTGCTCAGCGTTGCATTCTGCATGAGTCGTCTGCGCTTCAGATTCCGCAAGCCCTTCATGAACATCGCGCTGATTCTTGGCATGTTTCCGGGAATCATGGCAGTCGTGGCGATCTATTTCATCTTGAAGGCGCTTGGACTTACCAGTGGCGGGATGACGAACATTGCCTTGATTATCGTGTACTCGGCGGGCAGTGGTGCCGGCTTCTATGTGATGAAGGGATATATGGATACGATTCCGATGTCGCTAGACGAGGCTGCCTACATTGATGGGTGTACGAGATGGCAAGTGTTCACGAAGATCGTGATTCCCGTCGCGCGACCGATGATCGTGTATCAAGCAATCGTAGGGTTCCTGACCCCATGGCTTGACTTTGTACTGGCGAAAGCCATTGCACGAACGCAGGAGAATTATACGGTGTCTCTGGGGTTGTGGATGATGCTGCAGAAGGAATACATCCAGGATTGGTATGCGCGATTCGCGGCGGGCGCGGTGTGTGTTTCAATCCCCATTGCACTGCTGTTCATCGTGATGCAGCGCTTCTATCAGGAGTCGATGTCTGGCTCAGTAAAGGGTTAAGAAGTCTGATGAGTGGAATGAAACGCTATCCAGATGCAATGGACCATGGTTCTCGAAGCGCAAAGGGCGCAACGAATCGCCGTTTTCGAGGATTCGGTTCATTGCAGCTGGGTAGTGTTGCACTGCTTCTTATTGCTTCTGGTCTGCTGAGTTCTTCGATCATGGTGCCAACGTTAGGCAATTTGGAGAAGTCGCCGGTGGGTGCGTTGACGCTTGCTCTGGTGTTGGAGGTCATGTCCTGGTGTGCGCTGCCGATGATCGCATGGATGCTTGTGGCATGGCTGCGCTCGGTCAACGGTTTGGCAGATGCTCAGCCTGCGGCTGCTCGACGTGCCAAGTTGATTGGCTTGATTCTGACAACAGTGGTCGCCGTCGTAAGCGAAGTGCCATACGATCTGGCAAATTCAGGTAAGGTGTGGGACTTCGATTCGCAGAATCCCGCTTGTGCGTTGCCTATCTCGTTGCTTGTTCTGGTTATTCTTGAGGCGATTGCATCCCCCTCGAATCACACATTGAGCACAGCCCAGACAATGATGGTGCGCGTGGTCATTGTTGGTGCGGGCTTGGCTTGGATGTGGCTGCTCAACGTGGATGTACGACTTGGAATCATGCAGGGTGGAGTGCTGTTTCTGCTCTATTGCCTCGTCTTCCACTTTCTTGCTCGTCATGAGAACACGATGATGCTGTTGGCAACCCTTGTTGGGCTTGTCGGTTTCATGATTCCATCGCTTGGGCTGCTTGCCGTTCACTTTCGCAGGAACGAGCAGGAGGCTGAGAACTCCAGGAATCGCCTGTATATTTACCTTCTGGCCGCGTACGCGTTGATTCTTGTCGTGTTCGTTCTCGCCAGATGGGTTCACTGAGACAGGATGGCAAAGCTTGACGGTTCCAGCGTGACGGAAACGTCGGTTAACGTCGCCCTGCGCCCCTCCACCAGGGTAGGGCGGTGGTCGAAGGAAAGTGCGCCGTAGTTGAGCTCCTGCACGGTGTCCCCGGCATTCAGGGCAATGACGAGAGACCCTAAGGCCTCTCCACGACGATATGCGAATGTCTTGCTGTCATGGGGAGCTGCAACCACGCTGAACGCCGCATCTGCATTGAGCGAACTACTGGCATGACGAAGCGAGATAAGTCTTTTCACCATGTTGAGAAGCGACTTTGGATCGCTGTTCTGTGATTCAACAGTTGGAGCATCGGGAGACGGGTCGGTGGGCAGATAGAGAGCGCTGGGATCCGCGGTCGAGAAGCCACGGTTGCGACCGGCGTTCCACTGCATTGGAGTCCTCGATCCCGTTCTGTGATATCCGCCTTCCAGACTTTGCAGATGTTGATATCTCATGCCAATTTCATCGCCGTAATAGATGAATGGGATTCCTGGCATGGTTAGGAACATGGCATATGCGACTGCGATTTCGTCGGGGTCCAGACGAGGTGCCAGCCTTGGTGAATCGTGATTGCCTGTGATGAAGCAAAAGGCACCTTGACCCTCCACCCTGTAGTATTGCGGGAGATAGTCAGCTAGAAATGGGGCGATTGTCGTTGGGCTGCTGCGTGCGAAGAAGCTCATGTCAGCGTTTCTGCTCAGCGGATCGTCGGTGTTACGTACAAGGAAGCTGTATCCGTTCGGCTTGCCATTCCAACGCCAATCAAGATAGAAGTCCATATCAAAGCCCGCCTTGAAGGCCTGCCATGGTCGACCCCACTCTGCGACAAAGGCGGCATCGGGGAATTCCTTGCGAATGGGTCTGAGCATCTGCTGCCACACGCGAATAGTGCCGCTTTTCTCGCCATCATCTTTTTTGACCAGCGAGTCTGCCATATCGACGCGGAACCCGTCGCATCCACGAGAAAGCCAGAAACGCATGACGCTCATCATCGCATCTTTTGTCGAATTGGCAGCGGGAGAGTCCGGGGATTGTTGCCAGGCGTATGAGCGTGAGCCAAAACCATAGTTCAGTGCTGGCTGGCTTTTGAAGAAGTTCAGGATATACGCGGCATCGCGCGGACTTTCACCGCTGATGAAGGGCATGCCGTCCGCGTTGTCGAAGATTCCGTTGGTCCAGATGTAACGGTCTGAATACGCATTGGCTTCGGGCTGTTTGCTCTGGACAAACCACGCGTGTTCCTCGCTCGTATGACCAGGGACCAAGTCAAGTAATACGCGCATGCCCAGCTGATGTGCGCGTTCAAACAGCAGTTCCAGATCGTCATTGCTGCCGTAGCGAGGCGCTACTGTGGTGTAATCGCGCACATCGTATCCACCATCCTTGAATGGCGAATCGAAACAGGGATTGAGCCATAACGCATTGCAGCCCAGACTCCGAATATATTCCAGTTTGTTGATAATCCCCGGAATGTCACCAATGCCATCGCCGTTCGAGTCGGAGAAACTCTGTGGATATATTTCATAGAATATTGCAGTTCGCAGCCAGGGCAGCATCAGGATACCTGCCTTGCAACGCCTGTGCTGGAGCGGAGAATGAGCTGCGGAGTGAAGATGCGCTGTGCACTTTCAATGTGCTCGTCGTTCAGCAGTTCCAAGGTCATCTCAGCAGCCAGTTTCGCCATGCTCAGCGGATCCTGCCGCATCGTGGTGAGCCCTATGTCTTCGGCGAAAGTGCTGTCATCGAATCCGATGATCGAAATGTCCTCTGGGACTCTGACGCCGCTACGTTTCAATTGAAATATGAGTGGGACTGCAATGCTGTCTTCCTGACACACGATTGCAGTCGGCAAGGAATCCATTGCAATGATTTGCGACACGATATCGGCAATCTGATTGCGCGGCTGAAGAGACATGATGATGTGAGGTTGGGGGAGTGACTGTTTCTTGCAGAGCTCCATGAACGTTTCCTTGCGCTGTTGAACGCTGAAGAACAACGAGTTAGCGGTTTGCGTCTGCACGTAGGTCAACTGTCGGTGCCCGAGTGAAATCAGGTGCTTGACGGCAATAGCTTCCCCTTGGCTGTCGTCAATCGATACTGAAGCCGAGAATGCGTTCGTGCTGGCCGAGTTGATGCCGATTAGAGGGACGCGGAGGGAGCTGAGACGCGCAACTTCGTTGTCATCAACGTCGAAGGAGCTGACGATAACTGCATCAGCGTTGCTGCGGGTCGGCAAAGTGTCGAAGAAGACCTTGCGATCCTGACGACTGTTGATCTGAAAGATTGAAAGATCGTATCCCGCTGGATGAAACACGTCGTTGAGGCCTTCGCTCACCGTTGCGTTGAACCATGAACTGCTGCGACCGCTGAGCAGTAGCGCAATGCGGAGCGACATCCCTGATTTCAGTGCTGCCGCAGAACGTGAAATTGAAAAATTCAGTTCATCCGCAATCCGTATGACCGTTTTACGAGTTGCCGCCGAAACCATCTCTGGATGGGTGAATGCCCGTGAAACCGTTGAGATGGATACGCCCGCCTTGGTGGCGACATCATGAATGGTTGCGCTCATTGCTCACTCTCTATCTCAAATCGAAACGTCGTCAAATCTCTGTACTCCATTATTATGACGTTGCTGCATAAATAACAGCGTTGCCGAATAACGACATTGCCGAATAACAATGCTGCAGCACGGCAACGATGCTCCGCTGCATTGCCATGCTGAACTTCTCTCGTGTCTGAAGATCGGCCCAGCCACTGAGTTTACTCGCCACGGTATCAAAACTTGCAAGTTTTCGACTCTAGTCGGCTATCCAAACGGTTACGTCCTGTGGAATCATCCCGTGCGGTGTCAGTGCGTGCGAGCTGAGCAGGATTGTTCCCTTTGCAGCTTCGATGGCTTCCGCCCCGAAGTTGGTTATGGATACGATGCGATTGAAGCCGCTCCCTTCGGCTGCCTTTCGGGAATAAGCGATCACCTGGTCACCGTAATCAAGCCAATCAATCGTGGTGAGCTGGGTCGGGGTGAGCAATTGAGCGCGCAACTTCAGGCATTTTCGATAGAGGGTGAGCATCGAGTCAGGATCGCCATCCTCGCGATTCACGGCGAAATCCTTGAACCATAGCGGTTGTGGAAGGTGCGGGTCAGCGGCGGGTGAACCGTCAGGCCTGCTGCTTGGGGAAAACCCGAATGATGCCCCTGTCCCGAATGATTCATCCCATCCGGCTTCATGCGGAAGATCGTTGGAATCCCAAGGCAGCGGTACGCGGCAACCGTCACGTCCCTTATCGGTAAAGTTATTGCGCGTCCTGAATGGCGTAGGATCTTCCAGTCGATCCCACGCGATGTTGGCGACCTCGAACAGTCCAAGCTCTTCGCCCTGATACACATACACGGAGCCGGGGAGCGCGGTTTCCATCATGATTGCCGCCCTCGCCCGTGTGGTGCCAAGCTTTCGATCCTCGTAGTAGCTACTGCCGTCGCGCAGAATCCAGTCCTTGGCGAGCTGATGATGTGCTCTGCTCGCAATCTGCGGCAGACCGTAGCGTGATGCGTGGCGTGGAACATCGTGATTGCTCATAACCCATGTTGGAGTGGACCCAGACCGTTCCGCTGCCTTGAGTCCTTCGACAATGGCTGCGCGCATGTCAGAGCGGTTCCAGTTTGCCTTTGCAAATTCAAAGTTGAAGACCTGACCGAGTTCGTCGGGTGAAGCGTACAGATACTGATGCTCGGGAACAACCCATGCTTCCCCAACGGCAAAGCGATGCGGCGTGTATTCGTTGAATACATGTCGCCATTCGCGATAGATGTCGTGAACCTGCGCACGATCCCAGAGCGGATGCGTGCCATCGTGGTTCAGCGAATCGTGGACAGTCCAGCGGGAGAGGTCCGTCATGGATGCCCCGTCAAGCTTCTTCGCCAAACCGTGCGCGACATCGACGCGAAAACCGTCAGCTCCATGGTCGGCCCAGAAGCGCAAAGTCTTCTTGAACTCTTCGTGTACCTCTGGATTGTTCCAGTTCAGGTCCGGCTGTTCCTTCGCGAAGATGTGCAGATACCATTGGCCGTCATCAACGCGTTCCCAGGCTGATCCGCCGAAGAGCGACTCCCAGTTATTCGGAGGCAGTTCGCCGTGAGTGCCAGCGCCTTCCTTGAATATATAGCGCTCGCGGGCAGCGGATCCACGGCCATCCGCAAGAGCTTGCTTGAACCAGATATGGTCATTGGATGTGTGATTGGGAACGATGTCTACAACAATCTTGATGCCGGCCTTGTGAGCGGCAGCTTCCATCGCATCAAAGTCCGTCATTGTGCCGAGTCGCGGATCCACGTTTCGGTAATCGATGATGTCGTATCCTCCATCGGCCAGAGCTGATGGATAGAACGGAGAGAGCCAGATGGCATCGACACCGAGATCTTTCAGATACGGAATGTTTTCGGTGACCCCGGCAATGTCGCCCAGACCGTCGCCGTTGACATCCTTGAAGCTTCGCGGATATATCTGATACACCACGGCCTGCTTCCACCAGTCATCTCTCAGATTGTTGTCTGTCATGGTCTTTCCCCTCGTAGGCAGTTTCGACGTTGTCGCATGATACGAAAAGGACGCAGAAAATGGGATGTGCGAACCTCATCGTTCATGGTGAATCGTCTGTTATCGTGATTGCGATCCAGACTGACAACGATAGCATTATCTATGGGATTTATTCAAATTATATCCATAAAAATATATTGTTATCGGATATACAACGTTTGCAGAGAATCCTGCTGCGCGCCTTTGTTTTCCAAGATATGGCCCGGTTTTGTGGCAACGCTTCCCTGCGCTGGGATTTTGAGCTTCACGGCAAGCGCATATGCAAGCAGCCCGTGCCGAGAAAGGGCACGGGCTGCATGCATAGGCGCGAGGACTTTGCTATATCCGCTCGGCGTTGGCGCTATTGCTTGGTGGTTGCTTGATACTTGCTTGACGCTTACTTCGTGCCGCCGCGCTTATGCTGGCGGTGCTTCACGAATGCGGCTGAACCGATGCCGGAAAATTGCTGAACTGCGCTGGATATCGCGGCCGAAAGGCCCGAGAAGAGGATGGTCATAAGAATGCCCTGTCTGTCGTCATCCACGCCATCTTCGGAGTTCTTGGTGGTCTTGTTCCAAAACATCTTGAACAGTTGACCAATGATCATTGCTGCAACCGCTGGTATCAGCATCTTGATGAGCTTATCCCCAACTGTTTCGGGGTCATTCTCGACTTGTTTACGCATATCGTTGACCTTACTGTCGATGGTTCCCAACTGAGTGCCGACCTTATCTGCCAGGTCCTTGAGCTTTGCCTCATCTGAATCCTTCATGCGGCCATTATTCCACATTCAGTGTTGGAGAGTACAGTATAGACATGGCAGAATCCGTATTTATCGGTAGCAAAGTCGCATCGAACTCGGGGCTCATCGTTCTTTTGCGCCATGGTCAGACTGCATGGAGCCTTTCCGGCCAACACACGGGACGCACCGACATTCCTCTTACGGTGGAAGGCGAGAGACAGTCCGTGGCAGCGGGGAAACGACTGCGAGCGGTTTTCGCTGACCGCGCTCCCGAATATGTATTCAGCAGTCCTCTCAAACGTGCGCGCCAAACCGCCCTGTTTGCAGGATTGCATACGACCCGTCTTCTTGACGACCTTATGGAATGGGATTACGGCCCTGCAGAAGGGCGCACCCGTACCGATATCCGCAATGCCAACGGTAAGGAATGGAATCTGTGGCATCAGGGCACCGAAGGAATCACCCGCGAGTTGCTGGGTGAATGGGAAACGACGCTTCCCAGCGGTGAGCGAATCACCGTTCGCAACGGAGAAGGCGAAACGCTCAAGCAGGTGGCCAGGCGCGCACAGGGTGTTGTCGATGCCATCGAACCGTTGGTGAACGATGGCCAGATGGTTGTTTTGGTTGCCCATGCCCATATTCTGCGCATTCTGACCACATGCTGGCTTGGGCTTGATCCATCTGCTGCTCGTCTCCTGAGAATGGACACTGCCCATTTTTCAACGCTTTCGCAGTATAAGGGCGATAATGTGATACAGGTTTGGAATCAATGACGCACCAAGGCGCTTGCGAAGACGCGTGAACCGGATGCTTCTTCCACGCGTTGTGCGGATCGGCCTCGTGCTTATCCACTCGATCAGGATCGGCTTATGTGGTGGGCTGATATCCATGGAAGCTCTTTCTTGGCACCTTCATGCCAAATTCTTTCAATTCTGGCGATTTTTTCCACGAGATGGGAATAATAGTTTGCGTTCAGAACTTGAGTGATGTAGGCTCAAGTTTTGGAAGGGCTGTTGGGGTGAGCTTCGACAGCTGGTCGAGAACATGAGCGGGAAACCGTAGAACAGGCATTGCGCCAGAACCGCAATGCACAACGACAACAGAAGGAATACATAACATGGCACGTGCAGTAGGCATCGATCTGGGAACCACAAATTCCTGCATTGCAACGCTCGAAGGTGGAGAGCCAACAGTAATCGTAAACGCAGAAGGCGCTCGCACCACGCCATCGGTCGTTGCATTCAGCAAGTCCGGTGAGATTCTCGTGGGCGAAGTTGCCAAGCGTCAGGCAGTCACGAACGTTGACCGCACCATCAGCTCGGTCAAGCGTCATATGGGCACTGACTGGACCGTAGACATTGACGGCAAGAAGTGGACTCCTCAGGAGATTTCCGCACAGATCCTTATCAAGCTCAAAAGAGACGCAGAAGCATATCTGGGCGGCCCGGTGACCGATGCGGTTATCACCTGCCCTGCATACTTCAACGATGCTCAGCGTCAGGCAACCAAGGATGCCGGCAAGATCGCAGGATTGAACGTTCTGCGTATCATCAACGAGCCAACTGCGGCAGCGCTGGCTTACGGCCTTGAAAAGGGCAAGGAAGACGAGCGCATTCTGGTCTTCGATCTCGGTGGTGGCACCTTCGATGTGTCCCTGCTTGAGATTGGCAAGGATGACGATGGCTTCTCGACCATTCAGGTTCAGGCAACCAACGGTGATAACCGTCTTGGTGGCGACGACTGGGATCAGAAGATCATCGACTGGCTCGTCGGTGAAGTCAAGAACAAGTATGGAGTCGATCTTGCCAAGGACAAGATTGCACTGCAGCGCTTGAAGGAAGCCGCAGAACAGGCCAAGAAGGAACTCAGTTCCTCGACTTCGACCAACATTTCGATGCAGTACCTGGCAATGACCCAGGACGGCACTCCAGTGCACCTGGACGAGACGCTGACACGCGCGCACTTCGAAGAGATGACTTCGGATCTGCTTGGTCGCTGCCGCACACCGTTCAACAACGTGCTCTCCGATGCAAACATCTCAGTCAAGGACATCGACCATGTCGTGCTCGTTGGCGGTTCAACCCGTATGCCAGCCGTGCAGGAGCTCGTCAAGGAGCTTACCGGCGGCAAGGAAGCCAACAAGTCCGTCAACCCTGATGAGGTTGTGGCCGTTGGCGCAGCCGTGCAATCCGGCGTTATCAAGGGCGACCGCAAGGACGTGCTCCTGATCGATGTGACGCCATTGAGCCTTGGCATCGAGACCAAGGGCGGCATCATGACCAAGCTGATCGACCGCAACACCGCAATTCCTACCAAGCGTTCGGAAGTCTTCTCAACCGCTGAGGACAATCAGCCAAGCGTGCTGATTCAGGTCTATCAGGGTGAACGTGAGTTCGCTCGCGACAACAAGCCGCTCGGAACCTTCGAGTTGACCGGCATCGCTCCAGCTCCACGTGGCGTGCCACAGGTCGAGGTCACCTTCGATATCGATGCCAACGGCATTGTGCACGTTTCCGCAAAGGACAAGGGCACAGGCAAGGAACAGTCGATGACGATCACCGGTGGCTCCGGTCTGCCAAAGGACGAGATTGACCGCATGGTCAAGGAGGCCGAGGCTCACGAAGGCGAAGACAAGCAGCGTCGTGAAGATGCGGAAACCCGTAACAATGCAGAATCCTTCGCATACCAGACTGAGAAGCTCGTCAACGACAACAAGGCCAAGCTTTCCGATGACGTCGCCAAGGAAGTCACTGACAAGGTGAATGCCTTGAAGGAAGCCCTCAAGGGTGACGACATCGAAAAGATCAAGTCCGCCCAAGAAGAGCTGACCACTTCTGCACAGAAGATCGGCGAGGCACTGTACTCGCAGCAGCAGGCGGCCGGTGCGGCCGGTGCAGCGGGCGCTGCAGGTGCTGGCGCTGGTCAGGCTTCCAGCAATGGGGCTTCGTCCGACGATGACGATGTTGTAGATGCCGAGGTCGTTGACGACGACGACAAGAAGAAGGATGGCGAGTGATGTCCGATTTCGATAAGGACGATTACTTGCGCAATATGGAAGATGTCGAGTCGTTGAAGAACGGCCCGGCATCTGCCGGTAAGTCGGGGCATGGCGCCGATGAAGGATCCCAGACGCCAGCTTCCAGCGATGCGCCTAGCGCTGCAGCGGATGATGCTGCCGAAGGACCATCGCCAGAAGCGGGAACGAACGTAGATCCCAACGCGCCTTCAACCGGTTCAGACAATGCAAAGTCCTCCGATGACATGGGCTCAGGAGACGAGAAATCCGAATCGGCCAAATCCGACAAGGGTGACGATTCCAAGCAGTCCGATTCATCAGCCACAGCAGATACCGACGACGGGGAGTTGACGCCATTGGGCAAGGCAAAGAAGGAAGCTGCAGAATATCTCGAAGCGTTGCAGCGTGAGCGTGCAGAGTTCGTGAACTATCGCAATCGCGCGTTGAAGGAGCAGACATTGTTCCGTCAGCATGGCATCACCGATGTCTTGACGGCTCTGCTCCCAGCACTCGACGACATTGATCGCATCAAGGAACACGGCGAGATTGACGATTCCTTCAAAGCTGTTTCGACCAAGATCGATGCAACCTTCAAGAAGTTTGGCGTCGAGAAGTTCGGCGAAAAGGGCGAGGACTTCGATCCGACCAAACATGAGGCAATCTTGCACAAAGCTGATGCCGATGCTGAGAAGGAAACCGTGGATACCGTCGTAGAGGCTGGATATCGAATGGGTGATCGTGTGATCCGTGCAGCTCGCGTTGTGGTTTCATCCCCGAAGGAGCAGTGACGGCGGCGAAACATCATCACACAGCATTGAGCTCACGTCAAACAGTCCACACAAGGAGATTACATGGCTGAGAATGAATGGCTGAACAAGGATTTTTACAGTGTCCTTGGTATCTCCAAGGACGCAAGTGCCGAGGAGATCACGAAGGCATATCGTAAGCTGGCTAGAAAATACCATCCCGATCTGAACAAGACGGCGGAAGCTGAAGAGCGGTTCAAGGATATTTCGGAAGCCTACGACGTGTTGAATAACAAGGAACAGCGTCAAAAGTATGATGCAATCCGCCAGTTCGGCATGGGCGGCGCTCGATTCTCGGGTGGATCCGGACAGGGAGGATTCTCTGCAGATTCATTCCAGGATATGTTCGGTACCATGTTCGGCAATGGCGGTGGCAACGGTGGAAACGTTCGTTTCACCACGTCCGGAGGCGGACAGCAGGGCGATTTCTCTGATATCTTCTCTGCGTTTGGGGGAGGCCCGGGTCACCGTCGTGCCGGATTCACCGGTTCGGCATATGATCAGGCACGCCCTGCTACGCCTACAGCGGGCAAGGATCTGAAGTCGGATATCACGCTGACTTTCCGCCAGGCAGTCAAAGGCGCGACCGTTTCGCTGAGCGCCGCAGGCTCGAAGTTCAAGACTCATGTTCCGGCTGGCGTGCATGACGGTCAGCGCATCCGCTTGGCTGGCAAAGGCGCTGCTGGCAAGAATGGCGGTTCGCGCGGCGATTTGTACCTCAGCGTGCATGTGCGCACTGACCCGAAGTTCAGCCTTGAGGGGCGTGACATCGTCATGCCTCTTCCCGTAACTGTGACCGAAGCGGCTTTTGGAGCGAAGGTGGAAGCATTGGACTTCGACGGTGAGAGTGTCACGTTCAAACTCCCATCGGGCAGCTCTGCCGGAGACGCGGTTCGCATCAAGGGCAGGGGTGTGCAATCAAGGCGTGGAAACGGTGACTTGCTCGCGAAGATTGAAATACGCATGCCTGGTCGCTTGAGCATTGCCCAAAAGAAGGCGCTGAAGGAATTCGAAAAGGCAAGCGAAAGCTTTACTCAAAACATCGCCGAAGAACGGTTGAAGCAATAAGTTCAGTCAGCGGCTTCGTCGCCCGCTGGAGTGGTGTTCGGCAGTGGCGCGTGAGGGGAACCAGAGACTGAGACAGAAACTTGGGAGGTGAGCGAATTGCAGAAGGTAACGCGAGACATGCGACAGATGTATATCATCTGCGCTCGCTCACTCGTCGAGGGAAGACTCGATCTCGACAATGTCGAGGATTCAGGCTTCGACAGCGACCTGCCCGTGTTCACCGTAGGCAAGGTCGCGACACTCGCGCATATTCATCCACAGACCTTACGGCAGTACGACCGATTGGGCTTGGTAGTGCCGAAGAGAACGCAAGGCGGTGCTCGACGATATTCGCTTCGCGACATCGACAGGCTGTGCCAAGCCCAGCATCTGAGTCAGGATGAGTCGATTAATCTGGCAGGAGTCACGCGCATTCTTGCCTTGCAAGAGGAAAATCGTCAGCTTTGGCGCAAAATCAGACGCATGAGCGCACCTAGCGGTTCAAGCGTCTTCGCTGCAGGGCGCAATGGCGAAGTCATAGAAGTGCAGCGTTCAGAGCGGGCGCGTCTCTGGCGACATGAGATACACCGTGACAATGAGGAACTCGTCGTTTTTGATGACACCGACAACCTTGGTTCATCGCGTTCCTTGGTTATTTGGGGTTCGGATCAAGATTTCTAAACAATGACAGGCAATGTGCGCCTAAACTGTGCGCAATGTTGCGATTCGTAGCGAAATACACACGATGCTGTATAGTTAATACCCGTTTGGGGCTGCATTAAGCCCTCGTCGCTGGAACGCTCTGATTATCGGGATTCAATTCACGAATTTTTTGCCTTGCTTGCGACTACGCGGCAAGGCTTCGGCATGTCTGCTGCATATATGTTCATGCCCACATACGAAAGGTAACCGGTGTCTACTTCGGTTTCACAACATTCAAGAATACAAACACACGCAACACAAGACGACAATTCGAGCAATTCCAACAAGCAGCCAGTTCCATTCTCAGAACTTGGCGTTCCCGAGATGATTTGCAGGGCTCTCGCATCAGAGGGCAAGGCAACCGCATTCCCAATTCAACAGGACACCCTGCCAGATTCACTCGCAGGAAGAGACATTCTTGGCCGTGGAGAAACAGGTTCCGGCAAGACACTCGCGTTTGCAATCCCGCTGATCGTTCGACTCGGCATGCAGGGCGGAGTTGAAGACGACGAAGCTCTTGAACGCTATGAGCGTGCAATGCGCAAGCGCGGCGGTCAGCCCGAAGACGGTGGCCGCAATGCAAGGCGTGGCGGTGGCAATCGCCGTTCCAGCAAGAATCAAAGGCACATGCCTTTGCCGGAGCCACGCGGTTTGATCCTCGCTCCTACGCGTGAACTTGCAAACCAGATTAATGAGGTCGTTGAACCTCTGGCAGCACTGTGCCGCCTGCAGACCACAACCGTCTACGGTGGTGTGCGTCAGCAGCGCCAGGTCGATGCTCTCCGCTCCGGTGCGGATATCGTTGTCGCATGCCCAGGACGTCTCGAAGACTTGCTCAGACAGCGTCTGCTGTCGCTTGATGCCGTCGAAGTGACCATCCTTGATGAGGCTGACGAGATGGCAGATATGGGCTTCTTGCCTGCTGTCGAGCGTCTGCTTGAGCAAATTCCTAGCGAAGCGCAGCACATGCTCTTCTCTGCAACGCTTGACCACGGCATCGATGAACTGGTGCATAGATTCCTGCACAATCCAAAGGTGCACGAGGTTGACGATGCCACAGCGCATGTCTCGACCATGACGCATCACATCTTTGAAACCACTCAGGCCACCAAGCACGAACTCGTTCGCACCTTGGCATCCGGCAAGGGCAAGCGCATTCTCTTCACCAGAACCAAGTTCCAGGCGAAGAAACTGGCAAAGAACCTTACCAACAGTGGTATTCCGGCAGCCGAGCTTCATGGCAATCTTTCACAGAATCAGCGTGATCGAAATCTCAATGCATTCAGCAACGGTTCGGTTCGCGTGCTGGTTGCAACCGACGTCGCGGCTCGTGGCGTGGATGTCAGCGGCGTCGAGCTGGTGGTACAGGTTGATCCACCGGCAGATGCAAAGTCATTCCTGCACCGTTCGGGCAGAACCGCTCGAGCAGGCCACGAAGGTGATGTGGTGACCTTGGTGCTGCCTGAGCAGCGCAGAGATGTGCGCCGGATGCTTCGTATGGCCAACATTTCCAGCAAGCCCGTTTCGGTGACCAGCGACTCGCCAGTCGTGGAGTCTCTCGTTGGTCAGCACGCCGCGCGTGTCGATGGCTGGACTCTTGAACCGCTTGAGCCGGTTCAAGGTTCAGGCAACCACCATCGCGGCGGCCGTGGTGAGCGTTCCGGCCGCAGACATGGTCAGAACAACTCTTCTTCTCGCCCAGGATCTCGCAACGAGCATACCCGTAGCCGCCGTTCCGAGCATCAGCACAGCTCAGAGCACAGTTCAATGCGCGGCAGCGATTCTCGCGGATCTGCACCACGCAGGTACAGCAAGAAGAATCGCGCACCGTTCAGAATCTCTGGCCGCTGAGATGAGTTTCAATGGGCATCATCGCCGCTTCATCAGACAGTGATGGCAAGGCAGTGATGATACCCATTCGTGTATTCTGTAGCACGAGGGAATGTGCTCGGTGACATGACATATTCCACAGGCGGTATCACACCGAAGTGCGCAATTGGCGAACGATGAAAGGCATGATCGATGAAGCCCAAAGCCGTGTTCTGGGATATGGATGGCACCCTTATCGACTCTGAGCCTTATTGGCATCAGGCTGAAATTGAAATCGCGCACGAGCATGGTGGTGAATGGGACGAAGAGCTCGGCTGGCAGCATTCAGGTTTTCCGGTTCCCCTGTGCGCTCAGGCCATGATTGACCATGGCACACAACTCGCTGCCCCTGTCATCGTCACGATGCTGATCGAGCGAGTTGCGCAGCTTGAAGAAGAGCGCATGCCATGGATTCCCGGTACCGTCGAACTGCTTATCGAACTCGCCAAGCACGGCATTCCATCGATTCTGGTCACGGCATCACCTCGGCGCATGGCTGAGGCAGCCGTTCGTCAGGCTCCGGACAATGTCTTTGCCGGATTCGTCTGTGGTGACGATAACATACCCAAGAAGCCCGATCCAGGGCCGTACCTTCAGGCATGCAAGGTGGCAAACGTGCCTCTGTCCGACATTCAACAATGTATTGCCCTTGAAGATTCTCGGCCAGGATTGCAGTCAGCACTAGCTTCCGGCGCAACTACCGTTGCGATTACGGGGTATTCAAAGAGCCCGAATGCATACGGTCATGAGTTCGCTTCGATTGAAACGTATGCGCAGACCAGTGTGAAGATGCTGTCCGAGCTCATTGAGAGGCGCTGCATTCAGCAGGACTGATTCAGATCGATGCTCCATGCGCATGACTGAGAGCGTGCTGCCCGTGGAGGGTTTCCAGACTTAGGAAAAGGTCTCTACGATATTTGGCTCTGGTTGAGCAATGGCTTGCTGATCTCGTAAAAGACCCGCACAAAGCCAGCAATGCGGCCTATTTCCCATGCCTTCGCATCGAGCACCAATCGGTATCGCCCTGCCGAACGGGCACTCGTCATCGTCATGATAAAATCTGCGTCGGCCACCAGTCTCGGTGTAAAAAGGTTGACACATCATCGTGATCACCTCTGCTGTGTAGAAGGATAATCACATGGTAACTCGATATTGACAACAATATGCAAGGACACGCACCCGACTTGGGTGCAGATCATAACAGCACAGAGTATGAGATCAACAACTATCAGATCAGCGACGATTACATCACTATATGAAAATGCCCGTCCACATGACGTGAACGGGCATTCATAGAACTCACCGGAAGTCTGTCGGCTATCATTCACATGAATCTGCCGACGATCCTATCCGATTACACGAGATGCTTCAGCGGGCTGCATCCTTGGCATCGTTCTTGAACTCGACGCCCTTTTGTTCAGCCTTGGCTCCTGCGACTTTTGCATTGGCCTTCAGCTCGTCGCCTTTATCCGAGGCAATGTCTTTTGCCTCGTCGACCTTGTCAGAACCAGCCTTCTTTGCATCTGCAAACTTTTCGCTGACTGCATCCTTCAAGTCTGCTGCAGCATCCGAAACCTTATCACCAGCGTCTCTGGCAGCTTTCTTGGCATCATCCATTAATCCCATTGCAACCCCCTTCGCTTGTTGAACATAACAATGTCGAATATACAGGTTCACAGCTCAAAAGTGTTGTAATTGCTATAAATCGGCGTGTAATCAGCAGTGAGCTGAGAAACGCCGAACGATTTCGACTCACTGCTGAAGTCATATCAACACAAAGAATGAGGAGTAGCTTATGTAGTTGTTAGGACTGAAACGGTTGCAGTGAAGCCAAGGAAGGGCACGAAGTCAAGCAGCATATGACAGCATCGAGCGCAGCTCAGCAGCAGAGCGAACCCAAGGCAATAGAAATCCGCGGAGCTCGCGTCCACAATTTGAAGAACATCGATCTTTCCATTCCCTTGCACCAGCTTGTCGGGATTGCTGGAGTCTCTGGCTCTGGTAAATCTTCGCTTGCTCTGGGAGTCCTCTATGCAGAAGGGTCACGACGCTATCTGGATGCGCTGTCCACGTATACGCGCAGACGCATGACCCAGACTGCAAAGTCGTTGGTGGATTCGGTGGCGTACATTCCGCCAGCCCTGGCATTGCGTCAGCGGCCAAGTGTCGGGGGAGTGCGTTCGACCTTCGGAACTTCGACGGAACTGCTGAACGTCCTGCGCCTGATGTTCTCGCGCCTGGCATCTCATCGTTGCCCCAACGGGCATTACCATGCACCCTCAATGAAGGTGGCTGCCGAGATCGCATTCAACTGTGAAGTGTGCGGCAAGCCGATACACGCACCGGGCGCCGAAGAACTGGCGTTCAATACTCTCGGGGCATGCCCGACATGTCAGGGAACGGGAATCGTTCGCGACGTTGACGACTCGAAGATCGTTCCCGATCCCACGCTGACCATTGACGAAGGAGCCGTGGTTCCTTGGCGCACATTCGGATTCAACGTGCAACCTGCCATAGTGCATGAATTCGGCGTTCGCATTGACGTGCCGTGGAATCAGCTCACGACTCGTGAAAAAGACATCGTCTTCAACGGTCCTGAGGAGAAGAAGCATATTACCTTCACGTCGGTCAAAGGCGTGCACGAGCTGGATTTCACCTTCCGCAATGCACGTCTGACAGTGTTGGATGAACTCAAGCGAGCCAACGATGAAAGGCGTCTGGCCAAGGTTTCCAAGTTTGTGGTTGAGCGCGAATGCCCAATGTGCAAGGGCACAAGGCTCAGCACATTAGCGCGAGCTCCAAGGATTGAAGGGCACAATCTGGCAGAAGTGACAGCCTGGCCGCTCACGACAATACGGCAGTGGGTTCCGACGATTCCTGATACCTTACCGGCTTCCATGCGAACGATGGCACAGGATCTCGTTGATGCGTTCATGCTGATGAGTCGAAGGCTGGAACAGTTGGGCCTAGGCTATCTGACGCTTGACCGCTCGTCCGCTTCGCTTTCCACAGGCGAACGCCAGCGCGCGCAGCTGTCGCGTGCGGTTCGCAACGAGACGACCGGTGTGCTGTATGTGCTTGATGAGCCATCAACCGGTCTGCATCCCAGCAATATTGAGGGTTTGATGGGCGTCATGCGTGACTTGCTGGCCGATGGCAATTCAGTCGTGCTGGTAGATCATGACACCGGTGTGTTGAAGCGCGTCGACCATCTCATCGAGATGGGGCGGGGTGCAGGCCGGTTGGGTGGCGAGGTAATAGCTCAGGGGACGCCCAGCGAAATCGCTGTGAACCCAAGGTCTCGAATCGGCGGTTTTCTGGACGATTCCGAAGCTGTGCTATGTCGAGTTCGAAGCACAGTCGACTTGCAGTATGATCCATGCATCCATATGACAACCTCGCCTATTCACACGGTGCATGCCTTGGACGTGCGAGTGCCGAAAGGCAGAATGACTGCAGTTACCGGCGTATCAGGCTCAGGCAAAACCACGATGGTGCTCGAATCGCTGGTGCCTGGCTTGGAAGCACTATCGCAGAATGACAAGTTGCCAGCACATGTAACATCTCTTGAAAACGCTGGGATAACACGTATTCGGGTTGTTGACTCAACGCCGATAGGCATCAATGTGCGTTCAACGGTTGCAACATACTCAAGCATCATGGATGCATTGCGACGTGTGTTTGCGGCAACCGACGATGCCCGCAAGCGAGAGCTCAAGCTCTCAGATTTCTCATATAACACCGGTTCACTGCGTTGCCCGGAATGCGATGGAACGGGTCAGATCAGTCTGGACGAGCAGTTCCTGCCTGATGCAACGATCACCTGCCCGGTGTGCGAAGGCTCTCGCTACAAGCCGGAAATCAACGATATCCATGTGCGGCTTGCATCGGCTGAAGCTTCGCACAGCTATACGCTTCCCGAACTGCTCGATATGGGTGTTGACGACGCGTTGACGCTCTTTGCCGAGTACGAGCGAGCCAACCATGGGCTTGCTCACAATGGACTTGCAAGCCATGAGCCCAAAGATCGGACTGCACCCGATGCTTTGATTCCGCAGGCAAGTCTACGACGTATTCACAAAGCGCTTGCCACACTGAGCGATCTGGGACTTGGATACGTCAAACTCGGGGAGGACACCCCTTCGCTTTCTGGCGGAGAGGCTCAACGGCTGAAGCTCGCCAATGAATTAGGCAAACGGCATTCGAGCACAATGTTCGTGCTTGACGAGCCGACAACCGGGCTGCATCCTCTCGATGTGAGGACGCTGCTCAAGGTGCTGCAACGCCTTATCGACAAGGGTGCGACCGTTGTGTTCATCGAACACGACCTCGACATGATCGCCAATGCCGATTACGTCATCGATATGGGTCCTGGTGGCGGTCAGGCAGGTGGACGCATAGTGGCATCGGGTACGCCGGATGACCTTGCTTCCAACCCAAACAGCATTACCGGCACGTATCTGCACGAGCATCTCAAACTCGCTTAATCCTCATATGCACGTCTTTCTGGTGTCTCCGTGTCGTCGCTACAAGAATGTCTTCTTGTCGTCGTGCCTCGACTCATGATTCCGGTGTGAGCTGATTGCTTCGTGTTGCATCGCAATCTCGAGTATCTGGGGAATAAGATGGGCAGAGTCAATTGGAGGATATATGCGCTCGCTATTTCTCACCTCTAGGTTTGCACCTCTGGCTGCTGAGTTCTCTGAATTCACAGGCGGCGACTGCAAGGGGAAAACAGCATGCCTTATTCCTACTGCGAGTTCGCACCAGACCTTCAAACATTTTGAGAATGTGGAACGAAAGGCGCTGACTGCCTTGGGCATCAGCGTGTCGGATCTGGAAGTCACTCAGGCTTCTCCCAAGGAAGTTCAAGAACGCATCGCCATGAGCGATTATGTTGTGGTCACCGGTGGCAACACCTTCTATCTTCTGCAGGAGCTGCGCAAGAGTGGCGCGGACCAGGCAATAATCAACCATATCAATGCGGGGAAAACATATATCGGAGCTTCTGCAGGTTCAGTGGTTCTTTCTCCCAACATCGATTACATTTCGCATATGGATTCCACAGATGCCGCTCCCGAACTTCATGGTGATTATGCCGGACTTGGCGTGCTTGACTTCTACCTCTTGCCGCATGTTGGTAACTTTCCATACAAGGCAGCTGCCAAGGCAATTCAGCGTGACTACTCGCACCGTTATGATCTGCATGCCATATCGAATCGTGAAGCGATTGTGATTCATAACGATTCCGAAAGCGTCGTGCGAGTCTAAAGCTTGTGTGCCAAGGTTCAGAAAAAATAATTTCTCTAAGAGTGTGCTACGGATGAAAGCTGCAAGATGGGAGTACCCTTGTGCGAAAGGGGGATGACTATGGCAAGCGACAAGAATAAAAACAAGAACAAAGACCGCGACGATGAGGAAGACTTCGGAGATTCCGAGCAAACCAATGATACCTACGGGTGGGGTGACGACGAAGAACCCCAGCATGGGCATATGAAACTGTTCTGTGCCATTGCTGTGATTGTGGGTATTGCGTTGTTCTTCTACTTCAAGTATTGCCGTGAAGCAAAGGTAGAGATTCCGAAGGATTGGCAGAAGACCATCGACCGTGGCAACAAGCAGGTTCGTAGGGCAGTGAATGAGTCTCTGAACAATGCGACCGCAGCGGTGAATGAGACGGTTAAAAATGCCGGTTCAGCCGTTGATCAGACCGTGAAGCATGCAAGTTCCGCCGTTGATGACGCAACTTCCAAGATTCGTGGATCGGTACAGCAGATTCTCAACTGATTCCTTTCCAGAAGTATCAATATCGCGCAATTTCTTTCGAAATTGCGCGATATTGCATTGCATTATCGGGAGATGTTGAGTTTTGCGGCAATTCCAAAGTATCAATAGGCGAAATCGTTGAATTTCTATTGAAATTATGCGCTACATAGCTCTTCTTACTTTGGAATTGCCGCAAAACTCAACATCTCGCGTTGTGGGACCTCGTTCTGTGGGGCGAGCATGAAGCAGTTCCAATATGCAGCTAACAGTTGTGGCAATGGTGCTTACAGCCCCATGAGCATGGCCGTTCTTCAATAGGCTGGGATTCTCCCAATGGTGAAATAGTATTGCCGCCCGCACTGGTTCTGCTGAGCGCGCCAACGCAGCTGCGCTCACTGCAGCAAATCAGGGCTATGGATGCATTGTTGCTATGAGACGAGTGGTGATCTTCTCAAGATTTTGAAGCTCTTCAGCATTCAAATCTGCCAGCACCTTGCTATGCATGACGGACACGAAGCTTACCGTGGCATGTTCCAACCGCGCCTTCCCCTCGTCACTAATGTGGATCTCCACGGCGCGTCCCGGACCGTCGAGTTTGATCTTGCGGACAAGGTGCTCGCTTTCGAGCTGAGTGATGACTCGTGACAGGCGTGCCATTGTGGTGTTGGTGCAGGCTGCAAGTTCCTTCAGTCGCATGCCGTGACACGGTTGTTTGGAGAGTTCCGACAATGTGAAGAATGCAAACTGGCTGATACCTGTATCATGCTGAAGTTCGGCATTGACTATGCCTGGCAGCAATTCGCTCACTCCTGCCAGAAGCAATGCGCAATGAAGAAAATTTGAATCGGGTGACGTACTGGTATCCATGCCCACAGTGTATCAACTCCATTCGTTCAAGTTGTAATTACAACTTAATAGTGTATATTGTAGATACAATTTCAAATTGTATCTACAATTACAATATTGGTAAGGAGCCTTCATGACAAACGTTATTGCAATTTTCGGAGCTGGAACCGGTCTTGGACTGTCGCTGGCACAGCGATACGGACGGGCAGGGTACCACGTTGCCTTGGTGGGTCATAACCCGGAACATCTCAAAGACTTGACCGAAAAGCTTGAAGAAGAGGGTATCGAGACTTTCGGCGTCACTGCCGACTTAAGGGAAGTGGACAGCGCTCTGTCCGCTGTGTCTGCGATACGTGAGCATTTCGGTCGCATCGACGTTCTGGAATACAGCCCGCTGCCTGCACAGATGGGTTTTGTGCCAGCATTGCAGTTGGATGCCCACACCATCGAAACGATGTCTGGGATTTTTCTGCTCAGCCCAGTGAGCATCATTCACGAGGTGCTGCCAGAAATGGTCGAGCGGAATTCCGGTGCAATATTCCTCACGCACGGTGCTACAGTGCTGCACCCGTCGCCCAATCTCTCGGGAATCGGTACGCTTCAGGCATCTGTCAGACACTACCTCATGTCACTCAAGACCGAACTGGCGGATACGGATATCGTGCTCGGATCGGCGGTGATCACAGCGTTGATCAAGCGTAGCGCGACTGCCGAAACCATTCCAGAGAGCCAGCTTGCACAGATTCCGTCAATCGATCCTGATGATATTGCGACGACATACTGGAATATGCAGCATGGCGATGGAAACTTCGAGGTTGTGCTTCCTGCCATGTCCTGAAGTCCCCGGAATTCTCGTAGTCTCGCCTACTCATTGCCCACTCGTCACGCGATAGATGACTATAGGTGACTATAGATGACTATAGATAGGCAATGGGTTGGCGATAGGCGTGCTGCAGGGTTGACGATAGGCGAGCGAATGAAAAGCAATCTGGTGCAGCCATGGAACGAATATTCGTGGCTGCACCTTTCAGCGTTCCAAGATGGCGGTGGCCAAGGCATCGTCAGTCACGAGATCGGTGATGATGCCCGCCCGTGAAACGGCTTGAATCGCAGGGGCTTTCAGTGCTCCACCTGCCACGGCGATGACCTGTGGAATGGAGTTCAGCTCCTCATAGTTGATCGATACGCAGCGTCTCTGGAACGAAGGGTCAACCATTTCGCCATATTCATTGACAAGGATGCCGGCGATGTCTGCGATGCAGCCTTTTCGGGCCATGTCTTTTGCTATGTCATCGTCAATGAGGGATTGGATCTGCGTGTCGGGCGGATCCCAGCATCCGACGGAGAGCACTGCGGTGGTGATGGCGGGGAAGAGTTGGAATGCCTTGCTGACCGCAGGATTGGCCTTCAATATTCGAGCGGTATGTTCATCTCCCACAATCATTGGCGCGAAAATCGGGTATACGGCACCTCGCGCGTATTGCGAAGTCTTGCGTACGATTTCGATTGGTGATTCGGTGAAATCGGCGCTCAGCGTTCCTGTGAGTTGGACCACCGTCAAACGTGGGAGTTCGCGCAGATGCGAAGCCAGTGCGGTGAGTGTCCTGCCCCAAGTGAGTCCCAGCACTTCACCATCGTGCAGCAGTGAGCTGAGCAGCGTTGCCGCCGCATTGCCGATTTGGTCGCGTACCGCATCCTGATTGCCGTGTGTGCGTATGACATGACAGCTTCGGAGCCCCAAGATTTTTGCCAGACGCTCAGAGAGCAGGGGGTCGGAAAACCCCTCGTCATTGATGGTGATGCTGACCATGCCTTCTTCGCGGGCTTCGTCGAGCATGCGGCCGACGCGATGTCGGGAAATGCCGAGCTGCTGCCCTATTTCAATTCGAGAATGGCCTTCCAGATAATATGCGCGGGCGATGGAGGCCATAAGCTCACGACGCTCGACCTCTTTCCGACTACGTTCACTCATACGGCCATTCTATCGTAACGAGAAGTTGCGCTAAGCAGTGGAGCAGAGCAGTAGAGCAGTAGAGCTGAGCGGTGGAGCTGAGCAGCAGACAACGGTGATATGAAATATCCTCTGCACACCGGTTATGAAGTGTGCAGAGGATATCTCTTAAGGAAGAAGCCGAAAGCCCGGTCCTACGCCCGCTCTCCTATGGGTGAGCTGGATGCAGGACGTGGGTTCAGTTCAGGCGCGTTGCGAGGCTTCTTCTGTTGCGGTGACTCCTTCGCGTTCGACGCGTTTGTTGTGTGCTTCTTGTTGGCTGATGCCGTAGTAGGCGGCGATGGCGATGTCCTTCATGTCTTCGATCTGGGGGATGCGGGGGTTGGCTGGCGCGCACTGGTCTTCGTAGGCGCGCATGCCGATCTGGTCGAGGATGTTCCAGAAGTGGTCCTCGTCCACGCCCGCGGCCTGGAAGGACGCGTCCATGCCGAGCCTGTCGTCGCGGTAGTCCTCGAGGGCGCTCGCGAGGCTTTCCACGCCCTGTTCGGGGGTGTCGGCCTTCAGTCCCAGGTTCCTGGCGATGTCCTGGTAGCGCTGCGGGGCGATGTACTTGCCGTACTTGGGCCAGCTGGTGGGTTCCTGGGGGACCTGCCCGTTGTATCGCACGATGTAGGGCAGCAGGATCGAGTTGGTGCGTCCGTGCGCTATGTGGCACAGCGCGCCGATGGTGTGGGCCATCGCGTGGCACATGCCCAGGAACGCGGAGCCGAACGCCATGCCGGCCATCGTGGCGGCGTTGTGCATCCTCTCCTGCGCGGCCTTCCTGGCTTCGGGGTCCTTCTCGTTGACCGAGGGGTCGAGGTTGTCCCAGATCAGCTTCGCCGCGTGCAGGGCCATGCCGTCGGTGAAGTCGTTCGCATACACCGACACGTACGCCTCGATCGCGTGGGTCAGCGCGTCGAAGCCCGCGTCCGAGGCGAGCCGGCGTGGCTGGGTGCGTGCCAGCACCGGGTCCACGATCGCCACGGAAGGGGTGAGCGCGTAGTCGGTGATGGGATACTTGTACCCGGTCCTGTGGTCGGTGATGACCGCGAACGGGGTCACCTCGGAACCCGTGCCCGACGAGGTCGGGATGCACACGAGCTTCGCCTTGTCGCCCAGCGGGGGGATCTTGAAGGCGCGCTTGCGGATGTCGAAGAACTTCTCGCGCACGTCAGCGAACGTGATCTCGGGATGCTCGTAGAGCAGCCACATGATCTTCGCCGCGTCCATGGGACTGCCGCCGCCGACCGCGATGATCGTGTCGGGCTCGAACTCGTCGCGCATCATCCTCGCGCCACGCTCGACGGTCTCCACGCTCGGCTCGGGCTCGACGTAGTCGATGATGCGGAACGTCACCCGCTCGGCTCGGGCGCGCAGCTGGTCGACGACCTTGTCCACGATGCCCAGCCGCTCCATGACCCTGTCGCACACGATCACGGCCTTCCTGATGCCGTGCATGTCGCGCAGATAGCGTATCGCGTTCGCCTCGAAGTAGGTCTTCGCCGGGATCTTGAACCATTGCATGTTGTTGTTCCTCCGCGCGATGCGCTTGACGTTGATCAGGTTCACGGCCTGCACGTTGCCCGACACCGAGTTGCCGCCATACGAGCCGCAGCCCAAAGTCAATGACGGGGCGATGGCGTTGTAGATGTCGCCGATGCCGCCCAGCGAGCTCGGCTGGTTCCAGATGATACGGCACGCGTGCATGCGCATGCCGTACTCGCGCACCAGCTGCTCGTCGTTGGTATGGATCGCGGCCGTGTGGCCCGCCCCGTGCTCGAGCATCCGCTCGCACATGACGAACGCCTGCTCCCTGTCCTTGGCCTTCAACACGGCCTGCACCGGGGCGAGCTTCTCCATCGTCAAGGGCTCCATCTCGCCGACCTCCCGGCACTCGGCCGCCAGGATCGTCGCGTCCCCGGGAATCGTGAACCCTGCGGCCTCGGCGATGAACTGGGGAGACTTGCCCGGCACCACGCTGTTCAGCTTCGGCCTGCCGCCCGAATACGAGGTGACGCCGAACATGTACCGTTCGAGCTTCGCCTTCTCGTCCGCGTTCACGAAGTACGCCCTGCGACGCCTCAGCTCCGCGACCAGACGGCCGTACACGTCCGCGTGCGCGATGATCGCCTGCTCCGTCGCGCAGATCATCCCATAGTCGAAATGCTTCGACAGGACCAGATCGTTCGCCGCACGCTCGACGTCCACGTCCTTGTCCACATACGCCGGAGCGTTGCCCGGACCCACGCCCAAGGCCGGCTTGCCCGACGAATACGCGGCCTTGACCATGCCCGGACCACCCGTCGCGAGAATCGTCGCGATGCCCGGATGCCTCATCAACGCTCCCGTCGCCTCGATCGAGGGATGCTCGATCCACTGGATGCAATCCGCGGGCGCACCGGCCGCGACCGCCGCGTCACGCACCACGCGCGCCGCCTCCACCGAACACCGCTGCGCGAAGGGATGGAAGCCGAACACTATCGGACAGCGCGTCTTCAACGCGATCAGCGACTTGAAGATCGCCGTCGACGTCGGATTCGTCACCGGCGTCACCCCAGCCACCACACCAACCGGCTCCGCGATCTCCACGATCCCGTTGACGTCATCCTCGCCAATCACGCCCACCGTGCGCTGCCTGGCCAGATAGTTCGTCACATGCTCGCACGCGAAAATGTTCTTCGTGGCCTTGTCCTCGACCAGACCACGCCCAGTCTCCTCCACAGCCATCTTCGCCAACACCAAATGCTTGTTCAACGCCGCAATCGAAGCCTTCGCCACAATGTGGTCAACCTGTTCCTGATTGAGATCTTCAAACTTTTTGAGAGCAACCAGACCCCTGGTAACCAGAGCGTCCACTTCGCGCTCGGCATCCGAGGGCTGATGCGTGGTTTCAGAAGCATGGTGAGAGGTGTCAGTCTTCTTCGATGGAGCTTGTTCTCCTGTGGGCTTCTTTACTGCTGTTGTGCTTGTCATACCCTATCCTCCTTGAGAATAATGGAAACATGAGATTCACATCTGTATCGGTAGATGCTAGTCGTCGCTGACCATGTACAACATAAGCCTGCCACACTCGATGAAGCAAAACATTGTTTTCAGCAAAAGCGCAAGAGAAGCGACGAATGGTGGGCGACAAACCGTTATGAAGTCAGCCATCGTTGCAATACAAGGGATACGGAAGGTTTAGTTCGCGAAGGTCTTTTCTTGACGACACGAAGATTTGTGACATATACCATTGAGTCTGACCCTTTCGCATCGCAGGATGCGGTTATCGCCTTCGTGTTCATCTCCATCGATTTTTCCCGGTATCAGAGGGTTGGTATGGATATGAAATACAGCTTTCAGACAGTGTTGAACGGCTTTCAGAGGTCACAAAACTACTAAAGATTGTGACAAAACTAAGCGAATTCCGTTATCTAGAGTCACGATAAGGTACGTATAGTCTGAATTGTCAGGGGTTCAATGCAGAACACATTGAGCGGCAGCACCGTTCGTCTCTGGCTTGAACATATCAAAGGAGATTGATGATTATGGAAGGCACAATGAAAGGCGCATATCTTCCTGGTAACAGCACCGTGGATATTCGAGAGATTCCTATTCCAACTCCGGGCTACGGACAGGTATTGGTTCGGATGAAGGCTTCCACCATCTGCGGTAGCGATATTCGCGCTATCTATAGAGAGCACACCGGCAAAGGCCCTGAGGGATATCAGAATAAAGTAGCAGGTCATGAACCATGCGGCCAGGTTGTTGAAGAAGGCCCAGGCGTCAAGCGCTTCAAGAAGGGTTCACGCGTTATCGTTTATCATATTCACGGCTGTGGCTTGTGCCATGACTGCCGTATGGGATACCAGATTTCGTGTACCTCACCGGAGCGTGCGGCATACGGATGGCAGCGCGATGGCGGTATGGAAGATTACGTGCTCTGCGACGAGCAAGATCTGATCGATCTTCCCGATTACCTTACATACACTGATGGCGCACAGGTGGCCTGCGGTTTCGGCACTGCCTACGAAGCCATCGAAAAGGTTGGAGTGAGCGGCAATGACGCAGTGCTCGTTACCGGCCTCGGCCCAGTTGGTCTGGCAACACTGATGATGTGCCAGAAGCTGGGTGCCAATATGCTGATTGGTGTTGAATCCAACGAATACCGTATTAACTTGGCCAAGAAGCTTGGTCTTGCCGACCACATTCTGACTCCTTCAGACAAGAATGTTGACGAAGTGTTGGCATTGACTGGTGGACATGGTGTCGAGCGCGCATTTGATACGTCAGGAGCCGATCCTGCTCGTGTCACCGCGATTCGTGCAACTCGTCCTTGGGGACGCATTGCCTTCGTTGGTGAGGGCGGCACGGTGCACTTCACTCCAAGCCCCGACTTGCTGCACGGTCAGAAGACCATTTACGGCAGCTGGGTCACCAGCCTGGCACGCATGGAAACCTTGGTTGAGGAGCTCGTGCGTTGGCAGCTGCATCCTGAAGATCTCGTAACCGACCGCTTCCCGCTTGAGAAGGCGGACGAGGCCTACCATCTCATGGATGGCGGAGAATGCGGCAAGGTCGCCGTATGCTTCGATGAAGAGCTGAAGTAACGAGTACTGGGAAGAAGAATTGCGTTAAGAGCGCGCCCATCAGAGTCCTTCTCAATCGTCCCTTATATGGTGCCTCGGTGAGATTCATGCCCTTGGCAACAATGACGATTATGGAATGGTAGGAGCGAACGCTGCATTGGCTCTCCTGCGAATCTGTTGCATACGAATGATTCGCAGGAGAGGTAACGCATATTCGACAGAAGAAAAGAGTTCTCATGATTTTGCATACAGTACACGACGAGGCCTTCAAGCCATATGGTGCGGTGATTTCTGGTGACTACGATTTCTCCAGGCTACTATCCGTCCTTGAGGAAACCACGAAGGCTCCTGATGATGGAGTGATCTACGTTCCCAGCGTGGAAGTACTCGAACGACAAATGGTTTCGCTTGATTTGAAGGATCATATCTTTGGTGGCGTTGAGACTCAGGTTGGATATTGCAATGGCAGCAATACCAAGCTCAATTGCCTCGAATGCCATCGCGGCATAGAGGTTCTGGTGGCTGCTGATGACATTATCCTGATGCTTGCTCATCGCGGTGATCTCGTGAATTGGAAGCTTGACACCAGCAAGATTGAGGCGTTCCTCGTTCCTAAGGGCACGGCGGTGCTCTACTACGAGACCACCTTGCACTATGCTCCTGCACGAGCCGATGGTCCGTTCAGAACCATTATCATGCTCGTCAAGGGAACCAACACGGAGAAGCCGGTTATCACCAAGAAAGATGATGATGATGTTGCGCTGTTTGCTGAGAACAAGTGGCTGATTGCGCATCCAGACTCCCCGGAGGCCAAGGAACAACATGCCTTTGTTGGGCTTGAGGGCAAGAACCTTGATGTCCTTACGGATATCACCCAGGAATAACAGGCAGTATAGCGATAACAAGCAGTAACAGCACGCTGAAATAGCGGCAGTTTGAGACCGGTCTACGATTTCACCACAGTGGCATGTATGCCATGAACTGGGCCGGTCTCCCTTGCATAATATTGCAACGCTTCACATATGTCCGAGGACATATGGCACAACTTATCCAGAAGTGCACCCTTTGCGATGGGGCAAAGGATGTGAGCGAGTGAGCTTCTCCAGAATAATATCCGCAGTCGGATCGAAGCATTATTCGCCACGCATATCCTCAAGAAACCTTCATCTTGACTGAGTGCTTCTGGACATTCATATGCGGATGGCAATCATAGTAAGCGGGAAACAATGAAGCATTCAAATCTTCGGAATAGTATTTTTTATCTCATAGGACTGCTTGGGCACGATTTCTTCTATTTCGCGTTCACTCTCTATATCATCAAGTTCATCACCAGTGCATTGTTCACCGGCGCTGACGGCCATTACACCGATACGATGGTGGCCACCATTTCTGGCGCAATAGTGACGATACGTGTGGTTGAGCTGGTGCTTGACCCGTTCCTTGGGGCATTGATTGACAACACGAAATCACGTTTTGGCCGGTACAAGCCTTGGATAATGCTCGGAGGCGTGGTCTGCTCAAGCAGCTTCGTTCTGCTGTTCACCACTCTTGGCGGAACGAACCTCACGCATCCGGTGCTGTATCTATGCATGTTCCTCGTTCTGTTCCTGATCATGGATGGATCGTATTCGCTCTATGACATTGCCATGTGGTCAATGATTCCCGCGATTTCCACCACCTACGAAGAACGTAACAGAATCGGTACGGTCGCGCGTCTTGGTGCCGGCATCGGCCAAGCCTTGCTGACCATTTTCGTGATGCCCAGCATCATTCTCGGCAAGAATCTGTTCGGCAGCGAGCAAGCAGGATGGCTGTTCTTCGCCATTATTGTTCTCGTCTGCACCTGCTTGACCGCACTGCTGACATGCATCGGCGTCAAGGAACATGAATCGGCCATTGACACGCCTAATGAGAAGACCAAGTTTACGGAAGTGTTCAGCGTCATTTTCAAGAATGATCAGCTCGCCTGGCTGGCCTTGCCAAACTGGTGCTACTACTTCTCGCTTGCCTTGGTATCGACCTTGATGACCTACTACTTCCAGTATGTGTATGGCAATGCCGCCAGCTATTCGACGATTTTCGGCACCGCCACACTGGTCGTTGTTGTGTCCATCCTGTTCTACCCGTGGCTCACACGTCGATTCTCACGCAAGCAGGTACTGTTCGTAGCCCTGTCCGTGATGATTGTTTCACTCGCATTCTTCACCTTCGCAGGAAACAATACGGTGATGGTGGTGATCGCTTCGGTGCTGTTCCTGCTTCCGCAGCCCATCATCTTCACCTCCTTCCTGCTTGAGCTCACCGACACCATTGACTATGGGCAATGGAAGTCCGGGAAGCGCAATGCGAGTATCACCTTGGCGGTTCGTCCATTGCTCGACAAATTCGCCGGAGCTTTATCAAATGGCGTGGTCGGTTTGGTCGCCTTGGTTTGCGGCATGACAGGAGCGGCTTCTATCGCTGATATCACATCGGGCAACATCGTGGTGTTTAAGACCATCATGTGCGGTTTGCCCATTGCGCTGTTGCTGCTGTCCATGTTCGTGTACCAGAAGAAGTTCAAGCTGAACACCGCCTTCCATGCTCAGATCATGAAGGATCTGGAGCAACGGGCTGCCGAAGACAGGCAGGATTCGGCGGAGGGTGTCGAAGACAAGCAGCCTCAGAAGACAATGGTGGAGCAAGCCATATGAGTCGATAGTCCGAGATGAACGCTTGAGCCGCAACGCCCTAGATACTGTCCATACACTTTGGTCAACAAGCGTAAATGTGCCAAGGCATATACGATGGTAACTGTGCGGCTCAAGCGATTTTCTGGTGGAAGGTGTTGTGCTGGCAAGCCAGAGGATTAATGAGCAGTCCATCGTAGAGCGAAGAGGCCAATGATATGAATAGTTCACTCATCCAATACTCGCTTGATCCTAAAAAAATTGCACACCCCACGCTGTTCGTTTCCTGTGGGCTGTCAGGGGCCAACGCCCAGCATACGCATGATCCGTTGAATCGCGGGAAAAATACCAACATGATTCGACTCATGCTCAGTGGTGAGGATGAACTCTATACCTCGGGAATGCGCTTTATGCTCAGGCGAGGCAACGGCTTTCTCACCCGTCCACAATCTGTGGAAATCCAACAGTCCTTCTCCCTGCATTCGTGCGTATTCATTTGGATGTCCTTTGCCGATCAGCTGAGTGAGCCATTGCTGCAGAACATCGGTCTTACTCATGGACATGACGTGTTTTTTGTCAGATATCCCATGCAGTTCCTTCGTCTGGTCGTGGACTGTCTGTCGCATACCAGCGGCAGTGTGACCGACGAACTGGAACTGAACGCCATAGCCTATCATTTCCTGTACCTGCTATCGAAGGAAATGACGCTCGAAAGCGGCATGCGGATCGTCGCGCAATCCAACCCCAACATCAATCGTGTCAAGGAATTCATCCTCCAGCATTACAGCGAGCAGATCAACATAGCCAACATATCGAACGCATTGCACAGCAACCGCAGCTATCTATCCCGTGAATTCCACAAGATATCAGGAATGACCATCAAGCAGTACATTGACCACATTCGTATCACGAAAGCCACTGATCTGCTGCTGATGTCTGATATCAGTCTGGAAAGCATCGCCAAGCAGACGGGATATCGCAATGTGGAAGTGTTTGCGGATAATTTCAAACGCGTGCACTCGATGTCTCCCCGAAATTATCGGCAATTGCACGATATGCAGGCTCGGGTTTCCAACATTCCCATTGATCTTGAGACGCTGAGAATGGTGCTCGGCCTGTCCCCGTCGGTGCCGACGGAATAACTGGGCAACGCGCGCACCCCACTGTTGGATAACTCCACTGTTGAATATATAGAGTGTGGAAAAATACAGTGTGCCCTACCTCACACTTCTACGCACAGAAGTCACAAAGCTGTCCATTGCACGCATCGTTCCTGCACGAAGGTCCATGCTGTCTCAATGCAATTCCAGTGCAGTCCTTGTGCGATGCGAGTTTCACGGGACTCAGAGAATACGTCACACAATCGATTATTGTTCCCACAACTTTGACTGTCATCCCCACATGCACCGAGGCATACTGGTATCCGGTGCAGTGAAACAGACTCGAAACAATACGGTCAAAGGAGACAGCATATGGCACGTAACGATCCAAGGATTCTCGTTCATGAGAAGAATCGCGAATTTCATATCAGCAATGGCCTGGTCAGCTATATCATCAAGGCAGATGACCAAGACCATCTCATGCAGCTTTATTACGGCAAGGCAGTAGCGGACAGGGAAGATTTCGGTTACCTTGTCGAGGTGCAGCGGCGCACAACGGCATCCTGCCCGATTGAAGGCAACGCCTCGTATTCGCTTGAGCATTTGCGTCAGGAATATCCCGAATATGGCACGAGCGACTATCGCATGCCTGCGATCAGCATCGCCCAGCCGAATGGTTCGCGCATAACGAACTTCCGTTACCGCGGCTACAGCGTGCTTTCCGGCAAACCCACTTTGGAAGGGCTGCCATCGACCTATGTGGACGAGGACAATCAAGCCGCCACCCTGCGTATCGAGCTCAGCGACGATCTGCTCGGTGTCACGGCAACGCTGTCGTATACCGTCTTCGCTGGCATTCCGGTTATCGCACGTTCGGTGAACATTGCCAACCAAGGTTCCGATGCCGTAGACATCGAACGCGTAATGAGCATGAACCTTGACCTGCCTGACGACAACTACGAGTTCACCCAGCTCAGCGGTTCATGGGCTCGTGAGCGCAGCATCATCCGCAGCCCACTGCATCCCGGCATTCAGCAGATTGGTTCGCTGCGTGGATCGGCATCAGGACATGAGCATAACCCTGCCATCATGCTTTCCAGACCTTCCACCACCGAAGCCAGTGGCGAGGTATTGGGCGCTGCACTGGTATATTCCGGTAACTTCGATGCGCAGGTGGAGGTCGATTCCTTCGCCGTTTCACGCATGCAAATGGGCATTGCCGATTTCGATTTCGACTGGCATCTCGCACCGGGCGAGAACTTCCAGGCACCTGAGGCAGTGCTGGTTTACTCCGATGAAGGCTTCAACGGCATGAGCCAAGCCTTCCACACGTTGATACATCGTCATATCGTGCGCGGCCCTTGGAGAGACAAGGAACGCCCGATTCTTATCAACAATTGGGAAGCCACCTATTTCAACTTCAATGAAGACAAGCTGGTAGCCATTGCTTCGAAGGCAAAGGAAGCCGGTGTCGAACTCTTCGTGCTGGATGATGGCTGGTTCGGCGCACGTAACGGCGACACTGCCGGTTTGGGCGATTGGACGCCGAACACCAAGCGTCTGCCCGATGGTTTGAAGGGTCTTGCCGACCGCATCAACGATATGGGCATGATGTTCGGCCTGTGGTTCGAGCCAGAGATGGTCAACAAGGATTCGGATCTCTACCGCAATCACCCCGAATGGGTGCTGGCAACGCCAGGGCGCAGCATGAGCCACGGCCGCAACCAGTATGTGCTCAATTTTGCCAACAAGGATGTGGTCGATAACATCTTCCAACAGATGTACAAGGTGCTGTCGGGCGCAAATATCGCCTACATCAAGTGGGACATGAATCGTTACATCACCGAGGCATTCGACAATTCGCGCGGCAGCGAGCATCAGGGCGAGGTGTACCACCGCTTCATTCTCGGCATGTATGACCTCAATGAGCGTCTGCTGAAGGCCTTCCCGAATCTCATCATCGAAGGCTGCGCATCAGGCGGCGGCAGATTCGATTTGGGCATGCTCTATTACTCCCCACAGGTTTGGGCCAGCGATGACACCGACGCAGTAGAGAGAATGAGCATCCAGTACGGTACCAGCATGGTGTACCCGCTGAGTTCCATTGGGGCTCACGTTTCCATCGTGCCGAACCATCAGACCAACCGCATCACCACGCTGAACACACGTACCAACGTCGCCCTGTTCGGCACCTTCGGCTACGAACTTGACCTGGCGAAGCTCTCACCGGAAGAGTTCGAGGAAGTCAAGCAGAATGTCGCATTCTGCAAGCGCTACCGCGAAGTCATCCACACCGGAAGCTTCTATCGCCTTGTCTCTCCGTTTGAAAGCAACCGACACAATGGCGGCAAGGTCGCATGGATGGTCGTTTCACAGGACAAGCGCACGGCGATTGTCGGTGACTACACCATGCTTTCCCATCCGATGTCTCCATTCAGCAGGCTGTATCTTGAGGGCTTGGATCCTGAACTGGAGTATGACGTCGATGTCATTGGTGGGGCCAGTTCCATCCGCGGTCATGCCTTCCATGGTGATGAACTGATGAATATCGGCATGATTGACTCCGATGCTTCAACTGGTTCGTCCAGTGGTGAAGTTGAGGATGCGAACGATCTTGGTGCATCCCATGATTTCGATTCACGTCTGTTCGTGCTGACTGCTCGGTGAATACAGCAGTCGCAGTGTGTGAGTGAACACAAGAGTAATGATTAATGCAGCGCTGCATGGCGCAGCGCTGCTTCTACAAGGAAGTAAATAATGACCATCAAACCGCAGAGTCTTATTACCAAGTCTGCTGTTCTGTCAATTTCATTGATTCTCACGAGTTCTGTTGCCATCAGCAGTGCCCTGCCTCAGTTACGTGCGTCTCTGGGCATCAGCACCACGCAGAGCGAAATGCTCTCGACGGTACCGAATATCGCTATGGCTGTTTTCGTGCTGCTGTCCAGTTGGATTGCGGAACATTTCGGGGTGAAGCGCACCATAATGGTGGGCATTCTGCTTCTGGGCTTCGGCGGTATCGTGCCTGTTTTTGTGAATTCGTACCCGATTATTCTCATGAGCCGACTCATCATGGGCGTGGGCTTGGGTCTGTATAACGCTTTGGCAGTATCCATAATCAATGCCTTGTACACCGGTCATACTCGTGCCAATCTTCTTGGTCTGCGCGGTTCTGCTGAGAATGTCGGACAGTCAATCTTCATGGCCTTGGCTGGACTCCTGCTGACATTGGGCTGGCACTGGTCCTTCGCCATCTACTTCGCCGCATTCCCTGTTGCAGTGTTCTTCTGGTTCATCGTCCCTGACATCGATCTGAAAGCCAATGACGAGGGCGAAGAGCAGCCGAAGGCAGGATATGCTTCCATCATCAAGGAAACCAATCCCTTTGTATATGCACTCGCATTGTTTGCTGTGCTGCTTGTGCTCAACTCCATTGCCATTCAGGTGCGTTTCCCCTCAATCATGGACAGCATCGAGGGAATAGGCTTCAATTCAGGGCTGGTACTTTCCTTGATGCCGCTCGTCGGCATCGTCGCCGGCATCGTTTTCGGAAAACTCTATCAGTGGACGGGCAAGGGCGCGCTCTATCTCGGTCTGATCTCATACATCGTTGCCAACCTGTGCATCGGACTTTCCAACGGCAACCTCGTGTTGGTAATTCTGGGCATGCTGATCTCAGGCATTCCATGCGCATGGTGCTTCCCTTACATTTTCAATGGCATGGGCGATATCACGAGCAAGAAAACCATCGCCTTCGCTACATCCATGATTTTCATCGGTACGAATACCGGTTCATTCATTGCACCGTTGACGATGCGACTGATCCAGGCCATCTTGGGCACTGACGCGCTGGTTGCGCCATTCCCCGTATTTGCAGCCATTTTCGGCATCATCCTTATAGGGATCATCGTTCACGATGCACGCAGCAAGGTATCTCATAAAGAGTCATCGCGCGAATCTTCAACACAGGAGCCGCAGAAAATCGCCGACTAGGATGCACTGACGATGATATCTGCCGCAAGAGAGGCTACTGAGGCAGCAACGCCTTGTTAATACGCAGACTTGATGCAGCGGATCGTTGATAGTGATGCGGGTAGTCACCTGGCAAAGGTGACTACCCGCATTTTTTCTTTGTGTGTTGCTCTTCCTGCCTGTAGTGTGCAACACTGTTATGCATGCTGCTGTATGTCTATAATATATATGATAGATATACATAAGCATGTATATTGAGAGTTGTCATTGATTATGTGTGGGAGGGAGGTGATGCAGTGTGAGTAGTGATACTGCGACGATAGCGATTCGTACCGATGTCGAGACCAAGCGTGAGGCTCAGGAGCTCTTTAAGGATATGGGGATGGATATGACGACGGCCATCAACATGTTTTTGCGCCAGACCATCAGTGAGCATCGGTTGCCGTTTCAGCCGGGTTTGACTCCCTTCGAGCGTTCTGTGCTCAAGGCCGCCAGCGAACCAATGCAACGAGTTGACAGCGTTGAAGCTTTGATGAAGGAAGTGCGCGATGCTTAAGCACATCGAGCGACCGGCCTCATTCCTGCGGCAAATGAAAAAAATGAAGCGCAAACATTACGATCTCGATGTACTTGAGTCAGCCATTCGTTGCATCATGTCTCGAAATATTGACTTGCTGGTTACGCGGTACAAGGATCATGCCCTCGCTGGGAATCTTGCGGGGTTTCGTGAACTGCACGTTCAAGATGACTGGCTGCTCATTTACAGTATCGAGCATGAAACGCTTACCCTGATTCTGGTCACCACTGGAAGCCATGATGACCTGTTCTGACGGCAAGCAGTAGGTGGCGAATAGTGTGCAGCACCCTATCGAATCAGTGCGATGGGGGGAGTGAGAATGCAGCCGACAAAAAATCGATGCCAACGCCGAGATTATTGAGAACGCCCGTATTGGCCTTACGGAATTCGCTCGGTGAGAAGCCCTGAGATTCATGAAAATTCCTCGTGAGTGCTTCAACGCTTGCATAGCCGCATTCCTGTGCGACATCGGCCACGCTCATTTCCGTCATGCCCAACAGATCATGGGCGCGTGAGAGACGGATATGCTCGATGTACGCTTTGATGGTCATGCCGGTATCGCGGTGGAATACACGGGAAAGATGGCTGCGATCCACATTCACGCGATTCGCCACCCACGCTGCCGTGATGCCAGGACGCCACTCATGGATGATCACATGCACCGCTTCACGCACGAGTTCGTTATGCGCGGTGGCAATGGGCTCGTGCTCTGTGGTACTCAGCTCGCGAGCGAATGACGACAGGAAACTCAACGAAAGCGCATTGAGTTCCAGCTCATCGCTGATGCTTCCCGACGTGTATTTCAAGCAACGTGACAATATCGAAAGAAAAGGATAGACGTTCTTTACCGTAAATACTGTCTGTTCGGAGCGCATGCCGATGACATTGAGGTATTTGCCGACCAAATCGCCTTGAACGCCGAACCATAGGTATCCCCAAGGGTCGGAAGCCGATGATGAATACCGTGTCGAGGATTGTGGACGCACCAAAAAACCATCGCCCGCCCCGAGTTTGTAAGTAAAATCTTCGGTTGAAACTTTACCTTGGCCTCTGAGAACGACGTGGAACACCCAAGCGCTGTTCAGTGAAGGTCCGTAGGCATGTCCTGCTTCGGTTTGCGAGATGCCACAGTACGAAAATGCCAACTGATCCATCGCATGGTTGTCCTTAACACCAAAGAACAGCGAATGCTCCAAAACATCCTCCCCCGCGCGGCTGTTTCATCAAGATACACAAAGCCTATGCACACCACGGGACACGCCCATACGCATTGGGCCTACAACAGTCTGCGTTGGGATGCTGCATGCCCGACCCATCGTTGACTGCTGGATATGTGATTGCGTTACGATGAACAGTGCAGCCAATGTCAGCAGCCATTGCACTGGGGGTGGCTATGCGGAGTTGTAAGGAGCGCTCGCATGGACGACAAATTGGCTGCATCGTATGAAGAGCTTGACTTCATCCTTGGTATAAGTGCTTTGCTCAAAGTGGAGGTGTGTTGATTGGTAAGTGAATTAGAAAAGTTGAAGCATGGCGATTGGTATTACTTCCTCGACCCCGAGGTTGCTGCACGCAAGGCTCGTGCTGCTCGTCTCTGTCAGGAATTTAACTCCATATCTGCCGCTGAAGCTGATAAGCAGGAAATGAAAATACGTGAGATACTCGGTTCCTCTGGGGAGAACGTTTCCGTCCAGGCACCGTTCAACTGTGATTATGGCAAGAACATTCATGTGGGCGACAATTTCTTGAGCAACTACAATCTCACCGTTCTTGACATAGCTGAAGTGCGCATAGGCGATCATGTGATGATCGGCCCGAACGTCAATATTTTCACAGTTACTCACCCCTTGGACGCCAAGAAAAGAAGGGAATACCTCGCCAAGGCCGTGCCTGTCAGCATAGGCAACGATGTATGGATTGGCGGTAGCGCCACGGTGCTTCCCGGCGTGCATGTAGGCGATAACGTGATTATTGCCGCAGGTGCGGTGGTAACCAAGGATGTTCCAAGCGACTGCATCGTTGCGGGGGTTCCGGCGCGGGTTATCAAATCGCTGTGAAGCTGTGAAGTAGTAAAGCAGTAGAGCAGTAGAGCTGCGGGGCAGTGGTGAGGCAGCGCTGCGTACTGAGCCCATATAGCACATGCCTGCCGGTCAGACCTCATGAACTGATGGTCTGACCGGCAGGCATTATTGCTTATCTCGTGCGGCTTATTGCTGTTGTGCGGTCCTTACTCCGGCTGATCCGCCGATTCGGAGAGATCCTTGAGTTGTCCGAACAACTCCAAGTTGTCCTTGAACTTTTTCGTTGCAGCGTCGTTTGCAAACTTACCGAGAGGCAGTCTCAAGGGCAGAGACTCAGTGTGATGCGCAACCTGGTCATAGATAATCTCGGCAGCCTTATCGGGGTCACCGGCCTCATGGTGAGCTCCTGTGGCATTGCTCTGAATGAAATCAGCAAATTGCTTGTAATCTTCGATTTCCGGTTCCTTCTTGGCGGAGGAGCGCCCTGCCCAGTCTGTTCTGAATCCGCTTGGCTCCACGATGAGTACCTTGATGCCGCTGGCGCTGACCTCTTGGCTTAACGATTCGCTCAGCCCCTCCACGGCATACTTGGTGCCGTGATAGAAGGACAGTGTCGGGAATGAGCACAATCCGCCGACTGAAGAGAAGTTCACGATGATGCCCGAACGCTTCGCTCTCATGAGTGGCAGCACTGCTCGCGTCATGTCAACCAGACCCCAGACATTGACATCGAACATGTAACGTACCGTCTTCTCGTCACTTTCCTCGAAGGTGCCGAAATATCCCAGACCTGCGTTATTTACCAGAACGTCGATGCCCTCGAATCGTTCTTGCGCTGCCTTCACTGATGCCGCGATCTCGTCAGGATTGGTGACATCAAGTTTGAGACGAAGAATCTGGCCGTGATCGTACTGGTCGAGATAATCCAATTGCTCAGTTTTTCTGGCCGTAGCGACCAGATTCACGTCATCCTTCGTTGCGAGCAGAGTGGCCAATGATTTTCCGAAACCGGTTGAAGTGCCGGTGACGAACCAAGTTTGCTGTGTCATAGTGTGTACCTACCTTTCACAGAAAACGCTACGACTTATACTAAGGTTAAAGTCAAATGATGCTGTGGTGCATATGGCGCTGTGGAGTGATAGATGAAAGGGTATTCCATGACAGGATATTCAATCGGTGAGGTTGCGCAGATCATGGGTCTGAGCACCTCTGCGATACGTTTCTATGACCGCAAGGGCTTGCTTCCCTTTGTTCACCGTGATTCAGCCGGAAGAAGAGTGTTCCAGCAGGACGATCTGAATTTTATCGAAGCCATTTGCTGTCTGAAGAAAAGCGGTGTGCCGATCAAGGATATTGGTCATTTTGTTCGTCTCTGCATGCAGGGCGACGCCACGCTGCATGAACGCTACGACTATCTCGACGGGGAGGAACGTGCTCTTGAAGGGCGCATTGCCGAGCTTCAGGGGCAGCTGGATTTTCTCAGATACAAGAAATGGTATTACAAAACCTCTATCGAAGCTGGTACGGAGTCAATCCATATGGATCCGCAAACCGGCCATGTAGCTGCGGATATCAAGGAACAGTATCGCAGTGAATTGGAGCGATGCGAAGATATCCGACAGCTTACGCAGCTTGGTGGTCATCAGGCTGCAGCAAGAGATGACGTACCAAGTGTGATGCCAATAGGTCAACAGGTCAATAGGTCAATAGACAGTAGTCATGACGCTGACCAGAGATTTCGGAGTCCAGCTCACATTCCGCTGTGCCGAATCGTGCGGTATGGCTGATTGACACTGACCGCACTGCGGCAGTGCCCCCAGCGATGCCAGGGCTGGTACGACTGGTATGAGGGGTTATGAATTGGGGTTGCGGTGTCGAACGCGGTATCTTGGACATGGTGGCGGGTATGACTGCTTCGTTGCACAAGCCTTGCAGGGTGAAGCAATGTCGCGGCACGATAATCGATGCATGTTCCCATGCGATGCATCGTAGCCGCAAGTTTCTGCGACAACGAGTGAGATCGCTAGGTCGGGTTCGTCGCGTGCATGGGTTTGCCAATGGTGTAGAGGAGACATTGCATGATCAGCGCTAGCAGTATCGTCATGTCAGAATTCTTGGGGACGATGGTCATGATTTTTACTGGGGTCATGGTTTCCATCGCAGTAGCTCTCAGGAAGGCAGACCAGGCGGTGGGGGCGCTCGGCTGGGCCTGCGCCGTGTTTGCCGGTGCCAGCATAGGGGATCACAGTGGTGCCCATCTCAACCCAGCAATTACCTTGGCTCAGGTGCTGACCGGCGGAATTGTATGGAAGCAGGTGCCGTTCTATCTATGTGGCCAATTTTTCGGAGCCTGCGCGGGCGCTGCATTTGCAGCGATGGTGTTTTGGACTGAACTCCGTGAACGCCGCGAGCAGAAGGATCTCGTGGGCTGGTTCGCCACGGTTTCGCGTGTGTCGTATGTGCAGGCTGTCGTTATTGAGGCGCTTTGCACGACTGTGCTGGTTGCTTGGATTCTTGATTCGCCGCGTTCGTATGTGGCAGGCGGTGTATTCAACTTCGGCAATTCTGGACTCGGCTATCTCGGTGTTGCCCTTATCGTATTCATGCTGTGCCTTGCTGCAGGCGGCCAGACGGGTGCAGCATTGAATCCGGTGCGTGATCTCGGGCCGCGCATCATCTATTCGCTGCTGTTTCGCACGCGAGGGTACCCCACGGCAGGGTGGAAGTATGCCTGGGTGCCTGTCGTCGGACCGCTGATCGGTGCTATGGGCGGTGTCGGAATGTCATACGTGCTGCAGTCCTCCATATGACGGTTCGGCATCTTCGCTGTCACCATCGCTTCAGAACTCAGGCACAGACGGGTGTTTTGAGAATATTGTCAGTGGATTGACCATCTGTTAAAAACGAACGCAAATTTTGCTCATTTGTTACCGCCGACGCTCATGTGCTGCAAGCAACTCTCCAACTAGGCAGAAAAACATACAAAGCGTACAATTATAAAGCGTGTGAAAATTATGAGGTCTCCGTAGGAGATTTCCACACGGTGTGAAGCGCATAAGCGCTCGCAATCGTTTGTCTACTGCAAGGAGGCAGGAATGCGACGACGTATCCCCGAGGAGATGGGTATCGCGGCGGTGGTCGTTCTGGTCGCTGTCATATTAAGCGTAATGTCCCCCACTTTTCGAACACTTGAGAACGCACAATTATTGCTGCTCAACGGCGCGGTGATTGCGTTCCTTGCACTCGGCCAGACTTTTGTGCTGCTTACCGGCGGCATAGATTTGTCAACTGGTTCGACTGTGGCATTGACCGGAATGATAGCCGCCCTGACAATCAAGGCCGGGGCACCGTGGTGGCTTGGCGCGTTGGCTGCCATCACAGTCGGCGCTTTAGTTGGCGCCTTTAACGGTTTCATTATTCATTACATCAAGCTGCCACCGTTCATCGTGACGTTTGCAACGTTCGGTGTCGCGGCAAGTATCCCGCTGATTCTTACTGGAGCCAGCTCCGTGAATGTTGCTGACCCCATGTTCGCGATAATCGGACGCAGCTCATTGCTGGGCATTCCAATGCCGGTGCTGTTGGCCGGTATAGCAGCAACATTCTTTACCGTTCTGCTCAAGCTCACGGCAACCGGCGTGCATATCTATTCCGTTGGCGGGAACGCTGAGACCAGTCGACTTGCAGGTATCCGCATAGATCGTGTCACCGTTATGGTATACGTCATCAGCGGCATCTGCGCGGCGATGGGCGGTCTGATCATCACCAGCCGTCTCATGGTCGGTTACCCCAGCGCAGGGTCAGGCAATGAGCTGTTTTACTCGATTGCCGCAGCGGTGGTTGGTGGCGTGAGCCTGTTCGGTGGCATAGGCAGTATTCCTGGAGCACTTCTGGGAGCTGTGCTGATTGCCACGGTGTCCAATGGCATGAACGTTGTCGGTGTAGACAGCTACTGGCAGCCATTGGTTATCGGTCTGATCATTCTGGTCGGTGTCATCCTCGACACGTATCGACGTCAGATTTCCATCAGCGAGATTTTGGCGCGGCTGAGAGGCGGCACGGATAACAAGCATGCAGCGCCAGCCGTTCCCGCTTCACCAGACAACGTGGCCACAGCACCAGCCACAGCCCAATAAACACATCATATTAAAGAGAAAAGAGAATTTACCATGCGACGACATCTACTGATGGGTGCGGCAGCACTCGCCTCACTCACTCTTCTTCTTAGCGGATGCAGCAGCGGTTTTGATACGGGAACGGGATCTACTTCGAATGGTGGCGACAAAACCGCTCGTCCCGCAGCCTGTGAAGTTGATTCGCCATACGTGGCTGTAGCGTTGCCGAATCTCACGAATCCATTTTATGTGTCAATGAAGCAAGGTTTTGAAAAGGCTGGCAAGGACGCTGGCTTCAAGATCGAAGTGCAGATTGCCGATGACGACGATGCTGCGCAGCTCGCACAAGTTCAGGCAATGCTGCAAAAGAAGCCTTGCGCATTGGCTCTTAACCCTGTGAAATCCGAGCCTGCCGCCGCTATCGTGAAGGCAGCCAATGATGTAAATGTGCCCGTATTCACGGTGAACGCCAAGGTTGACGAAGAATCGTTGAAGGCACAGAACGCATTTGTGACCCAGTACTTGGGTGCGGACAACGTTGCCGGTGGGCAAACGATTGCCGATATGGTGTTGGAAGATTTCGGTAAGGACGCCGATTTGCGTATCGGATTCGTAAACGAGCCGGACGAGACAGCACCGAGACTGCGAGACGAAGGCTTCAAGAAAGCTATAGCGAGTGATCCCAATGCCAAGGTTGTCGACGAGGTTGATGGAAACGTAAAGATGGACGACTCATTGAAAGCCGCCACCGAGCTACTCTCTGGTCACCCTGATATCAACGTGATCTTTGCCAACACAGCTCCCTCCGTCTATGGAACCTTGCAAGCTCTACAAGGCAACAGCAAGGTTAAGCTCTATGGATTCTGTGCACCGGAAGAACCGCTGAGCGGTCCTTATGTAGGCTGCGTTGCCCAGCAACCGGGACAAGACGGCGCTGACGTGATTGGGCAGATTGTAGAGTACATCGATGGCAAAACACCTAAGGCAACGATTCTGAAGGATCTCAAGGCCTTCCGAGCAGGTGAAACCCCAGCAGCAGGCTTGGTTGGCTGATGTCAGATACAACAAAGGGTGCACCCGCTCAAGGTTTGCGCGTTGATGGCATTGTGAAGCGCTACTCAGGTGTGGCGGTTCTTAAAGGAGTGTCGGTAACGGTCAAACCAGGTGAAGTCGTGGGCTTGGTCGGCCACAATGGTGCAGGAAAGTCTACATTGATGAGGATGATTGCCGGTGCAGACCGGCCTGATTCTGGCACCATCAGCATCGACGGTACCGTGCACTCATTCTCTTCGCCCGCAGAAGCGCTGGAAGTCGGCATAGGCACGGTGTATCAGGAACTGTCATTGCTGCCAAATCTCACGGTTACGCAAAACGTATTCCTCGGAGACGAACTCACCAAGGCAGGTCTGCTGAAGCGTGATGAAATGCGTGAGATTGCTCGCGATGTCGGCAAGCGCTTCGGTCTTAAGCTGGATCCAGACCGTCGAGTCGGCGACTACCCAGTGGCAACACGCCAGCTCCTGGAGATTGCCATTGCCACAAGAAGCAACGCGAAGTATCTCATGCTTGACGAACCTACGACCAGTCTTGAAGGAGATCAGGTCGATAGCTTCCTCGAAGTGGTGCGATCCCTCGCAGATGACGGGTTAGGCATTATCTTCGTGGATCACAAGCTCGAAGAGCTGTATGCCGTCGCAACGCGAGTCGTGGCTCTGGTCGATGGCGAGGTGAGAATCAATCAGGCGGTGGCGGACGTGTCGCGCACTGACGTGATTCGAGCAATCGCCGGCGATGAGGCCGCTGCTCTGGCAGATACTCCTGTCCAACGGGAAGCTCCGCCTGCGAAGACCGGAGAGGCTACGGTCACCGTTCGTGGTCTCAAATCCTCGAAACTCGGCAATGTCAACCTCGATGCCCATGCTGGCCACATACTTGGTCTCTATGGACTCGTTGGTTCAGGACGTACGGAAATTCTTCGTGCCATTGCCGGACTGGATCGCGTCAGCGGAGGGTCGATAACTATCAAGGGTCGGAAGGTGACACGGAACAGCCCACAGGTAGCTCAGCGCAACGGTATTGCATATCTCAGTGAGGAACGCAAAATCGATGGCATAGTTCCAGGGCTGGATTCACCCACGAATGTGATTCTTCCGGTGCTCAGTCGCTTCAGGCAGTGGGGGTTCCTTCAGAAGCCCAAGGCATACAAATATGCTACGGGACTGATGGACGAGCTACGAGTAAAAGGCAATAGAACAGGGCCGGTTGCCAGTCTCTCTGGTGGTAATCAGCAGAAAGTGCTTTTTGCCAGAGTGTTGGCGCAGGAACCGCAGATCGTGCTGCTCGATGAACCAACCAAAGGTGTTGACCTTGCTGTCAAGGCAGAGATACACCGTCTCACCAAATCGCTTGCCCATGACCAGGGACTCACGGTGATTGTCGTCTCCAGCGAGGAAGACGAAATCTGTGACATCTCGGATGAAGTGATTGTGGTCAGCGAGGGTAGCTGTGCTGCAAACCCGACTCCGATTAATCAGGTAACACCTGCGATACTGCGTGAAACTGCGTGGGCGGTTGCATGATTCAGCATCCGTGAGGAATGCGGCTGCTGCGATGATGGTCGGTGGTTAGTGGTCGGTAGCCAGTAGCCAGCGGTCAACGATCAGTGCAGTAAGTGTATGGTGCAATCAGTGGCAGAGCTTTCAGCCACTGATTGCACCACCGTGTTAACGAGACAGCTTGCGGCTTATATCAGTTGGTGGCCGGAGTTGACCAGAATGTTTCATATGAGCGTATAATCGACCATATGAGCATAAATAGTGGTTATAATGCAACAAAATGTTATCTTCACTAGTATATTTGTTGAACTTCAAGCAGGTCGTAATGATGCTTGTACGAATGCTTACGCATCGAGGCGACCAAATATGAAAGGACGCTTGTATGGTAAGCGTGGCTGATGTAACCAGCAGTATCACCAAGACGCTGACACTCGAAGGCGAGGAAATTGCAAAGCTGACGAAGACGCTTGACTCTGAGCAAATTACCAAGCTGATTGACATTATCGTCAATCGCAAGGGAAATATTCTGCTCACCGGATGCGGCACATCTGCAATGGCAGCAAAGAAGACCATGCACACTCTCAATGTTATCGGTGTGCCTGCATTCTTCCTGAGCCCAGCCGATGCAACCAATGGCTCTTTGGGCGCAGTAGGGGCAAACGACACGGTGATTATCATCACCAAGGGTGGAACCACCCGCGAGTTGCTCGCCTTTACCCCTAACCTTCAGGAGAAGGGCTGCACCATCGTCACGGTGACTGAGAAGACCGAATCTCCTCTGGCAAAAGCGGCGGATTTGGTCGTCTACGTTCATGTCGATCATGAGGCTGACACCTTTAACATGTTGGCGACAACGAGCACCTTGGGCGTTATCGCAACCTTCGACGCGGTGGCTATCGCCATCATGGAGATTTCTCACTTCTCCAAGGGACAATTCCTTGAGAACCATCCTTCTGGCGATGTTGGTGATCGCCTGAAGGCCCATGAGGACTGAGGGTCAATAACAGATTCATCGATTAACTTGTTAATCGAATAATTGAAGTGGTTCGGAAAATCGGCGCTGCTGGTATTTCTCGCGATATGCCCCCAGCGCCTTTTCCGACCGATATACGGTTCCATGTGTGTGGTGCCGTAGGGTGTTGTGGAGTGTTGTGACGGATTCATTTGCTTCGTACCATGTACATTGTTTTGACAATGGTGTCTCGGGGTGCGTGTTTTCCAATAAAATAGCCGTTTTATACATGCAGTCGTTCTAGAATTCAAGAGTTGGATCGAGAACCTGCGATAAGTGAAGCAATGTGTGATGTAAAAGGGAACTCCACGCAATGATGTTCACTTGACTTAGGGTGGAAAGGATCAGTGACAGCGATGTCAAGAATGGTCATGGGGGTAGATTCCTCAACGCAATCATGCAAGGTAGAATTCAGAGATGCCGATGAAGGCACTCTGATTAGTTCAGGCAGAGCACCACATCCACCGGCAACTCCACCAGTCAGCGAGCAGAATGCAAACTCATGGTGGGAAGCGCTGGTGAAGGCAACGAAGAATGCCATCGCTGAACTGCCTATCGGAAGAAAGCCAACCGATGTCGCCGCTGTTTCAGTTGACGCGCAGTGCCACGGCTTGGTTATTCTCAACAAGAACAAAGAGGTCATTCGCCAGGTCAAGCTGTGGAACGACACCACCACGGCACCATACTGCGACTGGTTGCAAGATACCATCGGCAAGGAAGAGTGGATCAACAAGGTGGGTTCACTGCCCACTGCAGCTTTCACCCTCTCCAAGGTTGCCTATGTTGCCGACAATGAGCCGGAATTGTGGGCTCAGGCTGACGCAATCATGCTGCCTCACGATTATCTGACCTTCCGTTTGTGCGGCAGATATGTGACTGACCGTTCTGAGGCATCCGGCACCGGTTACTTCAATTCCGAGCACAACGAATACCTGCGTGACTTGATTACCCTTGCAGTCAATGGCAATGGACCGACCGGCGATCAGCTCGTCCTGCCAGATGTCTTGGCACCGAATGAGCGCGCAGGCGGACTCACCGACGAAGCTGCATGGGCTCTGGGACTGCCAAAAGGCATTCCAGTTGGTCCGGGCTGCGGCGATTCGCACAGTACAGCCCTGGGTCTTGGAGTTGGACAGGGCGAGCTTGTGCTCTCACTCGGAACTTCAGGCGTGGTGTTTACACCATCCGACCATCCTGTTTATGACCCGAAGGGCTATGTCAATGGTGTGGCAGATGCCACAGGCGGCTGGCTTCCACTGGTCTGCGTACTGAATTGCGCCAAGGCGCTGGATACTGCACGCAGCTGGCTCGGCGTTAACTTCAATGAGCTTAACGGTTTGGCCATGGCTGCTCACAGCAGAGCCGACCGACCTGTTTTCGTGCCGTATCTCGATGGCGAACGTACCCCGAATCTTCCTAAGGCAACAGGAACGATCGCAGGACTCACCTCATCTGATACCAGAGAATCACTGGCTTTGGCATTTATTGAAGGCATCGCGTTGGGCTTGGACGATGGCCGTAGGGCTTTGGTTGATGCAGGAGTTCCATCAGAGGGTTCCATCCGCCTTGCCGGTGGTGGCTCAAATTCGATTGCGCTTGCAGGAACCATTGCGGATCTTGCCGGACGCGAGGTTGTCGATACGGGCATCACGGAAGCGGCCTGCCGCGGAGCGAGCATTCAAGCTGCCGCAGTGCTCTCGGGCGCTAAGGTCACCGAGGTTCGCGATGCTTGGAAGCCGCAGGCTGAGGTCGTGGCTTCGCCCAGAACAGGACGTCATCTGGACGAATTGCGTGAACGGTACGCTGCCGCTTCCACATGGCGTGGCTTGGATCGCTGCGCGAAAGTGGAATCAAAGGGACATCCATCAACGCATGCGAAGCAGCCAGTAGCGGCGTAACGTGTCGCAAAGAGCTGCACTAGACTGAAGTGCAGGAACATAACTGAATAGTTGACGAGCAAGTTGTGGTGATAGGCACAGGGTTTATGGGGCTGTGCAGCTCACGATTCGGGTTATGGGCATTGTTGGGATGCCTATGACCCGGATTATCACCGAATAATGTGCATTGTGATTAATGGTTGGGTGCCAATAATCAGTGACCAAGGTTGGTCATTGGGGGAAAAGTGGGGGAATCATGAATTTCATCAACACCATTGTCAGCCTTGGGGCTGCTGTGATGATGCCGATAATATTCTTCGTCGTTGGACTTATTTTCAAGCTGGGCATAGGTAAATCCTTCAAGGCTGGCATGACGGTCGGCGTGGGATTTGTCGGCGTGAGCATGGTCATCAATCTGCTGCTTACCAATCTTGGGCCAGCATCGAAGGCCATGGTTAATCGTCTGGGCATGCATTTGAATGTCGTGGATGTCGGCTGGCCAACGGCATCGACCATCGGCTGGGGAACTCCTATCATGGCTGTCACCGTCATTGGTTTCATCGCCATCAATGCTTTGATGCTGTTTCTGAAGTTCACGAAGACCGTGGATGTGGATTTTCAACTACTGGAATTTCCTTCAGGTTGGCGCTTTGGTCTATGCGGTAACAAAGAACTTCTGGTTTGCAGTGGCGTTCAGCTGGATTATTTTTGCGGTGGTGCTCAAAGTCGCTGATCTGGCAGCGCCTTACATTCAGAAGCAATACAATCTCAAGGGCATCTCATTCCCCCATGTTGCAGGACTGGCATGGACTCCTATAGCCATCATGGTCAACTGGGTGGTTGATAGAATCCCAGGATTGCGCAAGGTCGAATTCAACGCCGAGAAGATTCAGAAGCGCTTCGGAGCCTTTGGCGAACCCGTTGTCCTTGGATTCATACTTGGCTTGGTTATCGGCATACTCGCAGGATACAGCCCCGACAAGGTGCTGAGCCTGTCCGTCAACGTGGCTGCGGCTATGGTGTTGCTGCCTAAGATGATCGACGTGCTGATCGAAGGACTGATAACCGTCCGCGATGCTGCTGAAAAGCAGTTGAAGGTGTGGTTCCCGGATCGCGAGTTCTACATTGGTATGGATACTGCGTTGCTTATTGGCAATCCTTCCGTGTTGGCAACCGGCCTGCTGCTTATCCCGATCGCTATCGTGCTCGCACTGATTCTGCCGGGCAACTCCATGCTGCCTTTCGCAGATTTGGCTTCGCTGACATTCATCCTTGCTCTGGTCACGCCGTTCGTGCGGCAGAACATGTTCAAGATGCTGATTGTCGGTACGCTGAGCATCATCGTGATTCTCTACGTCGGTTCAGATATCTCGCCATTCTTCACGCAGTCCGCAACTATGGCAAACATCAAGCTGCCTGCTGATTTCTCTGGAATCGGCAGCATGACGGGTGCCGCAAGCTCGTGGATTGGATGGGTTGCCGTCAAGGTCGGACAGCTTTTCAACTCAATAGTGTGAGCTATGTGAGTTGTGAGAACTCAAGTTTATGAGTTCTGTTGCATGATGCGCTGATATGTATGGATATATGTCAGCGCATCATGCATATCAGCCCAGTGTGCTTAGCGTATGATTCCCGTGTTGCGGGCGAATGGCTGCGGGCTGAAGGCTGAAAGCTCCGGTCTGCGGGGCTAAGTGTTACGAACTGAGCGCGGTGTTACGAACTGAGTGCGGTGTTGCGCTCATATCTGATGTGTTCCACTCGTCCGGCTACCGCATGTTCGATGGTAGCGATTCTGCTGGGTGAGAGTTGATCGTAACGGGAGAGTTCCTGTGCCACATACGATGGCCAATCCGCCAGCAGGCTCATGTCAATGCCTTTCCATGAGTCTTTGGACAGCAGACGCAACTGGCGTCTTGCAGTCGGTTTGCCTTGGGATGCGAAAAACGGCAGGGATATGTAATCGCGATTATCCATCTGCAATTGCCCGGCCCACAAGGACGCGCCAGTGTCATATATCGGTGCTGGGCGAAGCTGTAGCGATTCGACATTGCGGATAAGGCCGAAATTGCCGTAGTGCCGATCCGTGTTGCGCATAAGGTAATCGACAAGAATGAAATCGTCAGTCGCTTTCGCAAGCTCTTCCTCGGCTGCGCCTAAAGCAGCGGCGGAGGCAATCCATTGGCTCTTGCGGCTGAGTTGATTATCAGCTTTGAAGGCATTGATTACCTGCCCTGCGGACAGCAGTTCTTCATTGTCAGACAACATTTCATCGCACACGCTGACGAGTCGATTGTCGGATTCGGCAAGGCGGTATTGCACATGATCCACGCCCAATCTGGCACACAGGTCTGAAGCAATATGCTCATTCAAGGGTTCCTGATTGTATCTGCCACCCTTAATGAGCACTCGGGTGTTGCTTGATGGGTCGATGGCCCAGCGTTTCGGCAAATCGCCGCCACTGGTTGCGTCAGGAGAATTGAAATTCAAGTGAGCTGAGGAAGAGTATGGGGAGAAGAGTGCTTTGCCCAAGTCCTCGTCAAAAGGGTTGGTAAAAAAGTTCACATCCTGCCAACGGACATTGCTGTCTGATGGGCGCACCCAGAACTGGTCCGAGAGGCTGAGGCCGAATGAGCGATTCAATAGTTCTTGCGCCGAATGCAAGCCAATCGACTCAAGACTTGCGCGAATATGATCTCTTGTTCCAGGTATTGCGCGTGCAAACCACCAAGCGTCTATAGCAGAAGCGAATACGGACAATTTTCCGTGTGAGATGAATTCTAAAGGCAGGCGTGCGGAATCAAGAACCCTGCCATTGCCTACAGCGCGACCCGAATCCGTATCAATGCTGAAAGCAAGCACAGAACGGTCGCGGCACAGCAGTTGCCTCTGCTCGATGACCATCGCAGCCTCCTACCATGTCAGATAACCCAATCGTATGCCATACAAAGCCAACACAGCATGGGTACGGGTTACGCCTGGGGCGGTGTCACTTGCGATGGGGAAGAGGGGAAAGAACGCGGAGTTGTGTCATGGCCTGTGTTGTGTTCGTATTCTGGGACTGTTTGAAGTCCAGCCACTGACACTGATACTCGCGTCCCATGAACTGGTCGATTAAAGGCCACTCGTCACGATTACGCAACTTCCAGATCATACGCATAATCTCTGGCGAAAACGAGTCGTCGTCGATATAGTCCTCACGCATTCCCTGCGCCTCACCGTAATGGCCTTGCTCAATCAAGTCCACGCATGCGCGAATATGGTCGGCTGTGGGTACGATTCCCATGCCTGGCACATCCTGTAAACCGATGCGCCAAGAAGCAAAGGGAGACGAATCAGCCTCCAATGTGAATGGATGTCGCCAATCCAACGCGCTGAAATGCCAGTCGCCGGGCGTAACCGTGCGATCTCCCAAATTCAACGCATGCAATCCCGTTACATACTTCATGACGGCCTCCTTTACACTATAAAAGCCACTCTAATTATTCTATTCCATCCGAAAGTCAGCAAAGAGTTTCGGTCTGGGCAATACCCTAGGGCGATTAGTTATACCGCTAGGTCTGATTGCTCATTTTCGTGAGTGCTGACAATCGGAATTTTCGGACCTCAGCGGGGCAATTTCCGTCAGCAATTTTTGGTAAACAATTTTCGACATTGTGGGCTTGGTGCAGCGGGTGGTGGGGTGCTTGGTAGAGGGGCCGGCAGGGAAATGCAAAATTTGACAGTGTGGTGAAGTGTGGTTATTGTGTATGAAAATGGTTATGATAACTGTTATCAAATAGAGAAGGTTATCGACTTCTAGAAAACAAGAGAAGTGGTGAGCTGGCATTCGGATGTGAGGAATGCCGTAGAAGCGAGGAGAACGATGCGGGCGAATACTCGTCAGCGCCAAGCTGCGTTCAACACTTCGGCCCATGCACCAAGACTGCGGTGCGGCAGCAACATATCGGTTGCGTCCGGGTGCGCTATGGCTATTCCAATCAGATGCTCGGCATCGTTCTCTGACCGGACGATTTTCGCGATATCCATGCGAGCAATGTATGCTGCCATGGCCATCGGGCGATCTGATTGTGGTCTATCTCCGCTAGATTCTCAACGTCCTGTTTATCGTCGAAAACTAGCACATTTATACGCTATCGGGGTGGGGCTCTCTTGGCCCCGCCCTGAAAGTTGTTGTCTTTGATCTGTCTCAATGTTGTTCCAACCATAGAAAGTTGCTCATATGAAGCTGTTACGGACGCTTGCCGTTGCCGTTGCCGTTGTCTCTGCCATGATCGGCGCGCTCTTGCTGGCTGTTCCAGCGCATGCGTTATCTCAAGCCGATGGGGATATCCCTGCGCCGAGCTCAGCTACTGAACTGACTAATGCGATTATCCAAACGGGGTTCGACGCAGCTGGCATCTGGTCGGTTGGATTGAGTCCAAGTGTGTCGGTTTTTTCGAAAACCGGTGATGACGTGCTGCGTGTACCGTCAAGTCAGCAGAGCACAATTCCGGAGGGTGAAGACTACTCTTGGCTGGGCAGTGCTGGAGCAACGGTGTGGGAAACAACTGCGTACGCTGATCGGTCAGGTGTAGCAAAGCCAATACTCCTCAATGTGGCTACGCGAGCGGGCATCTCATCGAAGCTGACTGAGCTGTCTGCATCTGACAAGAACGTACGTGTAAGCATCGTCGACAGTGAGAGTCCAGGATACGTCTCGATGCATCGGATACCCGCTGCGCGGGCCGACGGGGACCCTGTGCCTGATTTACCGGATGAGACGTTCCGGTTCGGCACCGGGCTTCAGTCGGATGGTTCGGCGCAGGGTGTAGGCCCTGCACAAGTGTCTGCCCGCTCTTCGAACATCATGCAGGCTCGGTTTACGGCGAAGGGAATGTACTGCCTCACCGTAAGGACTGAGGCTACTGCCGCGGACCAGACGCCCCTATCGGCGACCGGGGTGATCAGGATTGCCGTTGGGGACGGCACTCCGGCCACAGCGGCCTGCGGAACCACCCCTGACGATGCTGCCGCACCCGAAGATCCTGAAGTTCCAGGCGAGACTGAGGACACTGAAGACCCTAAGGACGAGGTGACCGTCATACGGGATGGGCACATAGATGCCATTGCTCCGCAGATTGACACGGACGATGAAGGTACGCACACCCTCGCGCTTCGCGCGCATCATAGCAGCCCGCAATACGACTGGATGGATTGGGATGACTTCATCCTCTATAGCGATGACGCCAGCAAGATGACCTTGCCTTCCACGTACACCGACACTGCGGACTACAGTTTCGTGGCGGAACCGGGTGCGACGGTCTGGCGCAGCCCTGTGAGCCAGATTTCTGGGCTTCCCTGGGTTGGGTTAAGCACGCAATCGCCAACGCTTGATTATCTCGGTTCCGATGCACTCCTCAGCATCCGCCTTGATGCTGTCACTGGCGCAACTGGGCAGACGGCGCCAGGAGATGTCATACAATCTGGGAACTATTCAGCGAAGACAGGAACAGGCGTAAATCACAGTACGAGGACTGGGCTCCCTTCTGCGATACTGGAACGGCTGAACACGCACGCCCACTACGACTGGTGGTTCACTGCGCCTGGGGTGTATTGCCTGGCTTTTACCGTTGATGCAATGGTTCCTGACGGGACGAACCAGTCGGCTAGCGGATTGTTGACGCATGTCGTCGGCAGTGACATTGACCCCTCGACAGTGGTGCCGTGCAGCCGCACCATGGAGTACCCGACGTACAGTCCGAAGCCGGCTGCCCCTTCGGCCGAATCTCAGCCGCGTGTCGCTGATGGTGGCTGGTGGACATTCGAAACACGTATCGAGGACGGGAAACCTGTTACAGCTCTTCGAGAGGATGACGCATATCGTACCACCCTTGGACTGAGACATGATGTCGACTCAGTGATTTTCCACAGAACCCTTCCAGATACGGGATTCAGGGGTGCCTTCGCAGTATCGGGACTGGGCAAGATATCGCGAACCTATCCACCCAGTCTGGACTGGGATGCCACTGGCGTTACACGCCAGGAAGCGCCCAAAGGCATTTCATGGACGATAGACTCAGTAAGCGGACCTGGTGAACTGGTTACGACGCATCGATCGAAGGACCTCTTTAACACTGAAGCCGGCGTCAGCAAGACCGCCATCCAGGCGCAATCCCAAACGCAAGGGCAAACAACCTGGAAGGTGACGACTCCTGGCAAGTACTGCATTGCAATGACGTGGGCAATCGACAACGGCTTGAACGAAACGTTAACAACGTCGAAGACTCTCACGGTTGTTGTTGACGGGCCTGGCTACGAGCATGACGAGACGACTTTGACGCAGACGTGCGCGGATGGGGACGCAGGTAGCACGCCTGACCCGACCCCTGGAGATGGCGGTGACGGTGAGGAGACGAAGCCCGCATGGGATGTAAGCAACGGCACGGTCAACCAAGCGGGGGCAACAGTCCTCAACGATGGTCACGTTGACATCACCTCCCGGATAGATGATGGAGTCTTCACTACTAAGGTCAAGGACACCACCGCTTCGTCCACTGCAATATACCGTGACACGAACGAAACCGTATTACAGCTACTCCCTGACTCCAAGACGGTGCTGCCTGAAGATGAAGCGTATTCCTTCCTGGGCGAGCCTGGCAGTTCGATCTGGCAAGTGAGTGAAGTCCAGTACGATGGGTTGCTGTGGCCGGGCTGGTCTACCGATGAGATCGCGGAGTCGGCCATTCAAAGCGGTGTGACGTGGAGTCTAGACAACGCTTCCGGGCCCGGTGAATTCGCTCTCTACACATCCAGCGCGACAGTGTTGGGCGGTGTGGATGTGCGTTTCAACACTCGCGACGGAATCACCTCAGCGGACTCATTTGAAATCCCGAAGATGACGCACGCGCACGGCTCATGGGCATTCACTGAGGAGGGAGTGTATTGCCTAGCGTTCACTCGTGCCACGACACTCGCTTCGGGCAAATCTGCGTCCAACAAGTTCACCCTTGCCCTTGCTGTTGGCGAGACCGATGTGACGAGCATCGACCCTGCTACCTGCTTCAAGGACACCGATACGCCCGGCGATGGTAGTGATACCGGTGATGGTAGTGATACCGGTGACAATGGTGGCGATGACGGCAACGGTTCCGGTTCGGAGACTGGTGATCCAGGTGATACGGGTGACACCGACGAACCTAGTGACCCAGGCGATACGGGTGGTGACGGTGATACCGATAATCCAGGTGATGGCTCTGATGGTGGCGATGGCTCTGACACTGGCGATGATTCCGGTTCGGATGGTGGTGATGACGACAACAATGGTTCCGGTTCAGATACTGGTGACCCGAGCGACCCTGGTGACACCGACGAGCCGGGTGATGCGGGTGATGGCTCTGGCGGTGACGATGATTCCGGTGTTCCTGTGCCGCAGCCTGTGTGGAATGTTGCTAACGGGACGGTGAATGCTGCTGGTGCGACGGTGTTGAATGATGGGCATGTTGACATTGCTTCGCTGCTTGATGGTAATCGTCTGGTGACTCAGGTGAAGGACACCACCAGCGGTTCTGAGACATGGCGTGATCCTACGAAGACGGTGTTGCAGTTGTTGCCTGGCGCTCAGGCTCAGGTGCCGTCTGGTAGCCAGTGGTCGTTCCTTGGTAATGCGGGTTCGCAGTTCTATCAGGTCACGCAGACCCAGCAGGCCGGGTTGTTGTGGCCGGGTTGGTCAACTGAGTCGATTACCTTGAACGCGACGAATGGCGTGGATTGGCGTTTGACAAACGTGTCTGGTCCGGGCGAGTTCGCGCTGTACCAGCTTGGCATATTTGGTCAGCCTGAGGTGCTGTTTAATACGCGTGATGGCGTGTCTGATGCTGATAGGTTCACGATTCCTAAGAACACGCATGCTCATGGTTCGTGGGCGTTTAGTGCTGAGGGTTCGTATTGCTTGGCGTTTGAACGTGCCACGACCCTGGCTTCCGGTGCTCGGGTTACCAGCCCGTTTGTGTTGGCCGTGGCCGTGGGTCATGCCGACGTGATGCAAGCCGACCCGGCCAACTGCTTCACCGGACAGGATGAACAGCCTGCACCGGATGGGGATACCACGCCAACCGAGGAGTTGACGGATGCCAATAGAGGCGGTCTGCGTGTGCTTGATGGCGCGCAGGGATTCTATCCCGGCCAGCTACTTCGTGTGCAGTTGCCGCAAGGATATGCGGGCAAAGATGTTACCGGATGGCTGCACTCAACGCCTACAAACCTCGGCAAGCAGACGGTTGATGCTCAGCATGTGGCGAGTTTCCGAGTGCCAAAAGATACTCCTGTGGGAGAGCACCGCATTGAAGTGAGATCCGAGGGCGGCAGCCTGATCGGGTGGAGTGAGGTCAAGGTCGTTACGCCTCCATCGGTGCCGAATGCTCCGAAGGATCAGCTAACGTCTGGTGACAATACTCCTCCTGTCACAACGTTGGCGGCACGCCAGTGTGTGGTTGGCGCAACGGTGCTGTCTTCTGGGCATGTGGATTACTCGTCACGCATCGTCAATGGCAGTTTGCAATCGTTGATTGGTGATGACACATCAGGAACCAAGGTTTACCGTGAGCCAGCGGGGACGATTCTGTGGCTGAAGCCCTCCAGTGTCGTGACATTGCCGAATGGTTATGGGCAGATTGGTGCGGCAGGTTCGCGTGTGTGGCAGATTCCGCAGACGCAGCAAGCGAATCTTATTTGGCTGGGATGGAATACGGAATCGCTGAATGCTGGTAACGCTCGCGGGCCGGTTACGTGGACCATCAACTCGGTGAATGGTCCAGGGTCAATGAAGGTGTATTTGGCTGGCGCGTTCGGCGGAGTGCAGCAGATGGTATTCAACGGCGCAGGCAGCTACAGGATTCCTCTTGGCGTTCACGCACATGCGAACTGGGCGTTCAGCAGGGAAGGCATATACCGGATTTCGATGACGCAGACCGCCACGCTTGCTAACGGTCAGACATCTTCGGATACTGAAACCCTCACGATTGTGGTGGGTGCGGTTGACCCCGCATCGGCCATGAGCTCCACGACGGATTGCAACACAGCATCGCAAGCTCGACTCGTGTTCACCGCCGATGATGCCGGTACTGCAAGGGCCAAGAAACTCGCAGAAGAAGCGGCATTAAAGGCGGCAGATCAGGCTTCCGCACTTGCTGGCGAAGCCGATGACACCGAGCAGGCCGACGAGCGCGTTGATGCAGCACAAGGTCCTCGGGCAAAAGGTGCCGGTCCTTTGGCTGCACTGACAGAAGGCAATCCTGTGCCACTGCTGCTGACGATACTCGGGCTACTGCTGCTCAGCGGTGCTGCGGGTGCGGGCGTGCTGTGGTGGATGGGTAAGCGCAACGGGTCATTGGCATGGCGAACACGGCCATAACAGTTGACGTGCGGTCGGTCGTCCGGTGTGCGATGCGGTCAGTCGTGCGTTGTGCTGCGCGTTGTGCTGCTGTGCGATATGCCGCACGGTGGATGACAACGGTGGGTGTGCTGTGTGGCGTGCTGCTGGTATCAGGGTGCGCCGCCAGACCAGCCTTGCCCGCGCATAGCGAACGGTTACGGGTGGTCACCACGACGGGGATTTTGCGGGACATGGTCGAACACGTCGGCGGTGATTATGTAGATGCCGTATCCCTCATACCTGATAACAGCGATCCACATTCCTATGAGCCAACATTGCGAGACGCCCGAAATGTCGTCTATGCCGATGTCGCATTTTCCAATTATGCAATGTTGGAAGAACAGTCGGTGATTAAAACCCTTGATGCTAACCTGCGTTCAGATGCCATCAACGTGTCTCTGGCTGAGGAAGCGGTGAAATACGCTGCCGAGATCATTCCCTTAGTGGAGAACGTCAACCTTGACACCGTGTGGCTTGGATTGCGGGCGCATGGCAGCGGGGAACGCTACGGTGCAACCCGCACCTCCGAAGTGCTGCTCTCTGCCACGAACGCCACTGGCCCGGGCGATATATTCGCATATTTGACGGGTTCCTTTGGCAATACGGAACGCTATTTTGACTCCTCCGACGGTTTTGACGCGGCACAGGGGTATCGCGACGACACCATGTCGCTGCCTGCGGACGCGCATACGCATCTATCGTGGGCCTTCACCAAGCCAGGCGTGTACACCATCGACCTGCAAGCCAAGCTCAAAGTGAGCGATACCGCCAAACCCGTGGCTTTGGGGCATGCAACATACACCTTCGCCGTGGGGGTGAACCCCACTCAGGCTGCCAAGCAGACTGGAATCAAGAACCCGGTGATACTCGACAAAGGGCATGCCGATTTGACCGCGAACCTTGACTCGGCAGCCTTGGAAGTTCGCTACGATCCGGGTGGCGGAGGCGAACACTCCCAGCAAGCATATCCGGCAAGTCAGGTCGTTGTGGATGTGCCAGCCAAAGCGTTGGCGGAAATTCCCAAAGGATCTCAATACGCCTTCCTTGGCCGTCCTGGACAGCATGTGTATCAGCTCGCGCAAGCCGTACTCGGCAAGCATGTACATGGCGAGATTGACCCGCATTTGTGGCAGAACGCTCGCAACGGCATGGCCTATGTGCAGCTCATACGAGACACGCTTATCGGCGCTGACCCAGCTCATACCGCTCAATACGTGGCACATGCCGAAGCGTATCTGAAAACCTTGGAAGCGACGGATGACTACATGTCGGCGGCACTCGCCAAGATTCCTCAGCAGGGACGGTATCTGGTGACCACTCATGATGCTTTCGGATATCTTGCCCATGCATATGGTCTTTCCGTTGCCGGATTCGTCACTCCCAACCCTGCTACGGAGCCTTCGCTGGCGGACCGGCGCAAACTGGTCGAAACCATCCGCTCCCTGCAAGTGCCCGCTGTGTTTCTTGAACCGAACCTTGCCAGCAGATCATCAACCTTGCAACAGGTTGCCAATGATGAAGGCATTCGCGTGTGCCCGATATATGGCGACACCTTCTCCAATGAGGTCAACAGCTACGAGCAGATGCTGCGATTCAACGCCGACAGCCTCAATGAATGCCTCACCGATTCGACAGATAGGAAAACTTCATGATGAACCTGCATCCATTTCGACGTCGTATTGCAGCGCTGCTGGCCACTCTCACCAGCCTTGCAGCTCTTGGCATACCGGCTTTGGCATACGCCGAGGATGGTGAAGACCCGAATCTGAACCAGACGATAGGCGAGCTTGCCATCGTCCACGGTCAGCGTGAACTGGTCACCGGGCATATTGATATGGGACCGAAATATGACCAGGGGGTTTGGCGTTTCCTCATTCACGATGATGTGGCCAAGGCTGACGCGAATGCCACCAGCGTGTGGCGCTATCCCGACGAAACGGTGTTCCATGTGCTCGACGCGGCGAAACTCGCCGTTCCTGAAGACCCTGCCTATTCGTTTGTGGGTGCTGCGGCTGGCAGTGACGTGTACGTGGTGCCGCAGACGCAGAATCCCGAAGTGGTGTGGATAGGGTGGAATACGCAAGACCCCGAGGTGATGAACACCATCGAACGCGGCATCACTCTGTCGCTGACGGGGGTGCAGGGGCCGGGCATCATGACGACCTATCTGCAGTCGGGCTCCTTTGGCGAGCCGCAAGTGTTGTGGGATTCACGCAAGAGCGAATCCCAGCCCATCTGGGTGGATGTCAACACGCATACGCACGCGAACTGGGTGTTCACGCAACCCGGCGTGTATCTCGTTGAACTTACCGCCGAAGCTGAGCTGCGTGACGGCAGCCATGTGACGGACACTCAGCACATTCGCTTCGCAGTGGGCACGGCAACCACGGCAGATCAGGCATTCGCCCAACAGTGGCAGGGGAGTAGCGCCGCAAAATCCGACCATGCCGGTTCCTCAGATGCCAGTGGCGGTGCTAGCGGCAACGAGAGCGCTGACGGCAGTGCTGACAAGACCAAAAGCGGTGGCTCGGCTGCTACGGGACAAAGCGGGCAGGAGGGCAGTGCCCCTGCAAACACTGCGCTGGTTGCCGTGCTTATTGGAGCCATCATCGTGGTATTCATTGCCTTGGTTGCAGGTTTCACCGTGGTGATAGTGCGCGGAAACAAGGCCAAACGCCGTATTCTCGACGATCGAAGGCGCAAAGCCGAGAGTGAGGCGGAAACAGGTGGCGACCAAAGCGTTGGTGGTGGCATATGAGTGCAGCAACGGATACAGCATTCCCCACAGCGCAGGCCGCATCGCTTCCTGCCGCACACAATAAAACACATGCCAATGCACATGCCGCGCTGCGTCTTGACGATGTGACGGTTGAACTTGGTGGCAGATGCGTGCTGCAATCTGTCAACCTTAGCGTTGAGCGGGGTGAGCTGCTCGCGCTGATAGGACCGAATGGTGCGGGCAAAACCACATTGTTGCGTACCGTTCTCGGTTTGCAGCGTGCCGCGTTCGGGCGGGTGCTCGTCGATGGGAGAAGTGCCAAGCCTGGGCGTGCCGCCATCGGCTATGTTCCCCAACGCCACGAGTTCGCCTGGGATTTTCCGATTTCCGTTGCCAACGTGGTGGCGACAGGACTGTGTGGAAAATTGGGGTTGTTCAAACGTCCTGATGCGGCCGTTTGGGAAGCTGTCGCTGATGCCCTTGATCGTGTGCGCATGACGGCGCTTGCAGACAGGCCGGTAGGTCAGCTTTCCGGCGGGCAACGCCAGCGGGTGCTGGTGGCACGCGCCCTCGCCCTGCAACCTTCGGTGCTGCTGCTGGATGAACCTTATACGGGACTTGATATGCCGACCCAAGAGCTGCTTGCCGGTCTGTTTCGCGATATCGCGCATGAAGGCCATGCCGTGTTGATGACCACGCATGACCTTGTTGGTGCGATAGGAGGCGCTGACCGTCTGGCATTGCTGAATTCGACGATTATCGCAGCCGGAACCCCATCCGCATTGGTATCGAACCCTGATGCGTGGACGACGACCTTCGGTGTGGGGCGCGACTCCGCATTGCTGCGCATGGTGAAGGCGGTCGCATGAGTCCCGTTGATTTCTTTATGGATTTGTTCAACCCAAATCTCGCGTTCCTACCCAAGGCATTAGCGGTTGCGGTGATGTCTTCCATGGTGTGCGGGGTAGTGGGCTGCTACGTTGTGCTGCGCGGCATGGCGTTCATCGGTGATGCCGTGGCACATGCCGTATTCCCCGGTTTGGCTGTCGCATTTGTGATTTCCGGCAACCTCGTGCTCGGTGGAACGGTCGCCGGAGTGCTTACGGCGATTCTTGTCGCCGTGTTTTCGCAGAACCGACGATTGAAAGAAGATTCCATCATCGGCATCCTGTTCGTCGCCGCCTTCGCGCTTGGCATTGTCATTATCTCCCAATCGCCCGGATATGCAGGGTCTTTGCAGCAGTTCCTCTTCGGCTCGATAACAGGAATTCCCGAGTCGGATCTGTACATTGTGGCGGGTACTTCGCTCGTGGTGTTGCTGGTCATATTCCTTCTTCACAAGGAATTGGTGACCGTCTCCTTGGATCGTGAATCCGCACGGGCACAAGGACTCGCGGTATTCTGGCTCGATCTGGCTCTCTACGTGCTGGTCACGCTTGCGGTCGTGATAAGCGTGCAAACCATCGGTAATATCCTCGTGCTCGCTCTGCTGGTGACACCGGCGGCAACCGCACGCCTGCTGACTGACCGTCTGGGCATCATGATGGTCGTGGCTCCGGTGATTGGCGCATGTTCGGCACTGACCGGCCTGTACGTTTCGTGGTCATGGGATTTTCCGACAGGCGGCACCATCGTGCTGGTGTTGACGGCAGTTTTTCTGTGCGCGTGGCTGTTTTCTCCACAACAAGGCGTTGTCATTCGCGCAGTGACACACGGACATAGGTCACGCGCGACACTCAGACAGGCTCAGGCATCGCAGAGTGTTCAGGCATCTCAGGGTGTTCAGATATCTCAAGGTGTTCAAGCTCCTCAGAGTGCTACCGAATCCATTCCATCGGAGCATCGTTCCACACATCGTTCACATCGTATTTCCAGAAGGTCTGACCATGACTGATCCACAGAATCCTTTTCCATTATTCCCTTCGACACCTGAAACCAATGCCTCGGAGTACACTCCGGACAACGCGCGCCACACTTCTGCTGCCATACCCTGGCGGCGGCTAGCGTGGCCAACGACCATGAGTGTGCTCGGATTATTGGGGATTGCCGCACTTCTTGCAGCATTGTTCGCCGCAACTTATGCACCAGAAAATGACGAGAGTCAGGCAAGCGCTGCAGGGCATGCAAGCAGCAGCGCCACGCTAGCTACGGACACGGAAGCTACAACAACAGCGCCAACCAGCGCAGCACCCTCGGCATCCGGTACTGCCAATGTGACTGCCAACGGCGGTGAGCAAGAGAACATACCCATTGCGAAACTTGCAGACAAGGAATGGGTGACGAAAATCGCCAAATCGTCCGGCATTCCCGAACGCGCGCTGCAAGCCTATGCAGGAGCGTCAATCGCCGTGTCTCGCACCCATCCCTCATGCGGACTGGGATGGAACACCCTCGCTGCCATCGGTCAGGTAGAAACCGAACATGGCAGCACCAATAACGCCACACTGCATGCAGACGGGACGGTCGCTCCATCAATCATCGGTGTGGCCCTCGATGGCAACGGAAACAACCGTACCCCGGATACGGATCGTGGCGAGATTGACGGCGACACCACCTGGGATCGCGCGGTAGGGCCGATGCAGTTCATTCCTGCAACATGGAAGAGCGCCGCACAAGATGGCAACCGTGACGGCAAACAGGACATCAACCAGATTGACGACGCTGCGCTCGCGGCAGGCTTGTATTTGTGCAAGACCGGAGGAAATCTGACTCAATCCAAGAACTGGATCAGTGCTATCAGCGCCTACAATCCCTCTGTTGACTACAATCATCGGGTGGCTGAAGCGGCCCAACACTACGCCACCATCAATGTGGACTGACCTGTCGAAGCCGAGTGCCGCTCTGTCGAAAAGCTGCTGCTCAGTGAGCCGGTCGTGTCAGCACGGGCAGGACGATGTCGTCAATCATGGATTCGATGGCTTCGTGCGGGACTGGGCGGCGCGTTCTGAGAACTTCATCGCGAAACAGTTGAATCGGTAGTTCGCGCACCCGTGGTGTCAGAAGCTGTGGATTGATGTCTCCGCGCTCCACGGCTCGGTTCAGGATGGTGTTGATATGCGAACTCTGCTGGTTGTGAGCGTCGCGGGATGCGGTGTTGCTGAATGCGGTTTCTCCGAAATAGTTCAGGAGTCTCGATTCGAGTTCAATGCCGATGCGGATGCGTTTCTCGTTGATTTGCGTCAATGCACCAATGAGGTCGTCACGGAGATTGCCGGTGTTGGGGCAGGGCAACCGCGTGCCTTTGAGAGCGTGAATTACGGCTGCTCGCGCCAGATCGGGTTTGGCTGGCCAACGTCGATACAGCACTGCCCGGCTTGTTGAAGCTGCCTGGGCCACGGCGTCGAAGGTCAGATTGTCATATCCCACGTCAAGCAGCACCTGCCACGCCGCGTCGAGGAGCGAATGTTCCAGGGCGGTTCCACGGCGGCGATGTTCACCTTCACCATGATTATTTTTAGGAGTCATTGTGTTTCCTATTGTAGCGTGATAGGCTTCCGCATGTTAGATACACAATGACTCTTATGGGGGTAGAAAATATGGCAGAACAAGCCGTTTCAGACGACACGGACACAGACGATACGAACACAGCGCACAAGGCTACAAGCGCAGCAGGGTCGTCAGGCGTATCTGGGTCGTCTATGCAACCCGGAGTGTGGAGCACGGTCTGGGCCACGCTGATCGGCGGGCTTGCCGTCTTGTTTGGCACTACGATTATTTCGGTGGCAATCAAGCCCTTGGCAGTGGCACTCAACGCACCGGTGAGCACTATCCAGTGGGTGAGCACGGCATATTTGCTGATGCTCGGTGTAACGATACCTCTTGACGGCTGGGCTCAACGCAGATTTGGTGGCAAACGTCTGTGGATCACGGGTCTGGTGATTTTCATGATCGCCTCGATCTTGTCCTCGTTGTCTTGGAATGCCGCTGCGCTGATAGTGTTCCGCGGTCTGCAGGGAGTGGGCGGCGGCATACTCATGCCGTTGATGCTGACGCTCGTCATGCAGGCGGCACATGGGCGCAACATAGGGAAAATCATGTCCGTGGTGAGTATGCCCGCAATTTTGGGACCAATTCTCGGACCGGTTCTGGGCGGTCTCATTCTTGACCATTTGGCATGGCCATGGCTCTTTTGGGTGAATGTGCCATTTTGCGTGGTGGGTATCATTCTGGCGATTGTCGCCTTGCCGAAAGATGGTCCTACGCACAACGCGCCGCTGGATATTCCAGGCTTCATCCTTATGGCGGCGGGTCTGGTCGGTGTGCTCTACGGACTCAGCAATGCGAGTTCCGCTGGCGGTTTTGGTGCCGCAAACGTGCTGGTTCCGCTCGTCGGAGGTGCGATACTGCTGGTGGCTTTTGTCTGGTGGGCATTGATTCGTCGGGAAAAGGCTCTGGTGGATATTCGACTGCTCAAGCACTGGCCGCTTGCCTCGGCATCATCGCTGCTCTTCCTTTCTGGATTTGCGCTGTATGGTGCCATGCTTCTGCTGCCGTTGTACTTTCAAACCTTGCGTGGGCTGACTCCCTTGCAGGCCGGTCTTATGCTCATTCCCCAAGGGCTGGGCACCTTCGCCAGCCGTTCCATAGCAGGCAATCTCACGGATTCAATCGGTGCACGCTGGGTGACGGTGGTCGGTTTTGCGATTCTCACCCTCGGTACTGTGCCATTTGCCTTTGCTGATGCCAACACGAGTTATATATGGATCGGTTTCGTCCTGTTTGTGCGAGGAATCGGGCTGGGAGCGGTTACTCTGCCGTTGATGGCCGTGGCATATCAGGGGCTTGCTCCCAAGGAAGTGCCTGATGCCAGCCTGTTCAGCAGAATCGGCCAGCAGGTCGGTGGTTCCTTCGGTGCCGCAGTGCTTGTCGTCATCCTCGAATCTGCAGCAGGCAACATCACGCAGGCATCTCAGGCTTCCGGAGCCTTCCAAACGTCATTCTGGTGGACGACCGGATTCACGGTCTTTGCCCTCGTGCTCTCATTCTGGTTGCCAGGAGCCCCAGCTACACCCAAAACCGAGGAATTGGCCAACGAGGAAGACGCGGAGCTGTGAGTTGGGCTGCTGTGCTTGATTCAACTGGTCTGAAGCGGTGTCCGCATGCATGAGTTCTCAGAGGAATCTTGTAATCACTCGGTCAATAAATGGTAGCATCTTTTTGTGATACTATTTATGGCATGCCCGCTTCCATGATAGTGTTCGCCACATCGGCCTCCAGACACGGGTTCGAGCTGGACGATGTGACATACGCCTATCAGCACATTATCCGTAGACGTGTGATGCAGCATGACGGTGAGACCTATATCAAGTTCACTGGCAGACATCACGGCGACCCACTGGTTCCGAGCATTGAGGTGATGATGAAGCATGCGGCCGATGGTCGAGTGATCGTATTCCATGTCAATGCGGAGCAGGGCAACTTTTGGGACAAGGATTGAGTTCTGGGACAGGGATTGAGCGCAGACATGACGAAGACCGGGCGAAAGGACACTGAGATGGCACACAAGGACGAGGTATGGCGTTGGGATGATTCCCAAGCTGAGGAGACTACGGGGGCCGAGGCGCAGGCGCAGGCAGACAAGGATCTGATGGAATGGACGGGCGCCACGACTGCTCAGGATGCAGCGAATATGCTGCTTGGACGTCCGAGCCTTGCCGAACGGGGTAGGGAGAAGAGCGAGGTGCTGCACTTCAAGGCACCGGCATACATGGCTGAGTATGTCAAGAGCCAAGGCAACCAGTCCGAATACATGCGAGAGTTGATTGCTAGAGACATGCAGAAGCATAATCGTCGCTTGCAAACCGCATGATGTGGCGTGATTGCATGGCCATAGTATGGCATGGCATTGCATGGCAGTTGCAGACCGCGTTCCGCAGCTTGAGCGCGAAGTGATTGAGTCCAGTCGCTCGGGTGATGGTCATGTTTTGGATGCCGTTTCGACAGTAGTTGAACGGTGGAACTGCAATCGCCCGTTTCTAGAACCCTTTTCAGTGTCCGCGATGCTTGAGTTTTCTTTTCTGAATCTTGAGCATGCGTCGATGATTATCCGCTTCGACTCTTCTCAGACGGTTCTGAATCTTGTCGTTCTTCTTGTGCTCATCCCTTGCAGCAGAAAGCGCCAACTGTGCCTTTGTGCTGATTCCACGTTGTCGCATCGATCGAGCGGCCATTCTTTCCAGACGCTTAGGATTCACATTGCGAGAGCTTTTCCTGCTTCTGTCGGAAACACTTATCGGAGTACTAAACTCCAACGAATAATAATGCTTCTGCAAATAATCAAGAACCTCATAGTCCTTTGGTTCACTGCCAAACACTATCCTACAAACCTGAATTTTCCCGTCGTTCTCGCGCTCGCACACACAGACCCAGAACGAGCCGTCAAAATATACTGTTGATTGAGCTTTTGAAAACTTACGCCCGTTTTCAGGCATACTACAACCTCCTCTATGATTCGAGAAGATTGGACGGCCGAGGAGGCTGGATACTGACGGGAAACCGCGTCCGGACTACCGTACCGAACTGTGTTTTTATCTTCACCTCACACGATACCAGCCCATGAGCGATGCAAGGGTAGAGCTGTTGTCTATTTTCAAATGCAACGCTGTTGCTGTGGTCGATGATGGCAGTTCGTCCGTGAATGCTTTGTACTTGTATTGTATCAGATAAAGATACAATACAAGTATGAATAAAGTCGCAAAGCTTGCCACACTCACATCAGGCCAGTGGGGTATGGTGACGACCTCGCAAGCCGAGATGCTTGGTGTGACGAGACTCGATCTGTCACGCATGGAACGGTCAGGTATCTTCGAGCGTTTGGCTCACGGTATATACAAGGATGCGGGGGTGCCGACTGACGCTTTCGAGGGCGTGCATGCCGCCTGGCTGTCCATCGATCCGAAACGCACCGCTGAGGCACGTCTGCGTGACGTGCCTGACGAGGCCATCGTCTGTCTTGAAAGCGCAGCATGGATGCTCGGGGTTGGTGATTTCGTTCCCGAACCCTACCGGTTCTCCACGCCGCGGCGACGACAGACACAAAGAGCAGATCTCAAGCTGCGCACACGACGCTATCCCAGCGAGTCCGTGCGAATAGTCAATGGTCTGCCGGTGACGATATTCGAACAGACTGTGGCCGATCTGGTGGAAATAGGAACAGACCTTTCCTTGATTCAGAACATGCTGCTGAAAGAGTTTGTGCACCGATCCGGGGATTTGGACAGGGATAAGCTCGCCAGACGACTGGCACCGCTGGCGAAACGTCAAGGTTTCGCCCCCGAGGACGGGAAGTCGATGGTTGCGCAGCTGATGGGACCGGTGGATGACCGCATCAGTGAAACGCTCCGGAATGCAGCCCAAGTGCTAAGTGACCGCTTCGAGTCCCTTACGAATTTCACGTATGATTCGTTCTCAAACAGTAACGCTGAGGCTATCGCGAATGCCCTGATGAAGATCCATGAATTCGCGCAACTGTTCGTTGAACGCATGCAATCAGACAAGGAGAATCCCGGCATCAGCGGTACTTTCCCCGCCGACACTTCAGACGATGCTGATCCCAAAGAATCGTAAATCCCAGAAGAAAGGACAACATCATGACCGACGACACCTACGCCTACTCGTCTGGTATCGCGGTCGAGGCGGCCATCAAAAGCGCCGCGAAAGCCGAGCATGCACGCCATCCGAAACGGCTGGTAGGCGACCTCATTAGACAGGCTCACTATGACCGGTTCCTCAGCAGGGTCTTCAGCGAGGGGGAGGAGAGCACCTGGGTACTCAAAGGAGGTAGTGCCATGCTCGCCCGCATCCCCTCGACCCGACGCACCCTCGATGCGGACCTGTTCAGCAATGGATACGATGCACGAGAATCTCTCGAAGAACTCAAACGCCTGGCAGATATCGACCTGCACGACCATTTCGTCTTTGAATTCGTTTCCGCGACGCCGATCCTTCAAGCGGACAATCAGCCGTATCAGGATGGGTGGCGGGTGGTTTTCAACACTCGTCTTGGTGTCAAGCTCCTCAATCCGATACACGTGGACCTCGTCGCTCATCAGGGAACCATGCCCAGGGCCGATGTGCTGACACCCGTCAACCGCCTGCCAATCGACAGGCTGACCACTTATCCATACCGCCTGTACCCGGTCACCTGTCAGTTCGCCGATAAGGTGTGTGCCGTGGTGCAGAAGATCAACGGGAGGGAATCCAGCCGTATCAAGGATCTGGTCGACCTCGCGATCATCGTCGTCACACAACGCTTCGAAGCCGGTACACTCGAAGAATCACTGAGAAGCGAAAGCGTCCGACGTCAACTGCCGTACCCTATCGAATTCGCAATACCTAAATCTTGGAAGCCTGCACAATTCCATCAAACCGCACAGACAACCAAAGTGGACGACATGACCATAGAGCAAGCACACACCCTGATACAAGGACTGTTAGAAAACCTGTACGCACGCGACACCGCGACACCACTCGAATGGGATCCAGCATTGTTGGCCTGGGTGGAACGGTGACACCTCGGTGGCAGACATCCTGCGGATTTCTCATAGGAAAAAATCTGGTCTAGCTGGATGATGAAGCGATTTGAGATTGGAAGCTCCTCACACGATACCAGCTCATGAGAGGTACAAGGGTAGGCAATTCCACCAGACCGTTGGCGGCCTTTCGCTGGTATATTGCTTTGCCAGTGATGCTACTGATTGATGGTACGAATCACATGTGCAGGGTTGCCAACAGCGATACTGTTTGCTGGTATGTCTTTCGTTACCACTGCACCGGCACCAATTACCGTTCCGTCACCGATTTTCACGCCCGGGAGCACGATCACGCCTCCACCCAACCAGCAGCCACGACCAATCTCGATTGGACGCGCATACGTATTCCAGCGGTAATGGCCGCTGTCCGCGTGCCAGTCGTCAACCAGCCGTTCAGCCAACTCCGCTGGATGCGTTGCCGTATAGAGTTGAACATTGGATGCGATTAAGGTGTCAGAACCAATGGTGATCGTGTTGCAATCAACAAAAGTGCAATTCATATTGACCGAAATATTGGACCCCAGATGGATATTTCGCCCATAGTCACAGGTGAACCTCATGCCGATGGTGACGTTATCGCCCACTGAACCGAGCAGTTCATGCAGTATTCTTGTTTTCTCGGCCTTTGCCTCATACGGTAGCTGGGAATAAGCGTCAAGTAACCGTCGCGCGTCTGTTTTGTATTTCAGAAAAACCTGTTCGTGAGCATCGTAAATCTCACCTGCCATACACTTGTCCAACTCATTCATCATGTCCTCCTTGACTGAACAACCAATGGTAATTGTATGTTGTTTCCTTCTACGCTGTTCGTTTACCTTGGCTTTTCTTGCCATCTGATGCTTCGCTGCTGCTCGCTGCTGTTGCTGGTGGTTGGGATGCATACAAATGCAGTCTCTTTTTATGTAATACGCTTGTACCACATACTTATCACAATACTGGCGGCGAGGTGCTGATCTATCACGCATTCACCTCTCCCACCAGGAAGTTCATGAGGGAGATCGCACGAATCAGGAGGCAACGATGAGCATGAGCCAGCACGACGTGGAGCTGCTGAGAAAATTCGGCATGAGCAGCGAGCAGGTCGAGAAAGACGCCGGTCAGGTCGAGTCCGAGACCGTGGACGACAGGCTGACTGACAAGGTCTACTACGGTCTGCACCTCGCGCAGAGCGAGGAGGAGATGGCCACGGTGAGCTTCCGCCTGCCCAAATCCACCCTTGACAGGATCACGCGGGACGCTGAGAGATTCCACATCAGCCGCAGCGAGTACCTGCGCCGCAAGCTCGTCTGACACCGCACTCTCATTGCCGCATGACCTACACCTCTGCCTGATGTGAACGAATGTAGAGATTGAGTCATGGGTATCTTTGCTTGTATGGGGATGGAAATACGCTTTTGTGCATTGTGTATAAGGGAGCATGAAGGAATTACATATGGTGCATACAGATATGTCCGATGCTGATGACGTGCATCAGAATCTTGAGAACTGGAATGATAGAGCCAGCGTTCATATGCATGGCGGATACGGTGACATTGATTCCTTCATTAATAATACTGAGGAAATAACGTCAGTTGTCAGACGAGACTATGCGGTTCTTGCTCCTTTTCTCGGCTCGCAGGGCATAGAAAATCGGCGGCTTCTGCATTTGCAGTGCCATATCGGACTCGATACGGTGAGCTGGTATCGACTTGGAGCCAGAGGCGTGTGCGGACTTGATTTTTCGGATGTCGCATTGGCCTATGCAAGATCTATAGCTCAACGTGCCCAGGTTCCAGTGAGATTTGTGCAGGGTGATGCGCGTCATTCCGATCAGGCATTGACACCGGTTGAGCATCGTTTCGATGTGGTCGTTACCAGTGTCGGAACTATCACCTGGCTGCCCGATTTGACAGAGTGGGCGCAGTCCATAGCGAATCTTCTTGTTCCGGGCGGTGTTTTCATGATCAGAGATGATCATCCACTGTTGTTCGCGCTTGATAATTCGGGGTTGAACGTTGTGCAGGATTATTTCAGTGGGACCGAATCCTCATATGATTCCAACTCCTCGTACACCGAAGGTTCGGCCGGGAAGATTGAGCACACACGGAATCATAACTGGGCGCATGATTTTCACGAGATCACAGAATCACTAATCCACGCCGGACTGACGATTGAAAACATCGGAGAATATGAAGTCGCGGATTGGCAATCCCTTCCAATGTTGACTGCAGACGAGAATGACGGCGGATGGCGTATGCCTGACCAATATCCCCGCATTCCTCTGACCTTTTCCATTGTGGCCAAAAAGAATCAGTAACAAGCGCAATCATGAGGTTGCGGCCATGCCTGCGGCGGCGAGCAGAGAGAGTACAGTGCCAGTGATTGCAAACGCGGTGGTGGTTCCGACCGCGCCTATCAGTGAGGCGAGGACGATGATTGGGATGATCATCCCAACATACCCCATCATAAAGAAACCGGCCTGCGATGCGGCAGCGGTTTCACGGTGAGAGTGCGCGGTTACCACGCGAGAGGCTTCAGCCAGGATAAGCCCCGAGCCTAGGCCGAGCAGCAGACTGGCGATGATGAAAACGATAAGCATGTGTTCACAGAGCGCGAGGAAGAGCAGCGCAAACCCAACAACGAAAAGTCCCATTCCTGTCATGCGCCTTCGTGCTGTCTGCAAGCGCATGAGAACGAGCTGCCCTACGGCGCTGCATGCCATAACCGAGCAGTAGAGTATGGGACCTGCAAATGTCGAGCGCATGGCGAATGTGTCCGCGAGAATTCCGGGACCCAGCGATGCGTATACCGAAAAAGCGGCGAAGGAGACCAATCCGCAGAGTCCGGCACCGAGGTATGATCGCAGACCTCCGTCAGGAACCTTTGGCAATCTCACATGGAAACTGCGCCGGTTTCCTTCGCTCGCGGCAATGCGTGCGCAAGGTATCAGCGATGCGCAAAGCAGTATTGCGAATGCAAGGAATGGGGCGATGAAAGGGTTGCCGACAGCGGCGACCACGATGGCCGACAGAAGGCTTCCGAAGCCGAGGCCGCCAAGGTTGGCCACGGTCGAGATCGAAGCGGTCAACTCTGGACGAGATCGTCCGTCATATGACAAGCCTTCGCTGATTGCCGGTGGTGCCGATGACACCGTGAGCGCTACGGCACAGCCTTGCAAAACTCGAGCCAGCAGTAGTGGTGCAATTCCCGGGATGAGGAGTATTGCCGTTGCCATGAGGTCGATGACGATGGCAACGCTCATCACGCGGAATCTTCCCCATGAATCGGAAAGTCCGCCAAGCAGTGGCAGCGCCATGAACACTCCGACTGCCATGGCGCCGAATGCCACGCTGACTCCTGTGGACCCAAAGCCATATCGTTTTTCGTAGTATTGCCACAATGGCGTGGTCACCGTCACCGATGCCATGATGATGGTGAAACACCATGCCGCTATCCAGGAACTTCCGAGTCCTTTTCTATTGTTTCGTTGTTCCACGATCCGTGTCCTTGTGCCCGACGAGATGGCGATAATAGAGAATCTTGCTGTCCAACAGGTTCAGGCTGTCAGCCAGTTCCTGCTGCATGCGAAGCAGCTTTTCACGATGGTCAAGCAACATGTGCAGACGACTGTCCGCCGTGTCTGGCCCTTGGGCGCGCAGCTGTACGTACTGGGTGATGCGCGATACGGGCATGCCGGTTGCGCGCAGTCGGCGCACGAATCTGATTCGTTCCACATCCAAGTCGCTGTAGAGCCTGTGCCCGCTGGCATCGCGCGCTATGGAATCTATCAAGCCGATTTTTTCGTAGTAGCGAAGGGTGTCGATGCTCAGATTGGTGAGCGTTTGCACTTCGCTGATGGACTTGTCGGGAATCACCTGAGTAGCAGGTACGTCGAGAAGTTTCGCCTTGGCCGCTAGCTCGCTCTGGCTGGGAATACTGGAATGCTTTGATTGCTTCATCACAGGTAGAGGATACGACCTAGAGCGCACTCTAGGTAAAGGCCAGACACGCCCACAGTTACATTCTCTGCACTGCAGTGAGCCATGCTGGGAGCCCTTATAGTGCAGGGCAAGGTGACGACCGCTTATTATTCTTGACCATTCAGTCAATTAATAGTATCGTTTTGAGCATGGGTCGTAATAGAAGCTTCGATGATGGTGAGGTCCTTGCTCATGCTCGCCAGGTCTTCCTTATACATGGGTATGAGGGCGCTTCGATTGGTGCACTTGTCAGAGCCACAGGCCTGCTTCGGGGCAGTTTGTACGGAGCGTTCGGCAGCAAGAGGGGCATGTTCGTGGCTGCATTGCGTGATGCGACGAATTCGAAGTCGCGAGATTCGGGTGTGCTCAATCTGGTCTTGGTGGCGCTGATGGAGCTGTCGGGTCGCGATCATGAGGTTCGCGGGCTGGTTGAGGATTATTTGGCGAAGGTGTCTCGCCTCGGATTGGATGAGGGGACTGTCGATATCGTTGACATCGCTTCGCTCCTAGGCAAGACGCTGTTACGGCGTGCGCACATTCGTGTGGTCGCCGATGGTGAAGGAAGGTAACCATGGGAAACAAGGTGACAATTGCCGGGCGGATGCTGCAGATTGAGCCGCAGGGCCTGGATAGAGTGTGGTCGTTTAAAACTAAGCTGGTGATACCCATCGAGCATATTGTGGGCGCGACCGAGGATCCAGGCATTCTTGACGAGACTAAGGGTTTGCGTGCACCCGGTCTTCATGTTCCCGGCAAGTGGGCAGGTGTGTTCTCCAAGAATGGGGAGAGGACGTTCTGGAATGTTGCCAGGCCGGAATGCCCTGTTGTCATTCAACTCAGAGGCGAGCAATATGAGCGGCTGGTGCTCGGGGTGGAGAATTCTCGTGATCTGGTTGACCGGAGCAACGCAGCAAAACCAATTATCCCCGCCATGTCATCATGACGAGGATAATCTACGCGCTTCTACATTTCACATATGAGAACGGCGCGCTACATACTGCATTGTTGGATTCTGGTTATGCATGACAACGACGCCACACAAGCGCCGCACCAATACCACTGAACAGCAGCATTGCAGTAGCAACAGCGCTTATCGTGCTCCCGGTGGAAGCCAAGGCATTGCCGCTCTTCCTGCCTGTGTCACCAGAAGGCTTCACGGCGCTGCTGCCAGCTGCCGGAGCAGAAGGTGTTCTTGAAATACCGGGATTCGTCGTGGGATTCACCGATCCGAAAGCAGCAACGCTTACCCACTGCGCATACAAGGTGATATCTGCGGTGACGGGTGTCTTGAAATCAAAGGCGTTCTTACCGGCCTTATCGCTAGTCCACTGCACAAACCTGTAACCCTTACGTGTAGGATCAGCTGGCTTGTTCACTGTCTTGCCCTGCTCGACATCCTGAGCATCAACTTGAGAGCCACTCTGAGCGTCAAAGGAGACATGATGCTTCACGCCGATATACGTATATGACAACAAGGCGTCCGGCTGTGCAACGTCACTTACTGTCCACTGCACCTTCACGTTCGCCGTGCCAGGCGTATGCGCTGGTGTGGTGATCTGCCACTGACCTGATGCCTGATCAAACATGAGATTACTGCCCTCGACACCATCAAACAACACTTTCACAACCTTCGTCGCGGGAGTGCTCACACGTACTGGTGTGTAGCGATCGGTGGTTGTTTCATCGCCCAACGGGCCGTATTCATTGCTGCCCCATGCGTAGGTGTTGCCGTCACTACCCAACGCTAACGAATGACGATATCCGCCATCGATGCTGGTGAATGTCACGCCTTTGGGAGTATTCACGCGTACTGGTGTATAGCGATTGGTGGTTGTGCCGTCGCCCAGCTGACCATATCCATTCCACCCCCATGCGTACAGGGTGCCGTCATTGCCCAATGCCAGCGTATGACCCATACCAGCATGAATGTTAGTGAATGTTACGCCTGCAGGAGTGTGTACTCGTACCGGTGTGAGTTGGTTCGTGGTTGTGTCATCGCCCAGCTGACCACGGTAATTAAAGCCCCATGCGTATGTGTTCCCGTCATTGCCCAACGCCACAGAATGGCCCAGACCGCCATCGATGCTGGTGAATCTCACGCCTTCGGGGGTTTTCACTCGAACCGGTGTGGATCTATTAGTGGTCGTTCCGTCGCCCAGCTGACCATATTGATTGCGGCCCCATGCGTAGGTGTTGCCGTCGCTGCCCAATGCCAAGGACTGGCCCAAGCCGTCTTTGATGCTGGTGAATTTTATTCCGGCGGGAGCGTGCACGCGTAGCGGTGTGGACCGATTAGTTGTTGTCTCATCGCCCAACTGTCCATATGCATTGAGACCCCATGCGTAGGTGTTGCCGTCGCTGCCCAACGCCAAGGTGTGGTACCAACCGGCATTAATGCTGGTGAATGTTACGCCTGCGGGAGTGTGTACTCGTATGGGTGTGAGGTGGTTCGTGGTCGTCTCGTCGCCCAGCTGATCATATTGATTGTCGCCCCATGCGTAGGTGTTGCCGTCGCTGCCCAACGCCACTGAAAAACTCAGACCGCCATCAATGTTGGTGAATGTCACGCCTTCGGGGGTTTTCACGCGTACCGGTGTGGACCGGTTCGTGGTCGTTCCGTCGCCCAGCTGACCACATTCATTGTCGCCCCATGCGTAGGTGTTGCCGTCGCTGCCCAATGCCAATGAATGATCAGAACCAGTATCAATCCTGGTAAACCTCACATTCCTAGGAGCTTGTATCGCGACGTGAGTGCCACCCGCATCACTGCCTTCACCAGAATGCAGGGAAAAACCCTGAGCATCCGCTTCACTTGCAACAGCCAGAGGATTGTATATCGCACCACCTGTTAACCCAACAACGCATGCCACGCACAATGCCACGCAAGCACGCACCAATTTATTCATATTAGATAATTTTTTAAACACGTTCGCAATATTACCGATCAAGTATAATTTACTAACTTATTTACGAAGTTTTTCTGCAAATTATCAGAATGAGAACAATGAATTTGCTTGCTGTGACAGGATCTAGATTGATGAAATGACGCTATCGGTAATGGTTCTCATTAGCCTGATATATGGGAAAATCGACGTTCGGCCTGATGCTTTTCTGCTGCGATGCCGAAACGCTTGGCCAGCTGTCTGTGAATGCGGACACGGGCGTGTCGCTTTCTCTCGGCGTTTCGCAATGCTGGGCTTCATTCTTCTGTGGAGCTGTCTAGAAGATGCTGTGTGTCTAGCTGATGCATGCAGAAGGGACTGCCGAAGGACGATGCATGCATTTGGCTATGGAAAGACTGCCGGTTTGTATAGGGTCTGCCTGTTGAATATTGATACGTTGCTTTGTGCATGGGCTGTGCCCGATTCTTTGGAGGACGAATGTCAAATCCTGCTGTAATCTTGATTGAATTCCAAAATGAATGGCTGTCTGAAACAGGCCGGTTGTATGGCCGTTTGGAGCCTGATTATCTGCCATCGGCGCTGTCGAACGCGCGAGAGGTTTTGGAATATGCGCGTGGACAGAATTTTCATATCATACATTGTGGAATGTTTTTTTTGAACCCGGATACCCAGGGCTCTCAGGAGTTGCTCCTGCGCGATTCGGCATGAGATATGCGATTCAGAAAGCGCAAACTTGGCAATCCGGAACCCGGGCAAGTGAATTTACGCCACCTTTCACACCTGCGGACGGAGAAATGGTTATCAGGAAAACCGGATCCAGCGCATTCACTGGGGCTGATCTGGATGAATACCTTAAGTCCCAACATATCAGTGAGCTGTATTTCATGGGATTCGCCCTTCATGTCTGCGTCGAATCGAGTATCAGATCTGCACATGATCTGGGATACAATGCATCGGTTATCACGGATGCCGTGGCAGCGTTCACTCAGGAACAGCCGCTGTATTGCGTCAACCAGATACTCCCGCATTTCGCCGGTGCAGTTCAGACTGCCGACATCCTCGGGAGCACTTCAACATCCAATTCTCGTGGTGATTTACAGTCCCAGAAAGCGCATGAGTAATGCCACAGCACAATTCGCGATCATCATCACTCGAAAATGTAAGGCTTACTTAAACGCATTGAGTGTGGGATTGTGAGTGTGAGGGAATCTGCGGATACTTACATGTGGTCGTTTCCTTCTACGCTGCGCGCTTGCTTTGATTTTTTTGCGGGCTGATGCTTCGGCTGGTGTGCATATAGGTGGGTCTCGCTTTCTCGTTGGTTTCTAGTTAGAGTGGAGATGTGGCGCGCAAATTGCATGCGTTATTTGACTACGCGCGTCCGGAAAGTGCACTGTAATGAATCACGTCATCAGGATCGGACGCATCTACTCGTCGGATTCCGATATCCATGCATATCGTGTCCTCGTCGATCGCCTCTGGCCGCGGGGGATGAGCAAACTTCGGGCTAGGCTTGACGTTTGGGCTAAGGACATTGCTCCTACGACTGAGTTGCGTTCATGGTACGGACATGATCTTGAGAGATACGAGGGTTTTCGGAGCCGATACATCGTTGAGCTCGACTCCAATCCCAATGCTGCCGCGTTTCGCGAGGACTGTGTGAAAGCGTTACAGGATAGGGATGTCCTGCTGCTCTTTGCGGCCAAGGATGCCAGCCACAGTAATGCTGCGGTTCTTGTTGAGTGGTTGGAACGGCGGTAGATCCAAGGAATTCGAAGAGATCAGTCGAATAGCGACTGCGAAGGATGAGACCATCATGCAGCGAGATGGAATCATCGGAGCTTTCGGTCCAGAGGCGACGGTCTCATACTATCGTAGAACCATCAAGAGCGTCCAGAAAAGACCTGGAGGGACCAGCGTTCAGCCAAATCTGCTTCATGCGTTCCCAAGTAGCAGTAGAGAAGGGCGTCTCAAAGGCCACAGGAGAACCAGTATGGTTCTTGAGACATGGACTTGCTGTCGCTGAGTAGTCGAAAACGAAGGCGACCATCTCGAGGGTAAACGTTTGGCTGTTGCGGGCCGGTCTCTCCTTGCCCTTGGTGAGGCATCGGGTTGCAGTTTGTGCGATTTCGAATCGTCGGTCGAACCACTCTTCCATTCTGATATTTCCCTGATTCTTGCGCTGATCATTCCTTGTCGGCGATACCGATGTGGGTGAGCAAGGGTTGGTTTTGGAGAGAGTCGGCGATGAGTAATGGAGCACTTCGGGATGGCTTGGTTATGGCGGAACATATGAGTAAGGGTTTCATCTCTGCGACGGGACCATGACAATGTTCTGCTACCTTCGACGCTCTCTGGTTGAAAGGTGGACCGCGGGAGGATTTCTGCTCGCCATGGGAGCCGTCGACTTGCGACAGCGCAGCCGGTCTTTGTTCGTATCGTGTGGCCATGATATTCCATCTCAACGCTTCATTGTCTTCATTGTGATGTCTAGAGGTCGGAGAATAAACTATGAACCATGATTCAATGCAAATGCGGGGATGACATCCATGCGTGTCAGTGAGATCAGCGCAATGGTGAAAGTTCCAATATCGACTCTGCGCTACTACGAGAAACGAGGCATCCTCAAACCTGGACGCGACGGCAATGGATACCGGGATTACAGCGAAAAAGACGTCGCATGGATACAATTCGTGCAGCGCCTCATAGCCACAGGAATGAGCCTCGCACATATAGAAGAGTTCTCGCGTATGCGGCACCAAGGTGATGCCACCGTCGGCCAGCGTCTGACAATGCTCACTCAGCACCACGACAGACTCATGCGCCAGTCGCGCGAGCTCAACGAACAAATCGACTATCTGGAACACAAAATCATCCACTACCAGCATCAAGCAAAATCCCAGGAATAAGCCTTCAGAAATACGCGCAGACAGTAAACGGTCACTTGGCTTGCGTCAGCGTATGTGCGTGAGGAAAGAGAACTCATTCCAGGCTGCTATCTGATATCTATTTTTCTGAGCGTTCGGGCAAACAATTCACTGATGATGGAAAAAATCTGGACTTCGGAAGAAATGTGCACAAAAAGAAGCGGGCGAACGCTCTGCCGGTTGCTCGTTGCATGCGAAACAACATGACTGCGAAACATCATGACTGTGAATCAGAGTATCGCGGAGACTTATACCTCGTCGGGGTGTGGAGAAAGCAGCAGCCCATGGTTGAATCATTGCCAAATATTTGCCTGACGTTTCACACGTCTCACTGTGCTGTTGACGTTTCTGTGATGTTCCATGTGGTGCCCCATGTCCCTATGGCTTGAAAGAGTGGCCGCAAGTCCTTTCCCTTTGCTGTGAGTCGGTATTCAACCCTGGGCGGCAGTTCGGGGATGACGTTCCTGGTTATGATGCCGTTTTCTGTGAGTTCGAGTAGCCTTCGTGACAGCATCTTCGGACTGATGCCATCGAGGTGGTGCTGGATTTCCGTGAAGCGTGAGTCGCCTCTCAGTAGGTTGCACAGGATGGGGAAGGTCCATTTCCCTCCTATGACATTCATGACTGCTTCCACCGTAGAGATCTGGCAGATTCCCGCTTGTTCCATGCTTCCTCCTTCGATAACTTACTATACAAAAGTATAGTACTATACTTTGTCTATTGCTTGCTGTAATTTCGTTGCTATCTGTTTGCTATCTACCAAGGAGGAGTCGATGAAAGCGGTGGTGGCCGGTGCAACTGGGTTCATAGGTGGGCATGTCACGGAACAGCTCGCACGCGCAGGACACGACGTTACGGCCCTCGTGCGCACTGCAGACAATGCCGGATTCCTCAATGACCTTGCAGTCGCAGTCCGTGAAGTGGATTTTGCAGACATGGATACGCTCACGGCACTCCTCAAAGGCAACGACGTGATATTTAATTGCACCGCAGCCAATGGCATCAGTCCAGACTCGGCATATGGCGACGTTGAGGTCACCATCTCGAAACGACTGGCGCAATGCGCTTCAGATGCGGGCGTGCAGCACTTCATACAATTGAGCTCAACCATCCTCTACGGATTTGAACACGACGGGGTGATTGACGAGAGTTACCAGCCCGTCATTGCTTCCTCGCTGCAGCAGGTCCAGGAGCATCGGGAGCAAACGGTGCGTACTGTTGGCGAAGCGGCAGGAATGCGGGTAAGCATTGTCCGCCCGTCCAGCGTCATTGGATCCCGTGACCGCAAGTCGTTCTTCACTAGACTGTTCGCCACTGCCACCAGTGCCGCTTTCCCACTGGTTGAGGGAGGGGCGCATCGCACTTCGTTCATCGATGCCAGAGACATGGGAAGAGCGATGGCCTTCATAGGGGAACATGCCCTGACGGGGACATATCTGGTAAAAGGCTTCGACGCAAGCTGGCTGCAAATCAAGGAGTCCATGGAACGGGCGGCGGGCATAACACTGGCAACACGGGACATCAAACCTGATCTGACAGGCAACGAACTCAGCGGAATAGGGATATCTCCATATGAATACAAGGTGTTCTCGACCACACGAATCTGGGATGACAATGCAATGCGCCGCCAGGGATTCATGCCACGATACTCGCTGCTGGAGGCGGTAACAGCCGACATCCAGACAAATCCCGGAAACAGCAACATCCGGTAAACGCATGTTCAGTAAACGAGGGTTTTCTACACAGTCCCACGGCCTGCCGATCCGGGCCGTTTTTCATGCCGGAACGTGTATATAAACACGTGCAGGTATCAGTGTAGATGTTTTCGGTTGAACGCATGGGATAATTCACGCAAGGTCTTGCCGGTATTGCGATATTGTATTACGATATTTTCATGGGTTACCGAGGAGTGGTGTTCGCCAGGGCTGCTGAGCGTCATGGGTTTTCGATTCGTGACGTGGTGTATGCCGTGGAGCATCCGATTCGTCGTGAGGCTCGGGAGCATGGCGGGGCGCGGTACGTGAAGCTGACCGGACGGCATCATGGTGACCCGCTGGTGCCGAGCATTGAGGTCATGATGAAGATCATCCCGGGGCAGGGCATCGTGGTGTTCCATGTGAACGCCGAACAAGGCAATTTCTGGGACAAGGATTGATAGATTGGGAGTGTCTGATGGCATTGCAGGATGAAACGTGGCGGTGGGATGACGGTGATGTCGTCGCATCCACTCACGAATCGTTGGGACGCGACGTTGACAGTGACCTCATGCTGGCGACCGGGGCGGACACCGCGCGAGAGGCGCACGAGCTGTTCGTGGGTCGTCCGCGGCTGAGCGAAGAACGTGGCGAGGAGAGTGTGCAGTTGCAGTTCAAGGCGCCGCGTTCGATGGCTGCCTTCGTGGACGAGCAGCGCAAGCGGTCGGGCATGCGCAACAAGTCCGAGTATCTGCGCATGCTCGTCGAGCAGGAGATGAAGCGTCAGCACCACCGTTTGCAGGCCGCTTGACCATGATCATGGGCAGTGCCAGCGTGTCCATCCTGGATTAGAACGAGGCATTGCAGACCGGCTGCGAACGGATGTTCACCCCGACCATGCGTCCTGCGCGAAGACACACCGGCCCGGTCTGCACCATATGCTCGACACCATCCACGAAGGGGACACACTCGTCGTGTGGAAGCTCGATCGGCTTGGCTGTAGCGTGCAGAACCGCGCTGAATCTCATAAGCCTGCTGCGATCCAGGGGAGTGAGGTTCAGGAGTCTGACCGAGAACATGGACACCACCACGTCGGGAAACGCGCCCATCTTTAACGTTTTCGCCGCCATGATAAGGGAACGCACCAACGCGGGACTCCAGACCGCCAGAGCAAGAGGGCAGTATGTTTTGTCCTGTCAAGTTGAGCTGTGTCATCATGGTTGTTGCGCAGTGAGAGTGCCCAATTGAGTCCACTTCAATTTTCCACACACTTTCGTGCCTATAGCCCCCAAAAGACCTTGTGCGACCCATAGGGCACCAATCTGTCCTATTAGATGTCCTATTAAACCGGTCAACACTGTCTAAAAGCCATTTTCGGGTTATAGGAATAAAGGGGGTTCGGACTGTTTTCTGGTTGGTTTAGTCCGTTGATGTTGATTCTAGCTGTTTTCGGTGTTCATGTATGGTGACGCCACCGAGGCTGGTCTTGATGCGGTGGTTGTAATATGAAGTCCATGTACCAATGGATCGCAGTTTCCAGTTCGCTCATGGTGTTCCACGTGCGCTCGTGGAACATCTCGGTCTTCATGCGTCCGAAGAATCCCTCGCACGTGGCGTTGTCGGGAGAGCAGCCCTTGCGGCTCATCGAGCGGGTGACGCCTGCGGCGTTCAGGGTCTCGATCCATTCCGCGGCACGATAGTGCCCGCCCCCGTCGGAATGTATGATCAGCGGATTCGTGCGCTGCGTGGGCAGCGTGCCGATGGCCTGTTCGAGCATGGACTGGGTCAGCCTCTTATCGGGGCAACGGCCTGTCGTGAACGATACGGCCTTGCCGTCATGGCAATCAATGATCGGACTGAGATAGACCTTGCCGTTGCGTGCCGCGAACTCGGATACATCGGTCAGCCATAGCCGGTTCGGTTCCCTGGCATGGAAGTCGCGTTTGACGAGGTCCTTGGGAGCCGGCGTGCTCTCGCCCTCGTAGCTCGAATAGTGCCACTTGCGATGCGCGTAATGCACGGGGATGCGCTCCTGCTTCATCACACGGCGCACCACCTTCTCGGAAACAACGATGCCCGCCCGCTTCAGCGCCATCCAGACGCGCGGGGACCCGTACGTGAACCCGGACGAGCGCGCGATCTCATGCACGCTCGCGCGCAGTCCGGCCAGCCTATCAGGACGTGCCAGGGCCGTTCTGGCATATTGATAGCTGTTTGCCCTCAGTCCCGTCGAGTCAAGCAGCATCGTCAATGCAAGACGGTCTCTCAGAGACTGGATGATTATCGTCTTGCTGGTGTTTGTCAGTTGTCCCGGGATGACGCCCGCGTCTTTTTTTACCAGGTCAAGCTCCTTTTCGAGCACGGCCTTGCCGACCAGCAGCCGAGCGGACAGGCGGCGCAGCTCGACCGGATCATCAGGCAGCGACGCCTCAGGCTGGGCGCGGGTCCTGTACCCCTCGCGCTGCTTGCGCTCCGATCTGGTCATCAATCCCTCCTCGCCGCCCAGATGCCATGCATGCATCCACTTATACAACAGCATATGGTTGGCCACATCCAGACCCGCGGCGACATCAACGACCGGTTCCCCCGCAAGCATGCGATTGACGGCCTCAAGCTTGACCGTCACCGAGTAACTGCGATACGCCGAACGGGCGATCGGCTTCTTTCTGCCCGGCCTGCTGCCCCGCACCCAGTCGAACAACACGTGGCGCGAGGGATAGCCCAACAATCGCAACGTCTTCGCATACGACTTATGACGCCGATACGTGGCCACTGCGACCCGTTTCTGCTCAGCCGTGTGCATGACCTTCAACTGATCCTCCAATTTCGACCAGAAAACAGTCCGAACCCCCTTTTTGCCTATAACCCTCGGAATAGTAAAGCGTCTCGAACAGAGCCGTATTTTTTGTTCAAGACGCTTTACTTCAAAATCTACCTTTACTTAGGCACATCAATTTCCTTGTCGAGTAGGATGTCCAGTTTTCGCCTGACCTCATCCACCCTTTGCCTGTATTCAGTGGCCTTCGAAACTATATCAACCAGATGCTCCTGTTCAGCGATGCTAGGTATGTTAATAGTAAGTAACATTGTTGAAGAAACCGGTCTTGTTCCATGTACCATTATCGGAGTTTGAAGCATAGGCGAGGAAATCGGTTTTGCAGGCTATCGCAAGCCAACGCAGGTCAATCTGATACGGGCAGTCATTCTTGACCGAAACAATATATGCGTCATCGTTTATCACGTATTTGCCTTCAGGAAGGTATCTCGTACCGCCCGCCTTGCCTTTGCGGACAACAAGCAAACCTTCCTTGCCTTCGAACGTATTCAGTTCCTTCGTTCTCCCGGACGCCGTAGAAATCGTGCACTTTGGTATATACCCCATAGCCGTGTCGGGAATCGTTGAAGCGGTCAGCACTTGGTATCTGGTTCCTCCAAAGTTGCTCTTGCTGTAGATGAGCTCCTCCGTCAATCCAGTATTGCCGCTCATGCAGTCCAGTAGCTCAGAGATTGGAATTTCTTTTGCTTGGTATTGAAGATATTCAGAGCTGACCTGCTTGTCTAATGCGTCGTCGATCCTCGTCGCGAAGTCGTCGTAAACTTTCAATCTAGCTGATATGAGCTGGTATTTTTGCAATAGATGATGCTGGATGTCTAGAGGCGGCAGGGAAAAGGTGAACTGAACCAACTGCTGTATTGAAAGGGTTTTTGATCCGTCGCTGACAGCCGTTGCCCGTAGGCGGTTTTGGAAGAATATAGCGAAGAACTCTGGATTGCATATTGTTCTCGATTGCAGTAAAGGTTTCAGGAACCCCGCGTGATGGTTCAGAGCGAACGTCTCATCGCCTTTCTTGTAGGTCATGCTACCCGCACTGCCGTCAAGACTAAGGATGATCCCAGCATCTGCAAATGTGCGTATGTGTTTGCCTTTTGTGGTGATGCAACCGGTTTTCACCCAACGTGTCGGAACGCTGTGCGACTGGTTGCCGCCGTACAATGCTATGGTTTCTCCGTCACCTCCGAAGGATTGGTATATCACTTCGTCGGTGAGCCCGAAATCACCCTTTACAATAGGAGCGAATATGTCGTTGAGTTTCATGCTATGTTCTTCAAGGCTCTCATAATCCCGTCAAGTTCTTGCTCCATCTCACTGGGTGTCACATACGGGGGATCGTAAGGTCTCAGCCATTTTTCCGGTAGAAGCGTCAGGAACTCGTCATCAGTCACATTCTCGATATCGATATAACCGCATTTGCGCGCGGTCACTTCTTCCCCGTCGGGCGCAGTCCAGGTCTCTCCTCCTGACGCTGCATCATCCTTGTTGTGTCTCCAGCAGTCTTCTAGTTGGGAGATACGTTCGTTGCCATCAGTGTCAACCCAGCTTGAGATTTCATCGTGCTCCCATTTCTGTTCCTTGCCTCTGAGTCTGGTCGGGTAGCGTTTGTCGGAATTGGCGAAACCGTCGTAGTCAAGTATGTACATCCAAATAGGGTTGGTCTGGAACATGCCGTTTTGATGCGATGGATCCTGACCGTTTCCTTGGATTGAGGGACGAACACGATTGTAACGTTTCTTGATGAAAACGGCGTAGGTCTTTTCCTTCGTATAAGGGGCAAACGCGAACTTGGGGAGTGAGACGATGTGCGTAATTTCGCATGTCATCAGAATCTCTTTGCGGAATGCCTTGAACGAGGGGTTTTCGAGTATACCGTCAGGCGTTATGATACACCCCTCGCCGTTTATCCTAAGCAGATCTATTACTCTGCAAATCGCGGCTATTTCCATGCGTCGACTTGAAAGAAACGATGTGTCCGCGAGAACCGTACCCTGTCCATATGGTGGGTTGGTGATGACGTAATTATAGGTTCCCCCCATTTTCTCAATGACGTGCTTGCCGTTGATTTTTACGGGAACGAAGGAGTTGTCGTCATAGATATGGTTGTGACCGTCTCCAACAAGAAACATATTAAGCCGTGACCTTGATGCATTGTCCTTGCGTATGTCAATACCGTAGAAGCATTCAGTCGAAAGGAACGTTTTGGCTTCTGAGGTGAAGGTGTTGCTGTGTTCGAAATTAGTGCGCAGTACCTTGTAAGCTTCGGTCAGCATCCCTCCTGTTCCGCAGAATGGGTCTATGACGGTGAACTTTGCGTCCGTATTGAATCTTTCGGATTGACCGAACAAGAGCTTGGCGAAGATATGCGCGTAATGGCGGCTCGTGAAATACTCGCCGAAATCTTTCTTCTCCTTGGAATTAGCGAACGCCTCATAAACCGCTCCAAACAAATCGAAACCAGTTCCATGCAAAGGCGACATTGAATCAACGGTGTTATATATTTCACCCAGTTGGCTCGCTCTCACTAACGGCGATGCCCCTGAAATGTATTCCCTGACAACATTAACAGAATCGGCGAATTCCTTAAATTCCGAATCGTCACCGGTGATCCGTGTGATATATGCCAGAATTGTTGCGGCTCGGGTCTTCTCAGCCACGTTTCTTGCAGTCGACCACCATGTCAAAGATTCATCGTGACGGCCGTCCAAGCCGGCTTTTTCTTCATAGTATTCCATCGAGACCATGCCAATGGTGAAGTCAATCTTTTTGTTGTTGTTTTCAAAATCAATTCCACGATAGATATTCTTCAACTGCCAGAGCTTGCTGTCGAACACCGCCTCCGACACTGCCGTAAGGGTGTCCACGCCCATCTGGATGTCGGTGATGTTGTTGTCTTGGCCGGTCTGGTGTTTGATGAGGCGCAGCACGTCCATCGCCTGCGGCTCGGATATAGGGTTCCCGTTGAGGGAGAGACGCTTTCCATTAAGATTATAGAAGTAGGTGTAACGGCAGTTAGTTACGCCGAAATAGTGAAGTCCGAGTTCGGGTGCCTTTACCATGCATTGGTTTATGGCGTTTTTCCAGTCGGCATCATCTAGCTTGCAGTGGATATCCTTCGCTTCGAGATAACAGATGAGGTTGTTGACAAAACGTTCCTCATCATTCGAGTCTTCATATGGCTCGTTGGAGATGGTTATATCCGGTCGCCGGATTCCTGTGTGGTGGGGGAAAGCCATGTCGTTGACGATATTGTGTGCAGGGATGCCGAGTTTCTGCACTAGCACCTCATTGATGAGCCTCTGCACCGACAGCGCCTCAGCGCTCTGATTTCCAGCCATCAGTCACCATCCTTCTCTTTGTTGCCGAGTGTCACGCCGAATGGTAGTCCGTTCTCTCTGACAACGGCTTTGAGTAAGAGGGTTACGACTCCGGTCATGTTCAGCCATAACGGTTTCAATACTCTCATAGCTTCGTTCTTCAGTTCGGGGTCGAGGCACATGGTCGTGGTCGGCGTGTTCGACATGACGCTATCCTTATCGTTCGACTTTCTTGATATGCACAGTGTACGTGCATGTTCTATGTTGTCATGTCCCAGTAGGCCATGTGCGGCGGCATGACATTACTTCAGTCGCGGGTGATGCTGGGGCATGGTTGAGCATCCAACTGCCGGATAATGCTGTCGCTACGACTGGTACGAAACGAGCGCTGCCGGAGGAACCTTGTCAGAAGCTTTGTAGATGCTCACGCCTCTGAACTCGGTGAGGAACCCGTTAAGATTGTGGTGCAGCGTGTTGACATGATTGACGTGACGCGATTTCGCTTTCACCTATTCGAAGCGTGTATGTACCTCTTGCATCGAGCCCTGATGTGCCGGTGCTTCATCTGCCTAAATATGCGTTCCACGACCGATCCGACCCCGAGGGATGCGACGGCTCGCTATTTGAAGATGAGTCCTCGCCCGATCAGTACGGCGAATGCCATGTCCGGGTCAGCAACTCCGGTCATTACATATATCTGCTCTTTCGACAATCCGCGCCGGTGCAGAGGTCTGCCTCGATATTGAGCCGGGCGAGATAGACGAAATCCGCCTTTCATATGGTTGCTTTTGAGGCTCTCCCGCAGATACGTTTCATCCAACTGCATGAACATGCCAGCGGTTGCCGCGCATCTCGGCAGGTAGCGTTCCAATCATGCAAGCAGTCGGCGGCTCATAAGCCACGTTATACGCAACGAAATCTCACAGCGCAACGCGCATTCATGCAATGCCAGGCAATCCACGAAAGCACTCCACATACATCATCCACTTGGTGACAGACAGCTTCGAGCGCTCGATCAGCGTACTTCTGGTCTGTAAGAACGCGCGAATGCAGTCCTTTCGCTGCCAGCATTACGAACCGTTCGAATTCTGTCCCCTTTCACGATTGTGACAGAACAGCAATACGGGCATGCCGGATTGTCGTCACTGTGAGCGGTGATGGTTTTGTAGACCTTTTTGTAGATAACTTCGCGCAATTCACGCACCGCGTTCTACTGCTTTGCATGGTTCATGCCCTTGAGCTGCCGTCGCACAGTGGCTGCGAGTCTTATCATCACCACATCCAATGCTGTAATTACAATGTAACTATAAGATTGGGCATATGAATGGACTTATGCTAATTCTAGTTTAACAGAGCCCAATTAATAAAAGGACACCAGTGATATTGCGTGAATGGGGTTTCGATTCAGAGAATCTCACTGACGAATAAAACGAAGAGCTGCGTGAAGCAATACTGGAGGAATGGCACTCATCCCTTTAAGTGAAGAAGAGAAGGCTCTCTAATTTTAGGCTACATGCAGTTACTTGCAAGTGGCCACAACCTGGCACGACATTTCGCCACCACCAGAACCGCATGCAAGCTCAAGCATCTCCTCATAACTCATACTGCTAGAACCAATCCCCGACGAGATACCGCACGAGTATGCTCCATTAGATGACAATTGACTGCCTTGATTCCCTGAAGTTGAACGGGATGTGGTAGATGAAAAATTCGATCGACTGCGTGAAGACTGTGCCTGTGCTTGTACCTGGGCTGCGGCTTGACTACGCCTGATGCTCAGAAGAAGCCTGTGTCCAACTTGTCAGCATCGGCTTTCATCGTCTTAGCGCTGGAATTGACAGAATCGACATCGTTGAACTTGAACTCCTTCGAGAACGCGGTCAAACCCTTGAAATAGGCATCCAACTTGTCTTTGTTCAACGATGAAGCCTTGGCGTCCACGTCCTTATCTCCCTAAGTAATGGCGTCATTGATGGCCTTTTGGGTTGTATCGCTAATACCCTCAGAGGAACCAAGTATGTTGTTGGCTTTGCTCTTGGCGCCGATGTATGTGTCCTCTGATAACTTACAGTCAGCGTTTGCAACATCAATCTTGAACGTATAGACAGACTTGTAGACCTCAAGAGACGAATCATGAAGGTTGGTACTGGCCGAATCAAGCTTCTTCTGTTGGACAGTCACCTCATCAGTGGCTGAACGCTATTCCTTGAGTCCAGAAGGATTGGTCTGCTTGAGCTTAATGCCCAGAACCTCAGTGGCCTTCTTAATTGAGGCACTCAGGTCGGTACGAGTCTTCTCATCTTTGACCTGTTTGTCAGCGGAAGCATTCAGCTCCGTGGTCGAATCAATGACCTTGCGAAGGCTGATCTAGTAGTGTTTGCACCTACAGACAGGCGGGCTTTGCGCCCTTGAGTCTCTTGTAGGAGAGCACTTCACCTCCTACACCCAAGCACATGACCATAACCGCACATACGCAAATGACCACCGGCAGGCGCTTGCTGATCTTATGTTTCTTCATTGCGATCTCACTGCTCATGGCCGAATCCTCTTGAACTTACAACAGCTAATATTGTGTCGTCGTGTACTCACAAGCAAGGGTATTCACGAGCTTCTCCGCATAGGAACATGAGCATTCCAATATGCTCATCGTCTAAGGAATGGTAAGGGTTTCGGTTATAGGTCGCATGGCGATGCTCGTTTGCCTGTTTGAGGGGGGGGGGCATGTTTCGCTCCGTTCACAGTCTCCTATGTGGGATCGTCGGGTGGTTCGGGCTGGTTGGCGTGTTTGGCGAGTTCCTGTTGCAGATCACTGATGCGGCGTTCGAGTTCTTGCCTTTGGCGTTTCAGCGCTTCTAGAGCGTTCTTGGCTTGGCTGAGTTCCGCTTTGACAGTTGCGCTGGTGCGTTCCGTGTGTTGGATGTCGAGTGTGACCAGGGCCTCGAAGACACGGTCGGCGAGGCTGGTGGACCCTTCCTCGGTGGCGCGTTGGAAAGGGCAAGGCTGATCTCCGCGTCGGCGTGACGGCCGTAGCGTTGCACCTCTTTGGGGGTCCCTCCTTGTTGGGCGGCTGCGGTGATGGCGGTGGCCCTCAGGGCGTGGAAGTGCAGGTCGGGTCGGTTGGCTGTCATCCGGGCTTTCTCGAACTGTCCTCGCAGACTGTTGGGGTTCATGATCGCCGTGGTGCGTGGCGTGATGAGCTGCGCGTCGGCTTCCTTGGCACAATGCGCGGTCATGTGGTGTTGCAGGATAGGGATGAAGGCTTCCGGGATGATCTGGTAGTCTGCACTGGACTCGGTTTTAGGCTCCTTAAGCACTAAGGCTCCCTTGTCGCCTGCGCTCCGGCCTATCGAGTGCCGCACGTAGAGGCATCGGTGGGTGATATCGATATCCCGCCGTTGCAAGGCGCAGATCTCGCTGATGCGCAGGCCAAACACCGCGCCCAGGTATATCGAGATGTGTGAATACTCCGGCATCTGCTCGTAGATGGTTTGCAACTCGTTCGCCGTTGCCGCTGGTATCAGCGCCTGCTTCGATTTGGGCAGACGAAGGTTGGCGCGGGTGCAGGGATTGCGTTCGATGATCGACGGCTGCCCGTCATGTGCCGTGCTCGCCTGCTTCATGATGGCCTTGAACACCTGATAAGCGCGACGCAGAGCATGGATACCATCCACATATTCGCCGTCAAGCCAGGTGTTGACAGATTTGGCATCGATATCCACCAGACGCGTGCCGCCGAAATACCGGTTCAGGTGGACTATGGCCTCACGCTTCTTTCGCAACGAGGACGATGTGAGCGCCTTGCCATCCGCCCCAAGATACCCGTCAAGAAACGACTTGGCATACTCGGAGAATATTACGGATGATTGTTTTTCGGCATGTTCGCGTTCGCTAGGATGTGTCCATGTGGCTTTGCCGAGTTCGTGGGCGGTCACCAGCCGGTGCTCGTCCTCCAGCCAGTTCTCGGCGCGAAGTTTCTGATCGGGTTTGAAATTCCGCTGCACCCGTTTCGACGCATTCAAAGGATGCACATACCTCGCCTGATAGGCCGTCACCTCGCCACGGGCGTTCTTGCGTGTGAGGATCGTGCCCCCAGTCATTGCGTTGCTCTTTGCGTCTGGCCATAACGTACCTCGCTGTCCGCCCATTCGGGTGCACCTAACCATGCACCTATCTAGACCACAATCATACGGAAAGCTGCGGAAACATACGACCAAACGACAACTCGAAAAAAGACTAAAACGGCGAAATGCCAACGGAAATCGCACAAAAGAAGGGCTTTCGGCAAAACAACGAAAACCCTGACTGTGGAGCTAGGGAGAGTGCAAAGATTCTGTGTAGATGCTTGAAAGTACAAGCAAAAGTATGGACTACATTCTCCTTTACCCCGCCAATTACCACATCAATGAGGACGGAGCAATCAATGCCGATGACTCGTGACTGTTTCTTGAACGGTAGATACGGTATGCCCCCATACACTCAGGGAAGGCTTATAGCACGAGTGCATTGTTCGCCGATAGTGTCATGCCAATTATCACAAGCACCGGGCTTGAGACAAACGGCGGTAGCCGCAGCATCGTGTCCATCTTACTTCGACGCCTCCCAGAAAAAGGCCGCAGCCCGGCGGTTTCTAGTGGTGGTTGTAACGGTTGGTGGTGTGTTGGTGGTTTCTAATATGCGGTTTGGTTGATGAGTTCGATGATTTTTTCGTTGGGTTTCATGTAGTCGAGGGTTTTTCTCGGGCGGTCGTTGAGCTCCTCGGCGACGGCGTCGAGATATTTCTCGGGGTAGATGCTCAGGTCGGTGCCTTTGGGAAAGTATTGGCGCATTAGTCCGTTGGTGTTCTCGTTGGTGCCGCGCTGCCAGGGGCTGTGCAGGTCGGGAGAAGTAGACCTGCATGCCCAGGCTGGTGCTGATTGTGCGGTGCAGGGCGAGTTCGCCCCAGGTGTCAGGGTGTTGCGCAGGAGCTTGGGCAGGTGACGCATCTTGGCGATACTGGCGTGCTGCACGCTCTGGGCGTCATGGCGGTCGGGCTGGTCCATGTCATGACGATACCAGTCGACCCGGGGCCGTTCGTTCCTGTCAGTGCTTCTGGCTCGCCCCTTGCGCCAAGCTTTCCCGTGCGTTTGGACACCCCGACCATGCGGGCAGCCTGGGTGAAGTTCATACCCTGATTCAACAGCTCAACATAGTGGGCGCGTCTTGCCTGGCACATCGCACGCCGGGGCGGATAGACCGAGCCCCGATACTCGTATTGCGACATCCATTCCTCCCAGAAAGACAGATGCCGCAACCACCACTAGAACCAAACCGATCTTTTAAGCCATTTGAAGTGGACTGGATTTTGTTCACACTGTTTTATTGGTTTTTGGGGTGATTGGTATCACTTGTGATTTATAGTAACGTGCTTCCACTTCGGCTGGTGTCAGGTAGTTCAGAGTTTCATGAAAACGTTTCTGGCTCCACCAGAACGCCCACTGGAAGGTGGCTTGTTCCAGTGCCTTCACGCGGTCGATGGGCCTGCCGCGATGGATCAGCTCGGTCTTGTACGCACTGTTGACAGTTTCCCCGAGGGCGTTGTCGTAGGAGTCACCCACGCTGCCGGTGGACGCGAGGATGTCATGCTCGTTAAGGTGCGAGCCGTAGAGAACACTGATGTACTGGGTGCCGTGATTCGAGTGATGCACGAGTCCACGCGTATCACCGTGCCGGGCTGCCCAGCCGGTGGACTGGTCCAACGTGAGCAGGGGCAGATCCTTGGTGGGCTGGCTCGCGCTCACGGCCCAGCCCACAATCCTTCTGGCGTAAGCGTCGGTCACGAACGCCACATAAGCGAAACTTCCATCGCTCAGATGCACGTAGGTGATATCAGCCACATGCAGACGACCGGGAGCGGCTGCGCTGAACCGGCGCTCCACTAGGTCCGGGCGCCCGCCCGTACTCCTCACGGACCGCGTGGGGATAGGGATCCGACCCCGACGTATGCCTTGAATCCCAAGGGAGAGTATGACATGCAGCACCTGGTCGCGCCCGATTCCAATCCAACCCTGACGGATCAGCTGACGATGCACTTTCCTGTACCCGTACACCGCCATGAACCGGTGCGCGTGCATGCCCGCCAATGCCACGCGCCAGCGTCTCGTGACGAGCCCTTACCGGTGGAGACGGTATGTGCCTTCGTCTGCCAGTACGCGCGAGACGTGATGAACCCGCCATCCAACGAGACCCTCAACGTCCAGCAGATTGGCCCGACCCCGAACCGTGCGCGATGACGGTCGATGTACGCTACCATCAACGCCGTGTAGGGTCGAGCCTTGAGGCGAAAAAACCGAGGCCGAGGAAAGTATCTCGTTGCTGCGACGTAGCTCCGCATTCTCCCAGCGCAGCCGTTTCAACTCCGCAGACTCGCCAGGACCGGCCGTACCGTTCGCATCGGCCTGTTCCTGCCAGCGGCGCAGCGACTGCGTGGCGACCCAGAGGCTCCTGGCCACACCCTGCAGCGCCTTCGTCTGCGACGAATAATTCTCCCACGACTCGGCCAACAATCTCACGGCCCGATCCTTGAACTCATCGCTAAATTGTATGCTCATAATCCCATCATTCCCTATCTAGGGGAAATCAGGAACAAAAACCAGTCCATATCACATTTGGCAGTGATCATGACTATTACTATGGCTTTGTTCTGGCAACAGGGAAAGCCACCGTCGCCTGGTTTCCTGATGCCAGTTCTTCCTCTCACAGGATTGGTCAGAACTCATACACGAGGAATCCAGAGCAATTCACCAGATGTTACCAATGAGGGCATCACCACGTTGGAAAACAGATTGGTCCACTCAAAAACAATGGAAGATGAAGAATAAAGAGAATATTGATACTAAGAAATATGAGATAGCCAGTTCTGAGTACGATGGTGAACCATTCCGAAAGATGGGTGGAAAAGAGCAGTGAGAACCACTGACGCCCGTAAGAAGCTGGCAGGCAGAAATAGCGCACTTGAGTAAAGTAAGGAGTCGAATCAGCCAAGATTCAGACCCAGATATCCCTGTTCTTAATGTCTGGTAAACAGCAGCCAGCGGATCCAACGGCTACATGTGGATTTGCATCGAACCTCATCATCCAGATTCGATTTAGAAGCGGGGGATGAAACATATCAAGAATGCATGTAGGTTATACGTAGTTAAATTGAATTCCGCTTTGGCTGGATATGATTATCACCGTATAATGTACTACTCTGTTAGTTTCACCTGAGATCTTAAGATAATTTTGTCGGTTGTGTCGTTTTATCCATCGATATTAATGCAGTGGACCTGCCATTATCTCTTGTTGTGTTATGACTCCCATGCTTGCTGCCAGCAGGGCGTTGAGAATCAGAGAAGCCACTACATCGCTGGGATAGTGGACGCCCAATATCAGTCTGGAGACTGCAGTCATCACTGGAATGAGCATCAGAATCACCGATACGGCGAGCCTCAGAAAATATCTGTTCCCTCTTGACGATTCGCGGACATGACGCAACTGCATGATCAGAAACAGCAGCGCCACGCAGCATATCGAAGCCGCGACATGCCCGCTTGGAAAGCTTGGATCGTTCTCCAGATTCCCGAGGGATGTTCCTGGACGGCTACGATTGACGATAACCTTTACCACGAGCGTCACCATCATTGGAGTGACGGCGATTATGGCACCCCTCAAAGGTTGGACCCAGCCACGCTGGGTCCAAACCAAATAGAGCAGAGAAAGTGAAACTATCAGTGCAGTCCCCGCGATCGAGAAAGCCTGTCCAAAGCCTGTTGAGATAGCCAGCAACAAATGTGGAGCTTTTTGGAATTGTTCAAGTATCTTCATCTCGTGATTCGTGATAGACTGACTTCTTTTCAATGCGTCTCCGATAGGAATGATGCAAATGAGAGCCAATGCTGTCACTAAGAGGAGCAGCCGCCTGGTCCAAGGCAGCCGAGACAACGACATGACGAAAGGATTATTCATGCGTTCAAGTGTTGCATTGAAATACCAAGAATTCTCCAAGAATCATTTCTGTACGTGACTGCACTGTCTGGCATTCAATTCTTAGCGTTTGCTTAGCTCCATACTGGGATTATGTCGGTGACAGTATAAAAGGTACTCAAGAAGGACTTGAACATGCTATCTTTTCTTAGCCCGGCATTCGTTATTGCAGCAGCAGGGCATTGGGCACTTGCAGCCTGCTCATTCATCATCTTCGCAGAATCCGGTCTGCTGATAGGATTTTTTCTTCCCGGAGATTCCCTAGTTTTCCTGCTTGGCATGGTTCCCGCGTCAATGACGCTGGCTGACTCACCCGTATCAGGAATGCCATTGTGGATCATCTGTCTCATAGTATCGGTGGCTGCCTTCACCGGAGACCAAGCCGGGTATGAGACCGGGAAGCACAGCGGAAACATTCGCCGGATTAAATCCTGGGTGCAGGGGAAAAATAGAAATCGCATCAAGCGAGCACAGCGCTTCTTCGATGATTACGGCAGCCGGGCGATCATCCTGGCGAGATTCGTGCCCATATTGAGAACCTTTGTTCCCTTCATCATAGGCATGACGCATTTCAATCATCGCCGTTTCATCATCGCGAACCTTGTCGGGGCAGTTATCTGGGGCGTTGCACTTCCAAGCATGGGGTATGCTCTTGGTCGTATCCCGCTGATATCGAATCATATCGAAATAGTGTGCTTGTGCATCTTGCTCATTTCGATTCTTCCATTGGCATTCAAGGCTTTTACGTCTTGGCCGTCAAGAAGTGAAGAAATCGAAACGAAGTAATACCGTCATCGGTGGAGGGCTGAAATATGAATGAACTTGATGATAGTCACAACCGGTACGCATTGTCAGACCCGATCAAGCTGCTCCAACCCAGCCTTCTGCTCATTGAGGACGATCCGCAGATGGGAGGGATTCTCATGGAACTCCTTGAGGACGATTACCGTGCGCATTGGGTTACAACGGGAAAGGCAGCCATCCACGAGTTTGGCATGAATCCCTATGATGCAGTGATTGTCGATCGACGACTGCCTGATATGGATGGGTTGGATTTTGTGCGTTCGGCACGGAGGGAAGGCATCACCGTTCCCATGCTGATGCTCACCGCTCTTTCAAGTACGGAAGAGATCGTCTCAGGATTGGATGCAGGTGCCAATGATTATCTTTCCAAACCATTCCGTTTCGAGGAACTCAACGCACGCATACGATCATTGCTGCGCGGATATCAGGCACAGCAGCAGAGTCACGCGATTGGCGATTGGACATTCAAGGAGCACCGAGGGCTCATCGAGTCGCCGTCGGGAATAAACATCCAGTTATCTCCTGCGGAAGCTTCATTGCTGAAGGCGCTGTGCATCAATCCTGACCGGGTCTTCACAAGAAAAGAATTGCTCATGGCTGCTTTCAGCCGTGATGCTGGGGAGGGAACCATTGATACCTATGTTTCCTATATCAGACAGAAGACAGTCAAAGGATTGATCATGACAGTTCGAGGAAAGGGATATTGCCTCGGCAATCCCATGGAAAGCGACCCCATATGAGATTTAATAACGAATCAGATGCACAGGTCGAGCGCAAGACATCCGGGATGAAAGCCATACGATCAATCAGCATACGGATGATGCTGGCAATGAGTGCAATTGCGATTCTCGGAGCACTTCTGCTGGTCATTGGCGTCATTCTAGGTTCGCGACATGAACTCAGCGAACGCGGCTTCAGCCCCAACGACGTAACCTCGGGAGCTCTCTTCCACGGCAGCTTGATCATAGACTCCGAAAAGGCAATAATCTTCATCATTCTCTTTGTCGCTGGAATCATCATCACCACAGGGATGGTTGCATGGTTTCTATCCCGCGAAGAGATCAGGCCGTTGGATCAGGCCATACGGCTGCAACGTAACTTCGTAGCAGACGCGAGTCACGAATTGAAAACGCCACTTGCAATAATCAACGCTCGTAGCGAACTCATCGAGCGTCGCCTGCGACTCGGAAAACCCATCGATCCTCTGCTGAAGGAATTGACAAATGACGTGTCACGAATGGACATCATCATCAACGACCTATTGCTGGCGGCACGCGGCGCTACCAGCCCGCACGCAGTGAATCTATCCCAGGCAATCACACACGCCCTAGAGTCAATCGATGTGCTTGCTGAGCAGCGTGAGGTTGCGATCCATTTCGCATCACCCTCAGCCACCGTTCTCGTCTTGTGCGAAGAAACGGGAATCGAACGTTGTCTTGTCGCCGTGCTTGACAATGCAATCGTCCATTCACCGCATCACACGAACATAGAAGTGACACTGCATGCTGCACAAGACAAAGCAGTCGTGACGGTTCGGGACCAAGGAACGGGAATGGAAGGAAATCCCGAACAGTGGTTCGCGCGCTTTGCACGTTCCGATGCGGAATCCGAACACCAAGGGTATGGTCTGGGACTGGCCCTGACGCGCGATATCTTGTCCCGCTACCAAGGAACCATTCGTGTTCTTTCAACATCATCATCCGGAACGACGATGGAGATTACGCTGCGATTGACAGTCGATCCGACCGAATCGAAAGGAAACAACAAGTGAGCTACTTCTCGGCGAATGCCCTGTCTTGCGTGTTTAAACAGGATTCATCACAACAGAACGGGAAAACCCTGTTCTCCAACCTGTCTCTTCATCTTGAGCGAGGCGAGATCGTCGATCTCACGGGACCCTCTGGTTCGGGCAAATCACATGTGCTCATGGCATTGGCACTGCTTGACCCACATGCTTCAGCGAAGCTGACACTCGAGGGGAGAGACAGCAGCAGCTTCACACCCGAAAGCTGGAGGCGCAATGTCGTATATCTCCCCCAAAGGCCTGTGCTGACTTCTGATACCGTTCTTGATGCGGTGCTGCTTCCCTTCGGCTTTTCCATCAACAGGAACGCTAAAGGCTTGAGACCGCAAACGGCAAAGCCTGTTGCCAAGCAGATCAGAAATGGGTTGGACGAACTGGGGTTGGATGATGTGGAGCTTGTCCGCAACCCCGCAATGCTATCCGTTGGGCAGCAGGCACGGGTGTGTCTGCTGCGCAGCCTGATGCTCCAGCCGAAAGTCCTGCTCAGTGACGAGGTGGATGCGGGGTTAGATCCAGATAGTTCCGACAAGGTCGGCGCCATGCTGCAAAACGCGGCAACTCACACGGGAATGGCGGTGTTGCGAGTCCGGCACAGAAATTCAGATGGACGGGCCTCCAGGATTCTTAGCCTCGCACATGGCAGGCTGTCACGACAGGAGATGGAATGATTATCGCTTCGCATACTGCAGGCGCCGTGTATGACATCAACATATTCGGACTCTCCGTGACTTTTCTGCTGGTCGCCCTGGCTGCCATCCTGACCGTCGTCATGAGACTGGGAATGGCGAAATCCATGATCTGGTCGACCCTGCGCTCACTACTGCAGCTACTGGCCATGGGCTACATCATCAAATACGTCATCGAAGCCAACAACCCGTGGATTGTCCTGGCACTGATGGTTTTCATGGTCATCGCCGCCGTGCAGATCACGCTCACCCGTGCAGATGGAATTCCGCGAGGCCTGGTGATGCCAGTGCTGCTGACCTTGATGGTGAGTGTGCTCATCGTCGACAGCGTCGTCAGCGAACTCATCATCGCGCCATCGCCATGGTACGCCCCGCAGATTCTGATTCCTGTGACCGGCATGATGCTTGGCAATCTCGTCGCCGCAATCGCCGTTGCTATGAGCCGATTCTTCTCCGATATGAAAGCCCGGGAATATGAGGTTGAGGTCTACCTCAGCATGGGTGCGACCCCCTTCGAGGCAGCGAAACCATCAATCATCGCCTCGGCGAAACTGGGTCTCATCCCTACGATCGCACAGCTTGCTTCAAGCGGCATCGTACTCATACCGGGAATGATGGCGGGCCAGATCATGGCAGGAGGAGATCCACTCGAAGCGGCAAAATACCAGTTCGTCGTCCTTGCCGCACTCAGCTCGATCACCATAATCGGAGACACCCTGATCATGATACTGATATACAGACGCTGCTTCACCGAACTTGACCAGTTCGAGCCACGCACGGTCTAAACAGTCAATCCTGCTCCCAAACCAACATTATGCCGGAACAATGTCAACGGCCAAGTTGCAAGCCGCGTCGAGGACTTCGATCAATTCTCCAAGAATCCCTAAAGCAATAAATACTCATCAATCTTTGACTGAGCGCCCCTCCTCTCCAATAATGGAACATGCTGAGCTCAATGCATCTATGATCAGGGTTGAACATCTCGATCAGGATGAAATTGACAAATCAGTCAACAACCATATGACCATTAAAAATTGGCTAAAACCATTCTTAAACAATATTGATATGCTAAGGAGATTGCCCATAAAGTATCACCGAACATTCGCCGTGATTAATAATGGTCAAGCATTGTTTATGAATGATACCGTTTCGAAACATTTATAACGCAACTTCGATGCCGAGAACAATACCGCTCGTGCACTACATAAGTTTCGACTATCGTACATTATGGACGTTTTCTTAATCTGATAGCAATAGACGCCGCTAATTAGTTATTGAAAGTACTTCCCATTCTGTTCAGTATCGGCAGCAACAGGCCGCCGCCCTGTATATGGGTCAACATCCGCTGTGTTCCAGATCCACGATGTGCTGCGCATATTTTCTAATCACGTTGAAAATCCATGAACTGCATCAAAGATGTAACAACAAGGTGTACATCGTGATATCCCAGCGGTGGTGTCTGAATTCAATCCCTGCACGGCAATATCAGTGTGCGACCTAGTAAGATATCGGCAGATTTTTCAAGCTGCTAGAATGCTTGTAGTTTGAATTGTGGCTTCCTTGCATAAGGACAGTTACAACATCAGAGGGCGTATGTCTGAAAAATGACCAGTCTTTGGTCTGTCGCTTCTTTTACCAGGAGAAGGGTTCGGCGTATATGTCATCTGCCGGAATGCCCTGGGAACACAAATACTTGGACCACATGCGCTGCATGGGCATAGGGCCGGCTATGAGATAGATCGCGTGTCGGACAATCACCTCATTCCTTATTCGCGATGGCGGTATCCGATGCTCGGAGATGATTGAACGCATGTGACTCGTCTCGGCCCAGTATCGCAGATAACTGGTATACGGCAGCATCTGACCTCGCCTGGCCGTGTACACGAAGGTCGAAACACGCGGCCCATAGTGCTCAAGCACGGCAATCAGTGGCGTGATGCCAATACCACCCGCAATAAGAATCATGGGGGCATTGTGTGCATGCTCTTCAACGAAGCGTCGGTAGCGCCCGTATGGCGGCAACATGTCAACAACCGTTCCTGGTGGCAACGCACCCATTCGACGTGTGAAATCGCCATCTTCACGAATAGCAAAAAATAGTGTCACTGCATTGGGAAGATTGCGTCTTGCCACCCCATGGTTCCGGTGATCGAGAGGTGCGTTCACTATCGAGAACGGATGGTATTCCCGCAAGCCGTCACTATCGGGAAAACGGATGAATGCGAAGTCTCCGGCTTCCCAATCCATACCATGCTGACGTGGAATCGCAACTGCTATTTCATGAACCTTGTGAGCTATCATGCGAGTTCCAGTGATCCGTCCCGTTATGGAAATGAAATGAAGACGCATTTTTTCAAGAACATATAGTGTGAATACCAGTATGGTAACAGTATCGAACACTGCCATGAAAATTCGTTGTGATGCTATGTAGTTGATGAGCTGAACGTGGATGAACACGAGGACTACGGCTATGAGATTAAGCCGGTGAAGCCATACTGAAAGTTCATGCCTTGCGAGGTGTTCGAGCCAATGTTTCAACAGTTCGAGCCACCGTAAGCGTGAAGTAAGCCAACCTGCCATGAACACGCATGACCAGACTGCAAGTGCGATGAACAGCATAAGTGCCCAATCGCCAGTTCTCTTGATCCACCCCGACGAAAGGGAAAGTTGGCGATGCAGGACTGCGAGGGTAATCGCCATAAGTCCCATCACCCCATGAACCACATATACATGTGGTAACCCGACACTTCTGTCCACCCATCGAGGACGAGTGCCAAGATACATGGCGGCAAGCATCCATGAGTATGCAATGACACCAAGTTGGATGCCGACCATATTGTGTAAATACAACGTTGGCAAGGTCGTCGAAAGCATCAGCACCATGGGCGCGGGCACAATAAACAGTAGGATCATCCATGTTAGGAGTATGCGTGTCGATAGGTGTTTCATCGCCAGAACTCCTTATCATGACTGGATATTGACGATGCGTCTACGAGCGTGCCATGTGAATAATTTTGATACTGTCCTGAATCAGTGACGAGAAAGGCCGTAAGCGCATGCTCCGCTATGAGATGGGGGATGTCGTCACGAGAGGCTGCAAACAGGGCGGTGGTCCAAACGTCGGCATCGACCAATGAATCGGCAATGACCGTCGACTGTACGATGTCATGATGTGCACGTTTGATATGTTCGCCTCGTTTGCTGCTTCCTGATGTGGCGACAGCTCCAGAACGCAGTGGGAATGCTGCCACATAGTGGTGGGGGTCACATGGATTCTCAATGCCTACTGTCCAGGCAGTCTGAAATGCATTGGCGGAAACGATCATGTCTCCTCCCGCATTGATGGCCGCGGCCGTGACCTGACCAGTACGCAACAAAGGCTCCAGAACCTGATTGAACGCAGTTTCAACGATCCATCCCTTCACCAATCCAGTAGGGTCATACACGCCTGAGTAGAATGGGTCGAAAAGTCCATCTGTTTCAACCTGTGCCAAAAGAGTCTTGAGATACACTTCTTGAAAATCCTCGTCTGACAGCACGTCATGGTCACCATGTTGGAAGCGGCTTACCATAGAGTTTGCCTTGAACGGGGAGAAGCGTCGATCTGCATCGATCAGAAGGCTGTGGATGGTCTTGACCGTCTTCTCAATTTTGAGATCTTTCGATATGGAATTAACCATAATGGTAAAGGGAAGGTTCATCACATTAAGAACGTACGTGTTCATTTTGAACCCTGGGCCTGATTGATGGCATCCTGCAGCGATCCGGTGAATCCATTGAAGGTTTCGGTTGCGCCAGAAACGAGTTGAATTTGAGCGCTCTGCGCTGCCAAGGCTTCTTTGACATACACTGGAATGGCTTGCTCGTTGATGGACTGGGATGTCGGATCCTGCGGATATTCCAAGACTTCGACATTGGTTACCTTCCCACCAGATACTGTCAAATCCACTTGGAAATCACCTCTATTGGTAGAGACAACCGCTCCCGAATATGTTCCATCCTTCAGACTCGAGGATACCGATGAACTTGAAGAGGGGGTCGAGCTGCTTGGTGAGCTATTCTCACCGCTTGAACTGCCTGCCTGCGTGGCAGTTTGCCCTGCGGCTTGCGTTGAAGTCAAAGACGCATCTGCATATCGCATGCGTAACTCTGGTACGACAAATATCGCCGCTACATCAACTGAAAGCGCCAACAACGATACTGCGGTTATTGCCATCTTACCTTGTCTTTTCATTGCATCCACTTTCTGCCATTGATACTCCGGTCCCGACCACTGCGAAAGTCATTCACATCCGTGAGCGATCCGTATCGTGTACATCACATCATCCGCTGAGAGTATTCTGATTCGCTGACTTTCATGTTTCATGGGTGGTTTCTTAGCAGTGCCATCGGATTCCATGAACATCTTCTATATGTCACCGAGCAACAAACTACATGTTTCATACTCAGAAAAATCTAAGAATCAGGATGCTTGAGGCTGCAACTTACAGATTTAAGCGTCTTGACTCAATGTCATCCGCAGCCTGGCCCCGGACACTCTTTGCAATATGTCCGACACTAACCAAACGACACGAATGATGAATACGATGTTTTAGTAGTGCAGGCGAAAACGTAGAAGACAAGACAGCGCAACCGCAGCTGTTCCATGATTGAATGGTGAACCCATGGATGACCATAAGGAAAATGCCGTCGATAAAGACGTTACGGAATCATTCCCGATTCCTGATAAGGATTACGGTGGGTGGATAAGTCAGCAACAGCCAAACAAGATGAGTGGCAAAACCGCTCTCTCTCACCCAGGTGAGTTGCATGATACCAGGGGTACATCCAGCAAGTTGAATTGGCTTCGTGCCGGCGTCCTTGGCGCCAACGACGGCATCGTGTCCGTCGCCGGCACGATCATAGGCGTGGCCGGAGCAGACAGCAATCCCCGTTCGCTGCTCGTCGCAGGCCTTGCAGCCCTTGCGGCAGGCTCCTTCTCCATGGCCGGAGGAGAGTATGTATCCGTGAGCGCACAGCGTGATACAGAACGCGCACTCCTCGATAAGGAGCGCTGGGAGTTGGAAAACCTTCCAGTTGAAGAACTTGACGAGCTGGCTCACATATATGAGGCTAAGGGCATCTCCGCCAACACATCCAGACGAGCGGCATTCGAAGCAATGCAATATGATGCCTTGCGTGCCCATGCTACCGACGAGTTAGGCATAAATCCGGATGAGCTGACGAGTCCCTGGCAGGCCGCATACTCATCTTTCCTGTCATTCGTCAGTGGCGGAATCATTCCCATGCTGTTTTCATTGATCCCGGTTTCTTTCCCGTTGAGGGTTTTCCTCATAGTGCTTTCCGTTGCCATAGCTCTTCTCATTACGGGTAGCATTTCAGCAAGAATTGGCGGGGCAGCACTAGGAAAGGCCATATTGCGCAACGTCCTCATGGGGCTATCGACTATGCTGTTCGCATGGCTGATTGGCATGGCATTCGGCATCCACGGATAAACAGTATTCATGAATGAATACCTGCATGATCGGACTACCTCAGCGTTTGAGGAAACAAGATATTTGAATGGGCTAGACGGCAGAGAATTCCACTCATTCGACCTGCAATATGTTCTCGACATAGCAGACATTAATGGTGAACCAGTTGCAGGGATTCAAAGACACTGCACGCGCATTCATTCCCGTCCCGTTTCCAGACCATATCAGGTCCCGCCGCGATGGCGCAGAATGCCTTGCTGTGCTCCTTACCCTTCCCCGCAAGCGTGAGAACTTGAATTATCCTACTGTATAAACACCTGACACATGCGAAGCACGACATTCGATTGGAACAGAACGCATCCAAGAAAAAGAAAAATATCGCATGACCCCTTCCAGCGGTGTTCTCAACCACTACTTCTCACTGTCAAACACCGCAGGCCAGGACGAGAGGGATTTCACGGAACCGGTACAGCTCTTTGCCCCAGATGCATCCTTCACCTCCGGACGAGGCGAAAGATCGACGGGAATCGACAAGACTTAAGATTTCTTCGACACCTACTTCGCCCGTAACGCAGAACTTCACCGTGTCTGGAGCATTCACCACGTCAAGTCAGCGCAATACGCCATTGAATGTGCGGTTGCAGGACGCAGCACAACAGGAAGACTCTTCGCCATCACAGGAGCAGACGCTGCGCTCCGCAACGACGACAGAAAAATCACATCGCTACATGTCAAATGTCCACTGACACTGCAAACACAATGGTCGCTGTCCGTAATCTAGTCCACCCAGGCACGTTCCTCTTACTATTACTATCTTTTGTATCCTGCGCCCGTGGCGAGACCCGACAGGAGCCATTGATTGCCAGGATTTTCTTAAGAAGCCCGAATGGGTGCTGGCATCGGCATATACACATGTGTTTGTTGGGCGAGTTCGGCCAGAGAGTGGCAGCCAAGACAGTGCTCAGGATTGTGCGCAGGTTTGGCCTGAAATGCCAATCTGACGGGCGAATCAGTGGAGGAACTATTCCTCCTTTCGGGGAGATTCGGGAAAATCCGTACCCAACCTGTTGAAACGGGACTCCCGCTCCACGATCCCTTTCTAGAAGATCGGCGAAATGGCCACCTGCACTGCGGTATTCACTGCACCATCTCACTAGCAGGCTTCCGTTCGAAAGACCATATTTCACGACCACTAGGACAGGGTCCTCCCGCGGCCAACTTGATAGCGACAGGCCGAAAGCTTCGTCTTCGATCCATGCGATCATTTTCCGCTCATCGCCAGTTCTTCCATGCCATGGGTGCGATACGTCAAAATCAACTGTCACGCTACATCCTCGGAAATCGCAAGCTCTTAAGCAGTCGAACGTCTCCCCTATACCTTGACGATCAAGCTAAAAGCTGTCAACTTAAAGTCATAATCTTCTTTTCTTACACGATTCACAGGCATGAAAATCGCACTCCACTCATTGAATTGAATATTCCAATTCAACAATGGGGTACGGTTCACCGGAGCGAGCGGATTTCAAGGCACCCGATGACCTGCTGCCTTGTACAGATCCCACCAGTCCTGACGTTCGAGCTGAACGGTATCACCGTCGATCATCTGTGACAGCCGTTGCGGGTTCATCGATCCGAGGATGATCTGTATGTTTGCAGGGTGATACAGTACCCATGCCGTAGCGATTGCATTCAGTGTGGTGTTGTGTTTCTGTGCCTGTCGGTCAAGCTCATTGTTCAGTTCCGGGAAATGCGGATTTCCAATGAACGCGCCGTACTGGGTGTCGGATTGGAAGGGACTCCACGCCTGAATGGTGATGTTGCGTAGTCGTGAATATGGCAGGATGCCACCCTCGCGGCTGATTGCATCGTCGTCAGACATGTTCACGTGTATCCCGGCATCAATGATTGGCGTGTGCATCAGCCCAAACTGCAACTGGTCTACTTGAATATGGGTCTTCAAGGAAGACTGCAGATACTCGATCTGCCAGGGGTCCATGTTGCTCACGCCGACATGACGCACTTTGCCGGAGCTGATCAGTGTATCAATGACATTGGCGAACTCATCTGCGTCAACGAGTGGATCTGGGCGGTGCATGAGCACGCTGTCGACATAGTCGGTTCCCAATGCGACGAGTTCTCCATCCAGCGATTCCGTTAGATTCTTGACGGACGAGTCGTAGCGGCGGGCACTGCCATTGGAATAATCGATCAGTATGCCAAATTTCGTTTGAATGAAGACATCTGATCGCTCCACGCCGGTGTCTTTCAGTGCAGTTCCGAACACCTCAGAACTCGCATGGGCGTGACCCGCGCCGAATCCATAGATGTCGGCCGTATCGAAGAAATTCACGCCGCGCTTCAGCACGGTGTTCAGAACGTTCGCGGCATCGTATTTATTCAGTACGTCCATGCGCATCACGCCAAGAGCAATACGTGACGCGGCCATGTCGGCGGTTCCTATAGGTATGTTTTTCACTCAATATTCCTCATTTCTTGTGGATGCTGGTATGTTCGCCTGCAGTGATTTCCGCTGGCAGAAGCGTGCAAAGATATGAATTCAATGTGATGGGTGATTCCTTGAAATCATGGGAAGCCCACCAATCCACAGCAGTGGTGAAGCATCCTACGATGTGGTTGATGAGAAAGTCCTCGGGAACCTCATCACATAGATAGCAGTGCTGGTCGGCTCGAAGTTCGTCTTTCACCAGAGCATGCAGGTAGGGTTTGATCTTCTTGAGAAACAGTCCCGAACTGGTGCCTGTAAGCAATCCGCGAAGTCTGGCGTTGTCTTCACGAAGATGAAAAAGCAGGTGTGTGAGTGCGGGCATCAGTTCGCCGGGACGCTGCTCAAATCCATGATCCTGCAAGGTACTAGGTCGTGGCGAAGCGACATGGTGAAACATGTCGACGCACAGGTCGTCAAGCAGATCCTCCTTTGACTGGTAATGGTCATAGAAGGTGCTGCGGCCTATGTTCGCTTCGCGGATGATCTGCTGCACGGTGATATCAGAGTAGTTTTCCACTGCGAACAGTCCGGCGAAGGCATCGAAGATCGCCTGCTGTGTCCGTTGCCGACGCCTGTCCGGATCAAGTACGGTTCTTGACATGCTTCCCACCTTTATGCTCCCTGCATAGGGAGTTCCCCAGTTTGCACGACCGCATTTCCTGCAACCGTGCTTTCATCCCATACAACTACGCAGAAGTGTCCGATATCGAACAAACACACCACATTGTTTGTTGCGATCGCATAACCACACAATTAACAATTCAGTATAGAACAACCCATCCGGTAGTGAACACTCGCAATACAATTAATGAATTACTGAAGGCATGCGTAATGAACAACAATCGACGAGATGCACCGACACTTGCAGAACATGACCATATGACTTTGACAGACCTTCTCCCCCATGCAGGTGGATTGATTGCCCGTTACCCGGCTATGGCGGTAACTGCATTCGTCGGTGTGTGCAGTGCGGGGTTGTGGAATCCGGGCACACCTTGGCATCAGGGAGCGGTGTGGCTGATTGTGGCTCTAGTCGTCTATACAGCGATCGATACGATTCACGAGATGATCGTTGCTTTCAGAAAGGGCAGAGTTGGAGTCGATCTTCTTGCGTTGCTCTCTATCGCATCAACGGCAATGGTGGGAGAATACTGGGCTGCTTGGCTAGTATGCCTGATGATTCGTACCGGTGAGATGATCGAGATATATGCGCAGCGACGCGCACAGGAAAGCCTAACTGCCTTGGTCGATGCAGCACCCGCAACGGCAAACGTTGTCACGAGAACAGGGAATGATCTGCTGTCTTCTCCCTGGCAAGTGCGACAGATAGACCAGGTGAAGGTGGGCGATGTCCTCATCGTCCGACCTGGTGAAACAGTTCCTTCCGATGGTGAGCTTCTCAGCGATCGGGCCACCCTTGACATGTCCGCAATCAACGGGGAATCGATGCCTGTGCATGTCGGAAAGGCTGGGCACGTGCTTTCGGGATCCATCAACGGAGAGATGGCGCTTGCCATGCGCGTTGCGACTCCTCCAAACGAATCGCAGTACCAACGCATCCTTGACCTCGTGAAAACGGCAAGGGAGTCGCGCGCGCCAATAGTTCGAACAGCCGACACCCTTGCGATTCCATTCACGATTCTGTCACTGATCCTGGCAGGCGCGGCATGGGCTTTGACCGGCAATCCGGTCAGATTCCCACAAGTGCTTGTGCTGGCGACACCATGCCCATTGCTTATCGCGGCACCCGTTGCATATATGGGAGGAACCGGACGTTTGGCCCGGTCCTCCATCATTATCAAACGGCAGGAAATCCTGGAAGTGCTTGGGAAGGTGACCCACATCTTCTTTGATAAAACTGGAACCCTTACAAGCAAACAACCCCAGGTGACAAGGGTTGAACTGGCCGAGGGGTTTGAGCATACAGATTCGACATGGATACTTTGTGCTGCAGGGGCGTTGGAAAGCAATTCGGTGCATATTCTGGCCAAAGGCATTGTTTCGGCTGCCGAACGAACAGGGAAGGAGACATTGCTTGCAACGGATATTCGTGAGCAGCCAGGCCAAGGTGTACAGGGGGTTGTAGACGGAAAAACCGTTTGCGTTGGCAGAGCTGAATTCGTTGTGGGAAATGGCTTGTCGCTGCCAGGCAAATCAGATGAATGGAGCCAACAGAGCCGGAGTCAATGGAACAAGTGGGACAAAGCTGCATTGAATGAGATGGCTGCATATGTTTCCATCGATGGCACGCCTGCCGCGAGGATTATTCTGCGTGATGTACCGAGACCGGCTGCCCGAGCATCCATCGAGAGATTGCGCGTGCTGGGCATCCACAAGATAACGATGCTTACAGGCGACCATATGGATTCGGCACAGATCGTGGCCAAGGAGGTTGGCATCCAGGATGTGCGTGCGTCCCTGCTACCGGAGGATAAATTCGCTGCGGTTCATGCAAACCGTGCCGAACAATCGGAAACTGATGTAAAACATCATGCCGAGATAACGATGATGGTTGGTGACGGTGTCAACGATGCACCCGTACTTGCTGCTGCGAATGTAGGCATCGCCATGACTGACGGGTCATCCACGGCGGCATCGCAATCCTCCCAGGTGGTCATCATGAACGATGACATTGGCGGAGTGCCTTCGGCTGTTGAGATTGCCCGCATGACGCGTAAGATCATGTTACAGGCGGTTGTAGGAGGACTGGTTGTTGCAACAGCGTGTATGGTTCTTGCAGCATTCGGGCTTATTTCCGTTGTCCTTGGAGCGCTTATCCAGGAAGGCATCGATGCAGCCAGCATCCTATGGTCACTGCGCACCGCATTCATCTCACAAAAGACTCTCCAAGTAGTGCGCTGAGCTCCTAGCTACCGAAGTGACAAGTGTGCGAGGGGATTCCTCTCTTAGACTCTTCACGACCAGAAATATAACACTTGTTACTTTATGACAGCATGGGGAATGTCGCTTGATATAAGAATACAGCAAGTGATATATGTCATGATTTGATGCAGTGCGCGCCAACGCGAAAATACGAACGGTCAAATTGCAGCGTAGTCGCTTCAGAAGAAATCGATAGATTGATAACTGAAACAGATATGACGAATACCCATATTGCCGAGTTTATGAATGACTCAATCAGCTACAACAGAGTGCGAGATATCAGGAAAATGTTGACAGCTCCCGTTTGTCTAACCGAATTCTTAAATATTTGCAATGTTTGCAAGGCTGACCCAGTTCAGGTGCTTGAAGAAATAAATAGGGGAAGTCTCCCAACGTGGAAGGGAAGAGGTCATGTCTGGTAAAGATGAAATTTATCGTGCTTTTCATAACCAATTCTTCGTGTTAATGGTACGCTACATGCCCGTGTAATCCCATGCGGTAGTAGGGTTGAACTGGTGACTCGTATAGTTCCTTCATTAAGATAACACAAATTGAGCACACAAGATGATGCCAGCAAGAGTTTTTCTTGGCGGAGTGGATATCACTCGAGGAGCTGGTGGTGCTCGGTGATTCGCTGATGCGTCGTCAGCGCAGTTTCGTTCCAGGGGGTGTGCGGAGATTTGAGGAAATTCTCGAAACTGACCTGAATTTTCGCGGTCGAAAGGCGTGCATGAAGGCCGTGTCGATGCCCCGTTCCGGAACGGATTCCTCGCAGGAGACCAGGCTCCGTCTGCTGATGGAACGTCACGGATTGACGGGTGCGGTTGTCAATATGAAGACGTGTGATCCGGTGAGTGGCAAGGTCTCTTATTTTGACATCGCCTATCCGCAGTACGGCTTTGCGCTCGAATATCACGGTCGGCAACACGGCCTTCATGAGACGCGGACGCACGATATCGATAAAGTGAGGTTTCTTTTTCGTCAGAATATGTATGTGTTCGGGGTGAAGGCAGAAGATATGAAAAAAGAACGCAAGATGAATGAGCTTCTCGCCACAATCTTCACTCAGATCTCGGCGCCCCGGCTCGTCGGGGATGAGTGAACTCAGACTCTACCTGCACATCTGAACTTTTCGTCAGATGTGCAGGTAGAGGGCGTCAGATATCTTCCAGCTCATCCTGGTTGAGAATCTGAATCTCGCGCCGCCGCCGTGCAATGAGCCCATCGTCCTCCAGCACCTTCAGCTTGCGCGACAGTGTCTCGGGTGTGGTGCCGAGAAGGTGCGCCAGCTCTTTCATGCGGATCGGAAGGCTGAAACGCAACGAGCCTGACGCCTTGGCGATATCGAGGAGATAGGTGGCCAGACGCTCCTCCACACGGTCCATGCCGAGGAACCCGTTGAGCTGCTCCAACGAGACGAGCTTCGCGGCGTTGAGCTCCAGCAACCGAACACTGAGGAGGGGCTGCTCAAGAAGTACTTTGTGGAAGGCGGAGTGGGAGAGAAGGCACACTTCAGTGGTTTCAAGGGCCTGTCCGTAGAGAGAGTCGTTGGGTTGACCGAGCAGCCACGCCTCGCCTTCGTACCCGCCGGGCTTCTGCACGCGGAGCAGTTGTTCGCGCCCGCTGCGGCTCATGCGGTAGACCTTCATGGAGCCTCTGGCAACGATGAGAAGCTTCAGCTCGTCGCCGGGCATGAACACCTGATCGCCCATTTCGAAGATGCGGTGATGCAGTTGGCTGTCGATGAAGTCCTGGTCGTTTTGCGGCAGTTCGGAGAAGAGCGGCACAAGTCCGGCGCAGCGGTGGTCGTGTGTGGGGCTTACGTGATGTGCATGACTCGGATCTTTAACCGTCTTATCCATGTTTTCCACGATACCCATCCTTTCACCACTCTGCCGCGCCGGCCAGTTCACCCTCGGCTCATTCATTTACCTGTTTGCTGACGGCTCACTCGTCGTCATCGTCGTCGTCATCATCATCGACTTCCTTATACAGACCGTCGGTCGGATCGTTGCCGAGGAAGAGCTGCGCCTCGAGAATCTGCTGCTTGGCCCAGAAGCGGAAGTCGCTTAGAACCGAGCTAAGCGCGGTCTTACCCTCATTATCCGCCAGGGCAATGGCCTTGCCGACGAAGATGAGCTGCCAGTCGAAGTCGTGAATGAGGTCGGTCAGCTGATCCTCGCCCGCTGCGTATTTGCGTACCGGGTCCTCGGTGAGCTTGCCGTATTCATTGAGCTGTTCAGTCGTGGTCGGCACCATCTCGTTGTCGCTGACCAGCACCGAGTCGAGGCGTTCAATCGTTTCCGTCTCAACGGCGATCCACTGTGCGGCGTGCTGCTCGAGGAAGAGGCGTGTGGTGCCCTTCGCGAACAACTTCGCTTGACGAATCTTGAGGATGTCGAGGAAGAGATTCGAGATGATGTGGCCGGTCATCGCGCCAGCGGTGGGGGTGTGGTGGTCCTTGTCGGATTGCGCGGCTTCCTGCTCGTAGCGTTCCTGTGGGGTGAGGGGCTGTGCGCTCGTGGTGTTTGTCATTATTTCTGCTCCTTTACTGTTACTTTTTCTACTGAATAACCCAGCTCGCTGACGACGTTGGCGAGAGTCTGTGCGTCGGTCGCGTTCTCGTCGAAGGCTGCCTTGACCTTGCCTGCGTTGAAGAGCACGTTGACCTCTCCGACGCCGTTTTGCTTTGTTAATGCCGTTTGGATGGTGGTGAGGCAGGACGGGCATGTCATCCCGTTGACCTTCAGAATTGCTTTATGCATGATGTCCTCGTTTCCGTACGTTTCCGTACTTGTTTCCTTGTGATTTTTACTTTAAGTGCGGCTAGTTCTTTCGCACTTGACCTCCGTCAAGTTTTTTGCGAAGCAGACGAAGCGCGTTGACAACCACGATGAGAATGCTCGCCTCGTGGACCAACATGCCCGATGCCATATAGATGAATCCGGCGAAGAGACCGATGAAGAGGAAGAGCACGGTCGCCAGGGCGATGCCGATGTTCTCGCGTGTGTTCGCAACCGTCGAGCGTGCGATGGAGTAGGCGGTGGGCAGCTTGGAGATGTCGGAGTTGAGAAGCACCACATCCGAGATTTCGACGGCCGTCGCGGTGCCGTTGCCCATGGCGATGCCGAGATCCGCGGCCACCAGAGCCGGGCTGTCGTTGATTCCGTCACCGACGAAGGCCACCTTACGTCCTTGGGTTTGCAGTTGCTTGATGAAGTCCGCCTTGTCTTGTGGGAGGAGGCCTCCGTGCGCTTCGTCCAAGCCAAGCTCTCCGGCGATGGCGTCGACGGTTGCTTGTCCATCTCCCGAAAGCATGACGAGATGCTTGATGCCACGTTCTCTCAGTTGGGAGAGTGCGGTAATGGTAGTTGGGCGCAGTGCGTCACCGATTCCTGCGATGATGCGCAGTTGGCCATCCACTGCCACGTACACCAGCGAAAGCCCTTGGTGCTTCCACTCGTTAGTGTCGTTGTCGCCGGTGGTGAGGGCGATGTTCTCGGCGGCCAGTAGCGCTTCGTTTCCGATGGCGACGTGGTGCCCTTCGACGCTTGCGACGATTCCCTTGCCGGCGATGACATGGGTTTCCGAGACTGCCGGGAGGTTCGCGATGTCGATGGAGTGTGTGGTGCGTGCATATTCGATGATGGCGGCGGCCAATGGGTGAGAGGATTCGCGTTCGGCGCTGGCGGCGAGATGCCAGGCGAGGACGTCCTCCGAAAGCGTCTGTGCGTGCACCACCGCGGGGTGACCGGTGGTGAGGGTGCCGGTCTTATCGAAGACGACGGTATCCACCTCACTGAGCGACTGCAGCATTTGCGCGCCCTTTGCCAGCACGCCGTGCCGTGCGCCGAGACCGATACCTGCGACGTTGGAAACCGGAACTCCGATCACCAACGCACCAGGGCAACCCAGCACGAGGATGGTAATGGCGAGGCGGACGTCTTGGGTGACGATGCCAACGATGAGCGCGATGAGCAGTACGACGGGCGTGTAGTACTTGGAGAAGCGATCGATAAAACGCTGGGCGCCGGTCTTGGAATCCTCGGCCTCTTCTACGAGTTCGAGAATCTTTCCGAAGACGGTGTCCTCGCCCACCTTGGTGGCCTGCACCACAATGGTTCCGTCGGTGAGATTGGTGCCGGCGAATACCTCGTCGCTACCCTCCGCGCTTTTATGGCGGGGGAGCGGCTCGCCGGTGACGCTTGCCTCGTCAAGATGACCATCGCCGAAAACAATGCGGCCATCTACCGGTACTTGACTTCCCGTTTTCACCAGGAGGTAGTCGTCCTCGTCGATTTCGTCCACATCCACCTCTTCGGCGTTGCGATCGGTGGGGGACTCCACGCGCCAGGCCGTCTGCGGCGCGAGTTCCGTAAGCTCCTTGATGGCCGAGCGCGTCTTGGCGAGAGTCGCATCTTCAATGACTTCACCCAGCAGGAAGAGCCATGTGACGATTCCCGCCTCGCTGAACTCGCCGATGATGAGTGCGCCGATGACCGCCACACTCACCAACAGCTCAATGGAGACGACTTTGAACTTCAACGAGTTGATGGCCTTGATAATCAGCGGTACAAGTCCTATCACGCCAACCGCTCCATACAGCCAGTTGGAGATGAATCCGAGGCCGAACGCGTATTGAAGCAGGAGTGCGGCGGCGACGAAAACCGTCATGCCGATGACTATGGTGCGTTTATTGTTTGCGAAAAACTTCTGTAGGGTTAACATCTTTTCTCCTTTGTTCTGCCTTTAAACCTAGGAGGGCAGAGAGCAGGAGAAGTTGACCGCAGTCAAGAATCGGAAAATTACCGAGAAATATTTGGGAACCGCCTGTGGGCGAGCGTCGGATTACTGATGGTGACGTATCTTTTCCCAGCCGTGGCCTGCGGAAGAAATCCATACGAGGCCCGCGATGACAACGAGAGTGGCCACTGCCCGGAATGCCCCGCCTGCTCCGGTGAATGCGTTCGCAAGCAGGTGCGTGGCGAGGGGTGTGAGCCCATAGATCACGATGAGACTGGCAGCGATCAGTGAGATTCCAAGGAGATAGCCCTTCTGATCAAAGCTCACCTGTGCGCGCACGATCTGGATGGCGAGGAAAATAAGGCACAGCGCCACGAAAGAAAGGCTGAAATACAGGCTTTTCGCTGTTTGGTGTGGGTGGGCTGGTCGGGTGGAGGTGGCTGGCGGGTAGTTTGGGGGTATGGATACCACGTTGTTGTTCACCGCCGCCTTGCAGTTGCCTGATTCCTGGAGGGTTTCGGGTGTGGAGTTGCGTGACGGGGAGGGCGGCAGACGCGAATTGCACATCATGATCGGATTCGAGCCCGGCTCGCGTTTTTCTTGCCCGCATGCGGAGTGCGGGCGGGAGGAGTGCCCGATGCATGATGTCAGGAACCGGGTGTGGCGGCACTTGAACTTCTTCCAGTACAAGGCGTTCATCCACGCGGGCGTGCCGCGCGTATCATGCCCCGAGCACGGCGTGCGTGCGGTGCCGGTGCCGTGGGCCCGTCCAGGCAGCGGGTTCACGCTGTTGTTCGAGGCGATGGTCGTGGAGCTGGCGAAAAGCCAGCCGGTCGCGGACATAGCCGGGCAGGTCGGCGAACATGACACGAGATTGTGGCGGTTCATCAGACATGATGTGGACCAGGCCCGCCTGTACGAGGATTACACGGGCGTGGAGGCGATCGGCATCGACGAGACCAGCCGCAAAGGCCACCGGTACATCACCGTGGTCGCCGATCTGGCGGAGCGCAACGTGATCTGCGTGGTGCCCGGCAAGGACGCGAACACCGTCAAACGGTTCGCGTTGGATTTCATGGACCACAACGGTGACCCGAACCGGGTGACACTGGTCACCTGCGACATGAGCCTGGGGTTCGCCAAGGGCATCCGCGAACACCTGCCCAACGCCGCCAAGGTGATCGACAAGTTCCATGTGATCAAGCACGCCAACGAGGCCGTCGACAAGGTCCGCAAGACGCAGGCCGGGCGCAACCCCCCGCTCAGGCGCACGAAATACCTGTGGCTGCGCAACGAGGAGGGCCTGACCGGGCTCCAGCTGGAGACCAAGCATAACCTGCAGAAACAACGGGTCAAGACCGGACGCGCCCGCCGGATGCGCGAGACCCTCCAGGACATCCACGCCACCGGCACGAGCCGGATGCAGGCCGAAGCCGGGTTCCAGACATTGTGCTCGTGGATGATGCACTCCCGTCTGGAACCCATGAAAACCCTCGCCCGCCGGATCCGTCGTCACTGGCAGGACATCCTCACGTATTTCGACCACCGGTGCACCAACGCGATCCTCGAGGGATTGAACGGCATCATCCAACACATCAAAACCCGAGCCCGCGGCTTGCGCAACATGGACTACTTCTCCACGATGATCTACCTGACCCGCGGCAAGCTCGACCTAGCCACCGTCACCATATAACCAGCCCACCCACACCAAACAGCGAAAGGCCGTATTGATATTCTACTTCGCTGTGACGTTGCTTGTGGAAGAATATGCTTATTGGTAATTTCCGAGGTGCCCGCGTTTTTGCGTCTGGTTTGCTCTGAGTTCAAGAAGCCCCGTTCGGGTGAGCATGCATATCAGAGTGTGGTTGCATCGAACTCAAGCCTCGATGACCGGCACGAGACCAGGATGGGTGGTGTTTGACTGGGCACAACGGTGTGCGTGTGATGCCATAAATTGGAGCGCCGATGATGACGCACGAGCAGGTATCTGGTTCCGGAATAATAGAATTCTCCACGGCACTGTCCCATATCGTGATTTGAAGCCAACTTAAGATCCTAGTCTGTATTGGATTACCTGATATCGGTCGGAATCTTCAAAGCAGGTAAGCAGAGGGCTAATATTCAATGGGTTTGCGTTATTATGGTCGTTTCGATCGGGTCAGTGGTGTCTACTTCCCAGACAATGGTATCTCTTAGTACTGAGGATGGTCCTGAAGGATGTACTGATATGGGACGCGGTATCTGCTCACACGATAAAACAACGGTTTCGCAAGGTAAAACGATGAGTACGCTCTTGTACGATTGTGCAACCGTAACACCATGGCTTGGGCAATCTTCTGTGAAGGTATTAAAGGAAGCGATCTGAGGCACATGCCGTTAGGAGCATAGGGAATTGCAAGTTCCGCCCATGTTATTGGGGGAATGCCCTTCGGATGTCCGGACACAAGCCAGCAGCAGTGGACGGTCGATCAGAATGCCACTCGTGGCACCCCAGCTAAAGCGCCTGGCAACCAGGTAACGCTTTTACCTGTTATGCGGGCGGGCGCAGTGTGGAGTTCATAAGGGATTCCTGGGCTAGCTCGGCAAACCAAAAGCTCGGGTGATTCTGTCGAGCCAAGTGCAATTAATGAGGGGTTCGAAATAGAGGCGATTGAAAGTGGAATAGAGGGAAGCCTGGGTCGTCTGAACACTGGTTGTCGTGATCTGTATATACTGCATCGTTTCGGCTATGGCACCACGATCGAGGAAACCGTGCAGGCTCTCGACGCATTGGTGAAACCGGCAAAGTCCGTGCTCCTGGTGCCAGCGAGATGTATGGATACCAGTATTTACAATCTTCAGGAGAATTTTCGAGGCGACGGGCGGACAGCGCTTTCTGGCTCGCGGCGGCCCTGCAATCTGTTGTGATGCGTGGATGAGTGTGAGCTCATTCCTGTTGCATGTCTGCATCAGGCAGTGTCCGCACCATACAATACAGCCCATTGGCATCAGAGCATTTTCCGCGCAAGATGTGGGAGTCCGATTCTCTGCGTGGCATAACGGGTGCAAGCATGCATGAAAAAACGCTGCTGTTAAGAATTGAGAACAGCTAATCGTCGATCGTGTAGCTGAAATGTCGGGGAAAAGCATGGTGTGGGTATGTCACATATTGCGTTCTCTCGACATTGGCTGCACGGGCCGTCCTCTCCGATAGATGGTGCTCTATTCCTGAGCGTGTTGCATAAGCCGTTGGGGCGAGGCGTGCGTCGGGAACAAGGCGACGTCGAATATCTTGAGGCTCCTCATGTCGCGCGCGAACTCTTCTGGTCGCGGTCCAGGCAGGGAGAAAACAATTGTCGGGGAATGGTGTTGCCTCTGGGAAGAGCATAGGATATCAGGGCGGATACGCTCGTGTCTCCAGCACGCATCAGGGCGACGCCGGCGCTTTGTGGCGAGATTCGTGAAATCCACCGTGCGGTAAAGCGGTTACTGCCGATACCGTATCTGGACGCGCTTAATCAGATAGACACCTCTTTATGAGGGGAGGGTGGGGTCTTGTGGACAAGGTGGCGTTCTCCCTGTATATGAAGGACTGAGCACGGGAAAGATCAGCGCCCACACGCGCTTCGCTGTGACATGAACCCATCTTTATACGGCCGTCATTCCTGTCCCTGCCGAGTGTGCGCGTGGCATGATGCTCGAACACTGGGTAAGCAAGCATCCCGTAATCAAAGACTCGGGCGGAACGTGTGTGTTAACGGATCATCCCGTTCTCGACTATGAGGTGGGGATCTACCGGGTCATCTGCCCTACCAGCATGATCGATATCCTTTCCGCCGATTCATACAGGCTCGCGGGCGATTCCTTGGGTGAAAGGCAGCCTACCGCTACCCGGAACATGCGGTCGCTAGAATCTACAGGCAAAGTAGGTTGCGATGTGCCGCAAGATGGGAACTTGTATTGAACGAATTCGCGTTTCTGCTTCGCCGACCGCTGGACGGACGGCAAGGAACAGTAATGAGGACCTCCAGATACACTCGCAACGAGAAAGACCCGCATGCGGATAAAGCGCACCTACGCATATCGCGTGTTCCTACAAGAATACTTGGATTGAGGTTTAGGCGCTGGTAGCTGGCGGTTTCGACGATCTCTTTCACATGCCCAATAACCTTTGTGGTTGGTGTTTCTCCTGTTGTGGCACTCCGATCTTCTCGTTAGAGTGGCCAGCCACTCGCAGGGGGGTAGCACGAAAGTTAGAGGGAACACGGAGTACGGTGTCAATCACTGCGAATATCACGCTGAGCCAGACCATCGGTGGATGCGGATCAGATGCACGACGGTTGCATTCAAACAGGACGAAGTTCTCTGCGGCAACATCCCCATGAGTGACGTATGGACATGGGGCGGGACGTAGACGCCATCGGCGTGTCCCCACCGCGCGCCCCTCGGCTGTCAGAGGAGTTCCATGGTCTGATCGGCAATCATGCAATCGCCTCGGCGATCGATCATGGTTTAAACAACAAGCAGAATTTGCTGGACCATAGTTGGCTTTGTCTTCCTCTTGTGCTTTCAAGATCTCGCCGCCAGGCTTTGTGCTGGGACGGACCGTGTTCCTAGGCTAGAGGATTTATATAGCCTTTAGCAAGGCCGTCTATCAGAAGACGATCGTAATGATTAGGTTCATTCGGTGATCTCGTCCCAGCTAGCGCTTCCCGGTTTAAGAAAGTCGTTCCCGGATGAAAGGATTTTCTACTGGATGTGGCCATGTGAAAGTAGCGAGGTTATGTGAGGTTCTTCTATGATATCGGCTAACGGAACATCATTGCTTTCTAGATTTGTGCGCAATGATAAGCAGGCTGGGCTTGTCATGGTGGTGTTTGGGTTTCTCGGATTTGGAGCTGTGAATTTTCCAGGCACTTCAGCTGCCTACCTGGCTATCGCAGAATTTCGCATAAGGTTACCCCTTCCCCATCTTGATATGACTGTTTCCGAGTGGAGCCAAGAAGGTTTACTCACCCTATTCTTCTTCATTATTGGCCTTGATCTTCGCCAAGAAATGGCGACAGGATTCTTGAAGAATCCACGTAATGCCGTAGCTCCGATCTTTGGGGCCATAGGTGGAGTGGTGCTTCCTGTAATCATGTTCATGTTAATAAACTTGTCGTCTCCATCCACGATGGGTGGGTGGGCAATTCCCACAGCGACTGACATAGCTTTCTCGCTGACCATTCTTTCAATGGTTTCTTCACGGACTCTACCTAGGCTCAAAGCGTTTCTTCTCACCCTCGCCACAGTTGATGACGTCATTGGAATAATTCTCATTGCCTTCGTCTATTCACACCCCTCATCGATTCTTCCGCTGCTGATCCTATGTGCTTGTTTGGGAATTTGGTTTGTTGCTTCCCGCATGCGAGCTAGCAGCTCGATACTCTTGATATTCATAGCAGTCGGATCGTGGTACGCTATGCTCAGCGCCGGGATTCATCCCACACTCTCTGGTGTGGCAATCGGATTACTCGTACCAGCCAAACCCCTGCACGAAGAGACCACCGCCAGAGCGGGACGCTACCGAGATTTACTATCACCCTTGTCAGCTCTGATCGCGTTGCCCATTTTTGCGTTCTTCGCCATGGGAATACCTCTAGGTGATGTGGGAGGCAGCACGTTAAAGAGACCGCTGTTCCTTGGCATTGTCGTCGGACTGGTCATTGGCAAACCATTAGGGGTCTTGATCATGACCGGACTCTGCGGACTCGCCGGTTTCAACATAGGCGGGGGAACGCATCTCAGTGACATCGTCGGAGTCGCGCAACTGTGCGGCATCGGCTTCACGGTATCCTTCCTTATATCCAGTCTTGCTTTTTATGACCAGAACAGCATAGATCTGGCTCGGCTTGCCGTGCTCGTAGGTTCATTACTCTCGTGTCTGTTGGGGTCTATAACCATCAAAATCGGAGATTTACGGAATGCCTCCAACTGATATGAATAGCGTCTGCATGTACCGACATCGTTTTGATTCCGTTCTTCCTTTGAGGGAAAATGGGGGGCCGTTATCCACAACAGGTGAAGGATCGGCCAATGAAGATGATGCAAGGTTATTTGGACGAATATGAGTCCGTGCATCAGGCTGCGTTTGGGATCGAGGCGTGGTCGGCAAGTTGCAGGCGTACCAGTGGCTGTGCATCCGCAGACGTCAGAGGAGAAGACCGGTTGCTCAGCTTGAGTTGTAGCGGATCAGAGAAATGGAACATGAGGTTTGCCATCTGGTGGAGGGGAACGAGATTGTGAAGGGGATATCGAGCCTCTTCGAGGGAGGCGAGGACTCGCAACACGCGGTAGTGTGCTCATCGGCCCTATACTTGCTTGAGATTTTGGCGGCCGATCCAGTCTGTCGTGTCCTGTGCGGAACGGTGCACAACGGTTGTCGACCAATCAAGCGTTCAACCGTGGTACCACGTCATCATGCACGCTTAGAAGAGCTCGGGTGGTTGAGGTGATGCGTGTGAGCTGCGCGAGCGTGTCAATGCTCATGGGAGGATGCAACGTTCCCCGAACGTGACGATGCTGTTGGCGGTGCCGAGGCTGATGCGCATGCGAACCATACTGGGATGTCATGTCTCATGCGTTTTGAATGCATGCGCGGCTTGGTGCGTGGACGTGTTATCGTCGCGACAAGAAAGAAGATGCGCTGTCATTGGTTGACGTGCGTCGCCGCGTGTACGCTTGCGAACGCTCCGAACATGGCGTGGGTCACGGATCCGTCATATGCACGTATCCACCCTGCATGACGCAATGTCTCGGCCATGATCGATATGTTCTCTCGGTGGGTCCCTACAACGCAGAGTGCGGTAAAGCCTACGGAAGTAGATGTCGAAAGGATCGATTCACCAATAAGGCAGTCAGCACGCCGACCTCCGACACTGGCAAAAGGTGCGGTCGGCTGGTACTGACGTCATCGGTTAATGCTCTAGGCGCCCATATGGCAGCGTGCTGGTCGAAAGCATCAATGGGAGACGATGGCCTAATGAGGGAGTCAAGACGCCCCTACGACTCGCTCGAATATGTAGCGGAGTCGATCGACCGGCTGCGTCTGATGTTTTCACTACATTGTCTGGCCATCAGACTGATGGCTCCCTTGAGTGGCTATCACTATCATCATGCTCGTGTCAGACTTCGGATGTCCTGCGTGTGAGCGTGCTGTTCAAGGATGCTTCCTTGCGTTATGGGTGTCGTCGCTATCACCGCGCTTTGGACCTGCGCGTATCAGAGAAGATCGTCACTGCACCACTGGTCTGCATCGGAACGCCCAATTGGCCAATGCCATGCTTGTGCAAGTCATCGCATCTTTGTCCGGCAATAATGGTCGCGGCGTGTACTCGGGTCACGGCTACCCTTACCGGAGGTCCCCGTGGATCAGCCTTGCATCAAGCATGTCATCATCCAGGAGCGAGAAGGGCTGTTCCCCGACAGGGACTCAGCCGCAGAGGGTTCTATGACCGTATGAAGGCTGAAGTTATCTACCCAGAACACTGGGAATAATTGATCTGCGGACAGATCATGAAAACGCCGACGAGTGCTTACACCGGAGCAACCGTCAACGTGCCAAACAATCTCTGAGATGAAATGGTGGCATATGGAGCAGGGGGAAACAAGGGGCGGTGGCCTAGACCATTTTCGAGAAAACGTCCGCAGCCTCCTGCCGTTGGTGGGCTCGCATAATAAAATTTGGTGTCGACACTGGCGGTGCAGAACATGGTGGAGAAACCATCACTTCGCTGGTCCCAACGGAAGGAGGTCGAGGGGTCCACGGATTGCAAGGAATATAATAAACGACGCAAAAAAGACGATGAGCCTCTCCGGTCCGTCACCAGCGGGCAACTGACGAGACGCCTGCCATCACTGATTCATCGTCTAAGATACCATCCAGGAGCCAGACACCCTCTCCACCGTATGATGACAACCAGCGCATCACCAGTCTGTATGATACACGACCGGGAAAGGCTGGCGTAAGTCGGAGTTGGAACCCCGTGGGCCAGCTCCAGACGGCACCCGTCGCCGAATAAGCTGAGCAGTAAAACCACCCGGCTTAAACTGCAGCAAAGAAGTGATGGGGTCGTTTTTGGTGTTTTGTGATGGTGTCGAATCCCTGTGGTGGAATGTTGACGTTCATCATGTTGTAGAGGTTGGGCTTTCATAAGCTTCAAGGAAATCATTCTCCGAGGGCGCGGAGAACGGTGCCGTGCACCGAAGAAGGGTCTCCTTTGATAGACAATTTTATCTCCAGCCAGTCAAGTTTCCTCGTCGTGGTTGTTCTGCTGCTGGCATTGGCCTTGGTCGTGTTCAGCGCCGACAAGTTGATCGACGGGGCCGTCATCGTGTCAGCAGAGTTGGGCATTCCAAGAATAGTCGTCGGTGCGACCGTCATATCCTTGGGCACGACTTTGCCCGAACTGGCAACCTCAATCGTGGCTGTCGCTCAGGGATCCTCGGATCTGGCCGTCGGCAACGCCACCGGTTCGGTCATTACGAATACCACCCTCGTTCTAGGCGCAGGTGCTTTGTTCGGTTCGATACCCGTTCTGCGGGAAACCGCATCGAAACTACGGATATTCACCATCGTCATGATTCTGCTGATCGGTCTGTGCCTGCTTGATAACGGTATATCAAGCTTCTCCGTAGGGGGTTTGCTGCCACAGTGGGCCGGGATACTGCTGCTGGCGGTTGTGCCTGTATACCTCTTCATGATGTTCAAGGGTTCATCGCGACTCAAGACGTCCCACAGTTCCACAAGCGAGGATGGAGCGGTCGCCGACGATGATGGCCGCAGTAAGAACATATGCTTGATCGCGGTGAACGTATGCGTGATCATCGTTTTCGCGGCCCTGCTGGCGTTTGGTTCCGATGCCGTCGTGTCCAGCGCATCGACCCTTGCCGCAAGGGCTGGGCTCTCCGAAGTGCTCATCGCCTCAACAATCATCGCCTTGGGGACAAGTCTTCCTGAACTCGTGACGACGATCAATGCTGCCAGAAAAGGCCGTGGCGATCTCGCCGTCGGCAACGTTCTGGGAGCGAACATACTGAATATGACCCTGGTCCTTGGATACTCCGCGACTTTCAACCCAGGTGGCGTTGGTATCGCACGTGATATCTTCACTACACACTTTCCCGTCATGGTCGCGATTGTCGCTATCTTCAGTTATTTCGTTTACAACACCAAAAAACACAGCATCTCGCGTATCGAGGGGATGGGGCTGGTCATCCTGTACGTCGTGTATCTGACTTCACTCATCATCTGAGAGAAGAACGCGGGGCAGCAGCGCCTGTGGCACGTGTATCGGTACCGCATGTCTGACGAAGCGGATGTCGAATGTTGCACATATGGTGCTTGGATGGGTCGAAATGGGATGAAGGCTGCTGGCGGGGTTCATAACCGGTGGAGAACATTGAAGAGTCTGTCGCGGCATACGGTTTCTCCCCGTCTGGCTGGCTGGTCCGTTCTCGTTGGCTTGCTCTCCGGTATTGTAGTCAGTTCGTTCCGTTGGATACTGGAGCATTCACTCCGGCTGGCGACCCGCTTCTACAGTGTGGTTCTACCGGCGCACGTCATGCTGCTCATCCCTTTGATACTCGGGTTGCTGGCGGCTTCCCTCATCATCGGCAAGCTGGTCGTTTCACAACCTCTCATCCAAGGTTCCGGTATTCCAGATATAGAGAGCAGGCTACGCAAGCAGTCATCTCCGAGTTTCCCCTGGTGGAGCGTTTTGTGGAAGAAGTTCATCGGCGGCGTCCTGTACATAGGCTCTGGGCTGTTCGCGGGACGTGAAGGCCCGTGCATACAGATGGGGGCATGCGTCGGCATGGGATTGTCCGGCAGCACTATGACCACCAAAACATACAAAAGGGAACTCGTCGCCGCAGGTGCCGCGGCGGGACTCTCGGCAGCATTCAACGCGCCAATAGCAGCGGTCCTCTTCGTGACGGAAGAAGTCTACGGCAAATTCAATGTCCGCATAGGCATCGCCGCGTTCACCGCGGCGCTAAGCGCGAACGCGGTCTCCACAATGCTCTTCGGGACGGCACCGGTGTTCATTCTTCCACGTGTCGAAACCCCGCATTTTGGTCAGTACTGGCAGATGGCGGTATTGGCGGTGCTCCTGGGATTGATCGCCTGGGTATATGAGATCACCCTTTTACGATCCCACTCGCTATTCACCCTGATGAGGATTCCACGCGGGCTGCGTTCACTGCTGCCGATGCTGCTCACGGCACTGATTGGGATTTCCGCCCCCCAGCTCTTGGGCGGAGGAAACGCACTGGTAACCCTCATCGGCAACCATCACTATACGTTTGGGTTGCTTACGGCTTTTCTTCTCATCCGTTTCGTCTTGTCGCAAATAACATACGGCTCGGGTAGCCCGGGGGGAATATTCCTTCCAATCCTGACACTTGGGGCATTGGCCGGAGCCGCATGGGGATCGCTTCTTACCACAGCACCGTTCACATCTGCGGGTACAGATGGCAGCGGGATCATCACACTCATGCTCATTCTGGGAATGAGCGGATTGTTCGGAGCAGTCAGCAAGGCACCGATCACGTCCATCATCCTCGTTACCGAGATGACTTCTTACGACCTTCTGATGCCGTTGGGGTTCGTCACGCTGATCTCCTATCTCACCTTTGACATTTTAGGCGGGAAACCCATCTATGATGCCCTTGCGCAATCGCATGAATAACCATGATCGTCCATGGCGGAAAACGCAGGAAAACACCGTACCTGGCGCGATTGCTGCAGCATTTGTCCTTCCGGGAAAGGTGGATGATGCAATACGATTAACTGGGCATTGTCTACCCTGCCGGACATGCGATGTGCTGCTCTGGTTTGCTGCCGCAATGATCATGGGCTCACGTTGGTCGTTGCTCATCGTCGGTCTGATCCTATATCCGTTGTGGGTTGCTGGAACGTATGTGATACGCCCGTCCATACCAGAGGGTGTTGCGTTTCAGCGAACGTGGGAAGGCTTCTATCACGGACACTACCGATTTCCGATACCGGTATCGGTGCGGAACCAGGATTGCGTATGACCACTTGGGGTGCCGTCGTTCGGCCTGGATTTTTCTTGACCACTGCTGTGGGAGCACCGCGGCGTGTGTCATTTTCTCGCGCTCATGGGTAAAGAGCCATAAAGCCCATGCGGTAAAAGTCGTGCGTGTCCTTATGCTTGTCCCTGTAGCGATGGAGGTCTGGTTGTGTGGACTATCCATAGCAAATGGGCGAGATCGGAGCGGTTCATCCCGATGCGCGACAATGTTGAACAATCCGGTGGTGTCGTCTGCTCATCTGAAGGCGAAAGGGTTAGGCAAAACCGCTAAGTTAGCTATGTTCAGTCCGCGCTGGTGTGGATGCCGCAGGCAGAAACGCATGACGATCACGGCAAGCACCACGGATCTGTCTTCCTGCCGAAAACTCTTTCACCGTAGAAAGCTCCAGCCTATGGTGGGATCTTAGCGACCAGGGGAGGACCATGATTCCCCATGCCCCTGCCGCCGTGATCGAATCGACGAGCGACGCGATCACTATGAAAAATAGTGTCTATAGTGATCCATCCGATATGATGCGAGCCATCGTCGAGAATGAACTGCCTGAACTCTACTCCACTGACGCTGCAAGGACGCTGTTCCAATGGAATGTTCTGCACGGAGGAGCGAGCGGATACATTCTTGGGCAAGTGCCCACGGCCATGCGAGCTACGGGCTGTGGGAGTATGCCTGCGGGACTATCTTCCCAATATTATGTCGACTGCTCTTCTGATGAGACGATCAAGATTCGCGGTACCGTTGACGACTAGGTGTCGTAGGGTTTCATTCACCTCGACGCAAAGGAGATCGGCAAGTGTCCGCTCACCCGAGAAGCAGTCGAAACGATCCCTCTTGCAAAGGGCCTGCAATGACTGCGTGTCGTCCCCAAGTAATCACATGAAACCATGGACAGTGCCGTGGACAGAAGGTCGACACGGCACGGCAACCACATTGAGGCCTTGCTGGGTTCGGTTGTCTGTGCATAGTTGGGTGTTGTGCGTCTACCTACAGGTCGCGGTGGTACGGCGATCGAATTTGTTTCCCTGACCCGGCAACCATCCACTGTGGAGGATGCGTTATATACCGGTTACCCTGGTGTAACTATTCAGGGCCAAAGGATTGTTCCAGTGAGTGAAATTCTCTGCGGCGGCGGGATAGGTGCATCACGGGTCATCTTTTTTCGCCACTGCTGCCATGTTGTAAGGGTTTTTATCGGCATCGAGCCTTCGCTGGCTATGCGATCGCCGTGGTGTGGTCGTTCATCCTGCCAATAGAATCAGTGCTTCTTACAAGTACTCATTCAGCACTTCATCCAGCGCTACTAGCATGTTCATTACCGTAGGTAACGTCTTCATCGATTCCTCATTCGTGCCCACCGGGATGATTCTGCTAGGCAAATTCTATGGACTGGGTCGGGGAATGCTATTCGTCGTGGATAACCTGCTGAGTCAAAACCTGCAAACCCCTCCGGCTTTGCCTTCAGATTGGATTCATCTCAGTAAGCAGACGCCATCAAATCAACAAAAAGCGCGGTTATAATCCTTGCTTTCCTCATCAGCCTATTGACGATCTGTGTTTGGTCATACGCTGGTGAGCGAGGAATCTTGCATAGACCGATAAAGTATTGAACGCAATTTACCGCACCACTGGTTAGGGTGGTGCGCTGCCGTACTACGTTGATGATTTGTGGCGTGAGCGTATTCCTGGGTGGGCGTTGCGCGGAACCGGATGTTTTTAGGCTGGTTGTGTGAGTGTTTCAGCGTTGTGTAGATTACTGTGTGCTGTGTTTCCATAGCAGGGCTGATCCGATGGTGGTGATGGTTGCGAGGATGCTGATTGACCAGAATCCTGGCAGCGTCGAGAGGAGTGGTCCTCCGATGATGCCGGCTATGGTTGAGCCGAGGTACATGAGCACGTTCGCCAGTGCGGACACGGTTCCCCGTGCCGTCGTGATCAGCGACTGCAGGAGGTTCATGAATACGGGGAACAGCACGCCTCCGATGAAGTAGGTGCAAGTGAGTGTCATGACCGGAATGGCCAGGACCGTACCTAGGGGAAGCAGCAGGTATGCAATCACGTATCCACCCATGGAGAGGAAGAGCACGGGCCATTGTCCGATGTGGCCCACGATTCGCGGTCCGATGAGTGCGCCCAACGTGTTGCCTGCGCCGAGTGCGATCATGACCATGCCGATGCCTTGCGTGTTCAGTTGGAAGTCCTTGGAGAGCCATGTGGCGATGAATGACATGACGGCGAAGTTGCCCGTTTGGAATACCAGGTATGCCGCGAAGCGGGGAAGCGCATGCCGTGTATGAAGCAAGGTCATATATTGCTGTGACAGATGACTGTGCTCTCCTGTTGGCTTGACGCTCGGGAACCATATGCTCAGGGCGATGGTTGCCAATAATGACACCGTTCCGACTGCGTAGAAGGGATCTGATGTTGACCGTGTTGCGAGAAAGCTGCCGATGGGAACTCCTGCGATTTGCGCCACGGTCAGGCCAAGAGTCGGGGCTGCCATTGCCTTGACCACATAGTTCTTCGGCACGAGCTGTGGAATCGCCGCCCAGACTTGCGGCGAACCGATGGCTGCCATCACCCCCGCAAGAAATCGCAATGCGATCATGGAGGGGAATGACCATGCGATTCCACAGGCGGTGGTGGCGAGTGAGAATCCGAGCATGCCGATGCAGAGTACGTGCTTGCGGTCGAATCGATCGGACATTGGGCCGGAAAAGAGAGCCGTGACGCAGTAGCCGATGGCGTAGGCGGATATCATTCACCCAGCACGGTTGCCGGGGTTCCCGAAGCGTTCGGTCAGCAGGGGAAGCAAGGGCGCCACGAGGAAGGTGTCCGTTCCGATCAGAAACTGCACAACGAAGGTGAGTGGATTGAGTCGTTTCATATGATGAGGTCCTTCTTGATTGATCGGCCTGAATGTCAGACACCTCGGTATGCTAAACCTTGACACTAGTGTGAAAGTCAAGTCGGAGGCGTTGGATGCGTATTGGTCGTTTCGCACGTGAGGCTGGTCTGACCACCAGGCAGGTTCGCTATTACAGCGACAAGGACCTGCTTCCTGTGATGAAAACAGCGAATGGCTACCGAGAATATGATTCCGGGCAGATTCCTCGGGCCAAGCGGTTGCATTGCCTGCTGGCAGCAGGAATACCAAGCGAACAATTATGGAAGATAAGCGGCTGCCTGGATAGCGACAGTCCGGTCGCCTGCAAGGAACTGCAAGAAGCAATGAGAGCACAGATCGATTCGCTTGAGCGGCGAATCCGGTAGTGCCCGGTTGTTTGCGCACTTTGGTTTTGGTTCGTCGTTGTGACGGTGTTCAGTTCGCTTCCTGTATGGTGTCGCCCAGCCGGGACATGTCCAGGTAGCGTCGGGTGGACCAGTCGTTGCCGGTGACGTATCTGATTCTCGCGCTGATGAGCATCAACGCCGATCTGCCATCCGGGAACGCACCCACCACGCGGGTCCTGCGGCGGATCTCCCGGTTGAGTCGTTCGATCATGTTGTTCGTGCGGAGGCGCCGGCGGTGCTCTCTGGGGTAGTCGGCCAGCAGGTAGGTGGTGGTCTCGCCGATGCCCTCCCGCAGACACCTGGCGGCCTCCTTGAGCTTCCTCGCTTCCATTTCGGTGGCCACCGTCTCGGCCTTGGCCAGCGCCGCCTCGCGCGACTCCATCGCGAAGATCGCTTTGAGCGCGTCGCCGGCCCATCGGGTGTGACGCGGACTGACCCTGGCCAGCACGTTGCGCATGAAGTGGACCATGCACCGCTGGTAACGGGCCTCCGGCAGCAGCTCACCGATGGCTGAGACGAGTCCGGCGCACCGGTCGCCGGTCACCATGCGCACGCTGGTAAGCCCGCGCGAGATGAGCGAGGAGACGAAGGAGCGCCAAGATTGCGTGTCTTCCTCCATGCCCTCGGCCACCCCGATCACCTCCCGATGCCCATCCATACCGATGCCGATCGCCACGAGCACACTGACGTTCTCCACGGCGCCGCCCCATGAGCGTTTATGCCAGACCCCGTCCATGAACACGTACGGGTAGGACTGCGTCAGCGGGCGCTGCCGCCAGGCGTCGATGTCCTCGTAGACCTTCTTGAGCTTGTCCGACAGGGTCTGGGACGGCATCCTTTCACCCCACAGGGCCTGGCTGATGTCGTCGACCCGACGGGTGGAGACACCCGCCAGATACATGTCGATGAGCGCCTCCTCGACCGACTCCTCGCGGCGACGGTAGCGTTCGATGACCGCCGACTCGAAAACCGCCCCCTTGAGCTTGGGCACCCTCACCGCCATTTTCCCGGCCTTTGAGTGTCAGGTCCCGTTCGTAATGGCCGGCACGGTACGCCTTCCTGGAACCGGAGCGCTCGTAGCGTGCGGCACCGGTGATCTCGTCTGCCTGAAGCGTCCAGCATCCGGCCCACGGATCTCGGTGACCTTCTGGGTGACCATGCGATCCAATTGGGTCTCGAACATGGCTTGGTTGACTTGTATGATTGTATCGGGCATGGTTCTGTCGCCTGCTTTTCTAGAGCGGTTAATGGTCTGGCGACTGAAATCGTACACAGGTGACAAGCCATGCTCCACCACCTCAAAAAGCACCCACCAATTTGCGCAAAAAACCGGACGTTATCTGGCGTCATCGGGTCTTGCCTGCCCAGCCTTTCCTGATGTCGAATCCTGATTCGTAGGCGTCAACGCCGGGTGCGGCATCTTGTATGCTGCCGGCGGGCAGGCCGGTGCTCGTGGTGGGCGGCTCGGTGGTTTCGTCGTGTGCGGCGGTGATGAACGACCCGGGGTCGGGGTTGTGCGTCTTCATGTACAATACCCATTCGCATACGCGTTTCATGTGTTCCTCCGTCAGGCCGCGGTGGGCGTCGAGGACGCGCTTGATGTCGGCGTTGACACCGCCCTCGGGACGGTTGGTGGTGGACGGGACGCTGCCTGCGGAGGCGGGCTCGCAGAACGCGAACAGCGTACCGTCACGTTGCAGGCGGATGAACCGGTAATAGGCGCGTCTCAACCGGGCGTGGGTCCACCACCATGTGCGTCCGGCGCGGGCTTTGGGGTTGCCGGGGTCGTCGCGTGCAGTGGTGCGTTGGCCGATGATGTCGGCGTAGTGGGTGTGCCAGTCGTTGAGCAGGTTGAGCCAGGCCGCGGCGGCGTCGGCGTCGCGGACCTTCACGAGTTTCCCGGCGAGCCTGAGCAGGTCTTTGCCCGCGTCGGTGCGTGGCCTGCAGGTGAGGTCCGTGCGCGTGTTGCCCAGCACGTGCACGAGGCACCGTTGGATTCTTGTGTCTTTCCACGTGTCGGCGGCGGCCGCGGCGCATCCGGCGCCCCCGTCGGTGACGAGCGCGCGCGGGGCGGGCAGCCTGGAGAACAGCCGGGTGTATGCCGCGCGGCTTCCGGTGTCGCACCATTGGATGCGACGGATGAACGTGCGCGGCGACACCCCGAGCATCGCGGCGGCCTGCGCAAGCGTCATCCGGCCGGTCACCCAGACTAGGAACGCGCGGAATTCGGCGCTTCCCCGCGCGTTGCCGCCGTCGCCCGCGCTGCTCGCGCGGCAGCGCATGCACCGCCACCGCTGCCTGCCCGACGATGTCGTCCCGTTCTTGCGCATCGGCTCGCCGCATATCGTGCACAGTCTCGCTTTGGATGATTTTCTTCTGCCCATCCGTCAAGCACAGCAGGAGCACGTTTTCCGGAAAAGTCAAGCGGGGACCTCGATAATGCCCCGGACCCAAAATCACCCCGCGACACGCCTTACGGCAGTAGGGATAAGTGGCAAAATAAAACACACATTTTGTCATTTAACCCTCGGTTCGTGCGGTGGGTTTGTCGTTGTGAGTGTGCGTGGACATACGCGAGGTGACAGATGCCGGGAGATGTCTCAGCCCGGACGGTGGGTCTGTCATCGTGCGTATGTGTGGGCATACGTAAGTTGATGGATGTGGGTCGATGCGGCGGGGATGTCCGGCAATTGGCTGGTTACGTATATCAAGGGATGCGCAAGGTGTCAGATGTCAGCTGATACTCCAGCTCGATTGGCAGGTCCGCCGTCCCGCGTATGGCCAGACATACGTGATTGGGCGGATGCTGGGCGGCTAGAGGCGTCGCTGTTGTGCCAGCCACTTTTGAGAGGCTCGAGCCGTGACTTTGTGAGGATTGGCTCGCACGATGCCGGTTGGCGTGCTCCGATTCCTTCCAGCGAGTGGTGTTGGGCGTCATTGTGTGAGGATTGGCTCACACAATGACTGTCTGGCTGGCCGTGATCTGCTGTGTTACTGCGTCAGAGGGTGATTGTGTGAGTTCTGGCTCACACAATGATCGGTTCCATGGTCTCGAGCTGGTGCCTGGCAGGTTGCGGGCGTCGTCGTGTGAGGATTCGTTCACACAATGGGGGCCGGTCGGCTGAAATCCGCCGTATTGCTCTGCCTGCAGATGGCAATGCGAGTCCCGGCTCACACAACGGCCGGCCCGCGCCGAGTAATCACCCAGCGCGGGCCGGCAAAAGCGATGACGACGGCATCATCAGTGATGTTCCGGATTGAAAAGATGCGTTTCATGCGGCATCGTCCGCGCAATGACGCGACCGTGTCGGATGCTGTAGAGCACCTCGACGTTCTCGTTGAGCGCATGGTAGAAGTCTGGGGCATTCAGCACGATGCAGTTCGCCGGCTTCCCGACGGCGATGCCGTAATCAGCGGGTGCCAGATGCAGCGTGCTGGCGCCGTTGTACGTCACATATCGGAAAGAATCCATGATCTGTCCGTACCCCATGAGCTGCGCCGCATACAACCCCATGCGAACCACATCGAACATGTTGCCGGCTCCCAGCGGACTCCACGGATCCTGGATATCGTCTTCGCCGAATGCGACGTTGATTCCCGCTTCGGAAAGCTCTTTTACGCGAGTCAAGCCGCGACGCTTCGGATACGTATCGAAGCGCCCGCCCAGATGCATGTTGACCAGCGGGTTGGAAACGAAGTTGATGCGTGACATTCCCAGCAAACGGAACAGCTTGTAGGTGTACGCGTCATTGTACGATCCCATCGCCGTGGTGTGGCTTGCGGTCACCCGGTCGCCCATGCCGCTCTCGTAGGCGAGCGTGGCGAGCGTTTCGAGGTTGCGCGATGCCGGGTCGTCAATTTCATCGCAATGCACATCGACCAAACGGTCGTTACGTTCGGCGAGATCCATCAGGAATCGTAGCGATTGCGCGCCATAATCGGCCGTGAACTCGAAGTGTGGAATGCCGCCTACGACGTCGGCTCCTTCTTCGACGGCTTCGCGCATGAGGTCTTTGCCGTGCGGGAACGAGAGAATTCCCTCTTGCGGGAATGCGACGATCTGCAGTGTCACATACGGTTCGATTTCGTCGCGAAGCTCAAGCAGTGCGTGCAACGCGGTGAGACTCGGGTCGGTCACATCCACATGGGTGCGGACGTACTGGATTCCACGTTTCGCCATCATCAGCAGTGTCCGTCTCGCGCGGTCTTTGACATCCTCGACGGTCAAGGTCTTCTTGCGCTCCGACCAGATGCGGATACCGTCGAAGAGCGTTCCGGTCTCATTCCATTCCGGGTCGCCCGCGGTGAGTGCCGCATCGAGGTGCACGTGAGGGTCTACGAATGGTGGGATCAGCAGCCCGCCTCGGGCATCAATCACCTCGTCATCCCCGGTTGGTTGCAGCGATGCTCCGATGGCGGTGATGACTCCGTCCGTGATCTTGACGTCTGACGTTTCGGGAGAGTTTTCGACATGCACGTTATGGATAATCATGATGCTTCTTTCAACAAATCATGCGATGACAAAATTAGGGATGACAATGAGGGATGACAGCATGGGACGACAATGAGGCGGCGCGCCCCGGTTGACTTGCCGAAGGCGCGCCGCCTGGAGCGGTCAGGCGAGGGACGCGTTGCGTTCCCGCAGATTGGTGGCGCGGGCGAGCAGATAGTACACGCCGCCCGAGGTGACGATTCCCGCGAGCCATGACAGGTCGATGCCTCCGATAGCGGCGGAAATCGGACCCTGGAAGATGGGAAGTCCGCCATAGCTGAACATCCAGGTCATGAGCAGGCCGAGAACGAACGCGACCATGGCCTGCCAGCGAACCACGGGGATGCCGTCGCTGCCGGGTTCGTCGAGAACCGAGGAGAAGTCGTCACGATGGCGTTCGATGACATAGAAGTGAACGAACATGATGCCGCCCCAGACCGATGTCCATCCGGCGACGCTGGACAGCCAGCTGTCAAGGGTGTTGCCCATGTCGGACAGGCTGAGGAACAGGCACACGCCAAGCCACGCGAAGAATCCGACCGCGATATTGATGGCACGACGGTTGATCTTGAGATCCAGGCATTGCACCGACAGCGTGAAGCTGTAGATGTTCAGGATATTCGTCGCAATCGGGCCATGCACGACCAGCAGCAGTACGGGAATGGCAAGCGCGCCGAAGTTGTCGACAATAAGCTGGCCGGGGTCAATGCTGCCGGATTTCGTGGCGAGCGTCGCGCCAAGCAGGCCAAGCCACACCACGGGGATGAGCTGTCCGAGTGCGCTGGCGCCGAACAGTTTGCGGCGGGGAACGGAACGGCTGACAAAGCGTGAATAATCGCAGGCGTAGGTAAGCCAGGTGAAGCCCCAGCCAATGCCGATGGCGGTCATGATGGAAGAGATGGCGGCGATCTTGTCGGTACCGGTGCCGGTGAGGTTGCCCGCATAATTCCAATCGATGCCCATGAAGCCCCATGCGGCGATGGTCATGGCCAGAAGAATGGCGACGGTGGGCGGCACAGTCCACTTTTCGAACGTCGATATCGCCTTATATCCGAAGAGAGACACGATGACCTGAATGATCATGACCACGGCGCCGATGCAAGCCTTGAGCACGAAATGGCCTTCGATGGAGTCAACCAGGCCGATTTTCATGAGCAGTGCGGTGATCAAGTCCAGCACCACCCAAGTGTTGATGGCACACCAGCCGATGACTACGATCGCCTGGATAGCCGTCGGAATGTAGTTGCCGTACCGGCCGAAAACGCGCCGACCGAGCAGCATGCCGGTCAGGCCTGTGCGCTGCCCGAGCAGCACCATGCAGCCGAAAACGGACATGCCAATGACGTTGCCGGCAAGGATGACGGCGAAAGTCTCCCATAGGCCCAGACCCATCTGGACGCCGAGAGCGCCAAGCAGCCAGTTGATGGGGGCAACGTTCGCGCCGAACCATACCCAGAACTGGCCCCACAGGCTTTTGGTCTTTGCCTGTTCGGGTACTACTGAGAGGAAGTCTTCGTAATTTTCATTGCTGCTTGCCGTGGCATGTTCAGCCGTGGGTGTTTGTGATGGCATTTCGTTGGTTGAAGCCAATGTAATCCTCTGCGTCATCGGGCACCGCCTTTCTATCATTTGCCGCTGCCGGAGTTGTTCCGGCGTCTTGGAGGAACCGTCGGTCATGGATCACTGAATTCATGACATGCGTGACAATGAGTGGTTGCCTCGTACTATCGCCGGAGTGATTTGCGCGATGGTGAACCGGTGATTACGGTGTCGGAGCGACAAATGGACAAATTGTCTAGTTGTTGAGCGTGGGTGAAGCGTGCTGATTGATTCGGACCGGTGATTTGCTGGGCGCCTTGACTGATGCGTGTGCGTTGGTTGTTAGGCCAGTGACTATTGCTAGGTCCGCGGCTATCGCGGGCTTCCGGGCGATTGGCTGGTGCAGCGATCGCGCGTTGCCGTGCTTATGCCCGTTGTCTCGGCTCGCCATTACGCGGAGTGCGCCGGTTATTGCCCGCCGTCCGCCGGCTCCGCGGCTTGAAATTCCGTGGCTTGGAGTTCCGCGACTTTGAGTTTCGCGGCGCACAGCAGCAGCGGCCAAGCCATGCTGTCCTCTTTGCTGATGCCGGTCAATTCGGTGATTTTTGCAAGCCGGTTGTACAGCGTCTGACGATGAATCCCCAGCAGTTCGCACGCCTTGGAAATATTGCCGCCTGCGTCAAAACAGGCTCCCAAAGTGCGCATCAGCGATTCCTGATTCGGCAGCGCGTCCCCCAGCATCAGTGACTGCAACGCGCCGGCGGCGTCCCTCGTGTGTCCGATGCCGAGCAGTCGTTGCGGCGCGGCGGCCAACAGATTCGTTACCGTACCGGTGCCGGGCAGGCCTGCGGCATCGTGCGCGGCGAACTGAAGCAGACCGCATTCATCAAGCAGCATGCCGACGCTCGGCACCGCCCTGCCATATATGCACCATGTTCCAGGCAGCGCGGCCACATCTGCGAGCCGCCGTTTGAGTCGCATCACCGCGTCGCCGCGATTGCCGGCCTTGCCAGTACCGCCGCCTTGGGCAGGGCCCGGATTTGCATCTGAGGCCGAGCCCGGATTCGTGCCCGTATCCAAGCCCGAGCCGAATTCCGCGCCCGAACCAGGCCCCTTGTCATCGCCGCCGTCAGCCGCCGCATACAGCCCAAACAGCATGCTCCCCTCCAGCACATCCGCGATGGTGTCCTCGTCTGAAGCATCCTCCTCTTCGTCGCCGGACAGGCACCGGGAGACGGCGTCGATTGACGACGAAACCGAATCCATGCCGATAGCAAACGGAATCAGGTGTTTCACGTCGCTCAGGCCAATCGCCTGCAACATGGTGGCTGCATCGTTGATCTCCTGTTCTCCCGCCCGATAGCCGTTCGTCGGTCCCCGCAGCACGTGGGCAAGCATCGCGTTGCGAGGCTGCGTCTGCACGAATGCGAGCAGTACCTGCTTGATCACTTCATCGACCCGGTCTGCGATCCTTCCGTCTGCGAGACGATTGCGCTGGGTGATTTCGATGCTTGCGAGCGGGCCGCCGTTCTTGCGCACGTCCAGCACCAGCGTCCGTTCCGCGGGATAATCGGCGTCCGCCGGGCGAATCGACGGTCCGCAATGCGCGATCACCAGACCGTCGGAATCAAAAATCGCCACGGATTCGCCGAAAATCTCGTTGAGGATTTTCGCGACATCCTGCGCGGAACGGGCAGTGGCGAGCCGGGTGCGCATCGTCGTGGCGAGTGTGTCGGTGCGCACCTGCACCAGCAGCTGATCCTTGACGATTGAGGTGTTGATGGACTGGCACAAGTCGACGAACGGCATGCGCCGATGCATACCGATGACGGGCAGGCCACGCTCGTCCGCGCGAGCAATCATCGCCTTTGGCACGGTGCGCACGCCCTCCACGAGTTCGATGGCAAGACCTGCTACGCCGGCGTCCACCAACGTGTCCACATATCGGATGATCTCATCGTCGCCCATATGGCCGAGCAGCGCACTGCCCTCGATGATCACCAGTTCGCCGCCGGACACGAACGAAGCGATATCGTACCGCTCATTCGTGTACGCCCAACGGACCGTGCGGTCCATGCCTGCTTCTCCCGCCTCGATTGTCGGATCGGTACGAGCGAACATCGGGTCCGTCATCACGTCATGCACCGTCAGCGTCATACAAACTGTCCATTTCCCGGCTTCGCGACGTCACCTCCACGTTACGGCAACGCGCATCATCGCGCCCACAATAGGCGACATACATTACGAACCCGATTCGTCGTACCGGCCGGCGCAAACCGGCAGACGACGGCACGGCAGCAGGAAGGAGCACACCATGACCACCAGAACCCTGTTCACCAACGCCCACATCGTCACCGGACAGCCCGGCAGCACCGCCGCCCAGACCGCCCCGCTCCAGGACATCCTCGTCGAAGACGGCCATTTCGCCGCCATCGGCGAAGGCCTCGCCGCAAGCCTTCCCGCGCAAGGCTACGACATGACCGGCGTGAAAACCGTGGATCTCGGCGGCAAGCTCGTCACCCCGCCGTTCTGCGACACTCACCTGCACCTCGACTACGTGTTCACCGCACGCAAGCCCGGCGCCGTCAACGAAAGCGGCACCCTGTTCGAAGGCATCCAACGCTGGAGCGACACGAAATCCGACCTCACCGTCGACGAGATCAAGGCACGCGCCCGCAAGGCCATTGGCATGGAGCTGCGTCACGGCGTCCAGTACATCCGCTCCCACGCGGACGTCACCGACCCGAACCTCACCTCGCTCAAAGCGCTCCTTGAACTCAAGGAAGAGCTCAAAGACACGGTGACCATCCAGATCGTCTCCTTCCCGCAGGAAGGCATGTACTCCTACGCGGGGCCGAACGGCGAAAGCGGCGCGGACCTTGTGGAAGAAGGCCTGCGCATGGGCGCCGACTGCGTGGGCGGCATCCCGCATTTCGAACAGTGCCGCGAATTCGGCGAGCGCTCCATGCTCACGGTGGTCGAGCTGGCCTCCAAGTATGACAAGCTCATCGACGTGCACTGCGACGAAACCGACGACCCGAACTCACGCTACGTGGAACTGCTCAGCGCGCTCGCCTACCGCGCGGGCATCGGCCCCTGCACCACCGCGAGCCACACGTGCTCCCTGGGATCGGCTGACAACGCATACTTCTTCCACCTGACCAAGCTGCTTAAGGCTGCGCACATCAACTTCGCGTGCGCCCCAACCGAAAACCTCTACCTGCAGGGCCGACAGGACACCTTCCCCAAGCGTCGCGGCATCACGCGCGTCAAGGAACTCACTGACGCCGGCGTCAACGTGTCGCTCGGTCAGGATTCTATGCAAGACCCGTGGTATCCGCTCGGCAACGGCAACATGATGATCATTCTCGACTATGTGCTGCACGTGGCCCAGATGATGAGCTTCCCCGAAATCGATGACGCGATGAAGTTCCTCACCGTCAACGGCGCGACCACGCTCAGCATGCTCGATTCGTACGGTGTGGAAGTCGGCAAGCCCGCGAACTTCGTGGTGCTGGATGCGGACAGTGTGTTCAACGCCGTGTACGAGCGCTGCGACGTGCTGCGGTCCGTGCGCGACGGGCGGACGCTGTTCACCGCGACGACGAGCGTGGACTCGGCGACCGAACTGCTGTGAGCGTGGGTGTTGTGAGCGCGAGTGTTGTGTGAGTGCTGTGGCCGGTCGGGGTGGACTCGGCGACCGAACTGCTGCGAGGCGTTGCAGCTGGGGATATGCCCTTTGGATTGGCGGGTTCTCGCGGGCTGGCCGTGGGTGCCGTGGGTGAGGCAGATCTCTGAAGCAGATCCTCTGTTTGTGAGGATTGGCTCACACAATGACTGTCTGGCTGGCCGTGATCTGCTGTGTTGCCGTGTCGGCGGGTGATCGTGTGAGGATTGGCTCCCACAGTGACGCCCATTCCGCCCCACCCAGCCCGATTTCGGTAGGCCGCAGACCATCGTGTGAGGATTGGCTCACACAATGGGGTCTGGGGTGAAGTGGACTGGTTTTTGTTCACGCTGTTTTGTTGGTTTTTGGGGCGATTGATATCGCCTGGCGTTGATGATACAGGGTTTCGACTTCGCATGGTGTCCGGTAGCCGAGGCTTTCATGGAGACGTTGGCTGTTCCACCAGGAGACCCATGGGAACGTGGCCTGTTCCAACGCGTGCACGGACCCGAATGGCTTGGATCGGCGGATCAGTTCGCCCTTGTACGCGCCGTTGACGGTTTCGGCCAGCGCGTTGTCGTAGGAGTCGCCCACGCTGCCGGTGGATGCGAGGATGCCTGCTTGTGTCAGGTGCGTGCCGTACAGGGCACTGATGTATTGGGTGCCATGATCACTGTGGTGGATCAGGCCCGTGGTCCGCCCGTGCCGGGCTGTCCAGCTGATGGACTGGTCCAACGCGACCAGGGGCAGCGTCCTGGTGTGCTGGCTCGCGGCGACGGCCCAGCCCACGATCCTTCTGGCGTACGCGTCGGTGACGAACGCCACATACGCGAACGAGCCGGACGCGAGTCGTGACGATGGTGATGTCGGCCACGTGCAAGCGTCCAGGAGCCTCGGTGGTGAACTGCCTGTTCACCAGGTCCGGCCTGCCGCCCGTGCTTCTGGCGGGTCGCGTGGTGATCGGGTTCCGTCCCCGACGCACCCCCTGGATCGTGAGGGAGCGCATGACGTGCAGCACCTGGTCACGCCCGATCCCACGCCATCCCCGGCGGATCAGCTGACGATGGACTTTCCGATACCCGTACACCGCCATGAACCCGTGCGCGTGGATCACCATGATGTCACGGGCCGGCGTCTCGTGACGAGCACGCATCCTGCTGGCGGCACGGGCTTTGACCTGCCGGTATGCTCCGGCGGTGAGAAACCCGCCAGCCAGCGCAGCCCGCAGGACCGTGCAGATCGGCCCGACCCCGAACCGGTGGCGATGAGTGTCGATGTACTCGACCATCAACGTCGTGTCGGGTCGAGCCGTGAGGCGAACAAAGCCGACGCGCTCGACAGGATCTCGTTCGCCCGACGCAGCCGCGCATTCTCCCGACGCAGCCGCCTGAGCTCGCCGGACTCCTCGGGACCCGCCGTGCCTGCCGTATCAGCCTTGGCCTGCCAGCGGCGCAATGATTCCGCCGCCACACCCAGATCCTTCGCCACGCCCTGCAACGCCTTCGTCTCCGACGCGTAATTCTCCCGGGACTCGGCCAGCAGCCTGACGGCCCGGTCCCTGAACTCCTTGGCATATCTCGTACTCATAATTCCATCATTCCTTATCTGGGGGAAATCAGGAACAAAACCCAGTCCATATCAAATGCTGCTGCCACTGTTGCGCGGTTGCTTGTATTGCATCCCATGGTGCGGCGAGTGGTGGGGTGTAGGCGAGGTCGAGATCGCTGAGCTGCGGGATGGTGAGGCCGGTGAAGATGGCGGTGGTGAGTATGTCGGATCGTTTGGCGATTTCCGTGCCGTAGGTGCCGACAATCTGAGCTCCGAGCAGTTGGCCGGTGGTGGGGTTCCCGGTGAGCCGGATGGTGATCGGATGGGATCCTGGGTAATAGGCCTTGTGGTCGTCGGTGGTGTAGGTTATCGAACGGGCAGGGATGTCGGCGTTATGGGCTTCAGTCTCGCGCAGACCGGTCCGGGCGGCAACGAGGCTGAAGACTTTGACGGCCTGTGTGCCAAGAACGCCTGCGAAGGTGGCGTTGCCGCCGACAGCGTTCTCGCCGGCGATGCGGCCTTGCTTGTGTGCGGTGGTGCCCAGGGGAAGCCAGGTGTCGCCAAGCAGGCGGTGCTTGGTGGTGACACCGTCGCCGGCCGCGTAGATGTCGGGCAGGCTGGTGCGCATCTGGTCGTCGACTGTGATCGCTGCGCCTGGCCCTGTCGTGGCTCCGGCCTTCGTGAGCAGGCTCGTGTTGGGGCGTATTCCGGTGACGGCGATGACGAGATCGGTGCTGATTTTCTGGGTGCCGGTGGGGTCGTCACTGATGACGACCGGGCCGCGTTCGCCGCGTTGGATGCTGCGTACACTGGTATTGAGGTGTAGGTGGACACCGTGGTGGACGAGCTCGCTGTGGACGAGGGATGCGAGGTCAGTGTCGAGGGTGGAGAGGACTTCGGGGCCGTGTTGCAGCATGGTTACGTCCAGGCCACGCCGGGTGAGGGTTTCTGCCATTTCGAGGCCGATGTAGCCGGCGCCGATGATGACGGCGCGGCGGGGATGCCGGGTGACGAGGGTGCGCTGGACTGCGTGCATCTGGTCGATGGTGTGAAGCTGATGCACGCAGTCTGCAGGGCCGAGAGCATCGGGACCGGTCAAGCCCGTGATGCCGGTGGCGGTGGGTCTTGCTCCGGTAGCTACGACGAGCCGGTCGTAGCTGATCGTTTCCTGATTTCCGTCGGGCTTGGTCACCGTGACCGTGTGCGCTTCGGCGTTGATGCTGGTGGCAAGGGTGCCCAGTCGCAGGGAGAGTCCGGCTGCTTCGAGGTCGGTCTGGGTGCGGTGGGCGAGGTCGTGCCAGTCGGGCACGTCGCCGGAGAGGTGGTAGGGGATGCCGCAGATGGAGTAGTTCGGATACTGGTCTGCGACCACGAGGGTGACGTCGGTCTGAGGTTCGAGTTGTCGGGCGCGCAGGCCGGCCATGATGCCGGCGTCCGAGCCGCCGATGATGAGTAGTCGCATGGCGTGGTGTCCTTTGATGTTTTGGTTAGCGGGCGGAGGCGGAGCGCGCCAAGGGGGCGCTCTGGCTGAGACTGTGCAGACTGTCCTGCCCGATAGGGGGTGTGGGCAGCAGGGGAACGACGGCCATGCGTTCGGTGAGGTGCTGGACGTGTTTGATCTGGGGGATTTCCCCGTCTGCGACGGTGTGAAGGAATTCGGAAGCGGGATGTGCGGCGGCGACCGAGCGGTTGACGATCCATGCCCAGGGGGTGATGGATGCTCGTTGGAGGTCGCGTTGCAGTTGCTCGGCTTCGAGGATTGGTGTCGTCTCGGGCAGGGTGACGATGATCATCTTCGTGTAATTGGGGTCCTGGAGCCGTGTCAACGGGGTGGCAACGAGATTGTCCCCCATCTGGCGGAGCATCTCGCGATGGTAGGAGCCGGTGGCGTCGAGCAGCAGGAGCGTGTGTCCGCTGGGTGCGGTGTCGATGACGACGATGCGATCATGTGCTTCGCGGATGGCTTCGGAGAACTTGCGGAAGACGGCGACCTCCTGGGTGCAGGGGGATTGCAGGTCTTCCATGAGTTGGGCGCGGCCCGTCGCGTCAAGGCGGGTTCCTTTGGTGGCCAGGACTTCGTCTTGATACTCGCGCAGAGCCTGATCGGGATCGATCTTCGCGATGGTGAGGTTCGCGACGGTGCCATTGAGCGTCTCGGTGAGGTTTCCAGCGGGATCGGTCGTGGTGAGCAGAACTTCGCGGCCGCGCTCGGCAAGGGCCACGGCGATCGCCGTGGCGACGGTCGTTTTGCCGACTCCGCCCTTGCCCAGCGTCATGAATAGGCCGTGGGTCTGCGCCGCCAGCTGGTCCACGAGGTCCGTCAGGGGCGGATAGTCCCTGGGGGGTTCGTGGGTGGGGTCGGCGGAATGTACGGGATGCGTGGGAGTGGTCGCGAAGAATTCGCGGAGCTGGTCGACACCTACGACGTTGCGCGCGTGCAGCGTGGTCGTGGTGCGGGGCAGGTGGGCGAGGCGGCTGGGGAGTGTGGCGAGTTCCCTGTGCTCTTGGTCGCGGATCGCGGCGGCCAAGGGATCGTCGTCGAGATCGGGCATGAGGGCATTGATGAGTAGATGCTGGTTGCCCATACCGAGAGCGGTGAGTTCCCGGCAGGTGCGCTCAGCTTCGTGGATGGCCGAGTGTTGGGCGCGGGCGACGAGCACGAGCACGGTGCGGGTTGGGTCGGAGAGCGCATTGACCGTGGCGCGGTAGACGATGCGGCGTGATTCGAGGCCAGCCATGGGGCCCAGGCAGGAGGTGTCGCCCTTGCCTTCGTCGATGAACTGGCTCCAGTCGCCGGGTAGCTCCAGGAGTCGGATGGTGTGGCCTGTGGGGGCCGTGTCGAAAAGCACGTGGTCGTAGCCGCTGGTGCGGTCGGGATCGGCGATGAGGTCGGCGAATTCGTTGAAGGATGCGATCTCGGTCGTGCAGGACCCGGACAATTGTTCGGTCATCGTTTGAATCTCACGCTCTGGGAGCAGGCCGCGTACCGGGCTGATGATCGATTCGCGGTATGTGGCGGCGGCGGTCTCCGGGTCGATCTCCAGGGCGTCGACACCGGGGGTGGTGTTCAGGGGCGTGATTCGGCTGCCGATTGGCTGGCCGAAGACCTGTCCGATGTTCGAGGCGGGGTCCGTGCTCACGAGCAGCACCGTTTCGCCTCGATCGGCCAGGGTCAGTGCTGTCGCGCAGGCCGCAGACGTCTTGCCGACGCCGCCCTTGCCGGTGAAGAACGCGAACTTGGGCAGCTGATCAAGAAATGCGGGATGAGTCATGGTCGGGTGTCTCCTTGTCGAGGCGCGGTTCAGCAGCAACCGGTGGCCCCTCCGCAGCATCCGGACTGTCCGGGAGTGACGTCAATGACGGGGAAGGTCGAGTTCTTGGTGATCCCGGCCATACGGAGCAACTGGTCGCGGGTCGGGTATGTTCCGGTGAGGACTGTCTGCCCGTCGACTTGGACGATGGGCAGGGCCTCGGAGCCGGTCGTGTCGAGGGCATTGCGGACCTGGAGGTTCGCGACGAAGTTTTCCGGATCCCTGGCGAGGTTGTGACGCGTGATCGAGATACCGGTGTCCGTGATGGCCGCGCAGTCGGCGGTGAAGGTAATGAGTGTGGCATCTGGTTCACTGCCACAGACCCCGGTGTTGCAACACATCGCCGATTCGTAGATGTCGATGCGAGGGGTCCGAGCCGTCTGAGGTGAAGTTGTATCCTGCATGAGTTTGTGATCCTTTTCTTGTTCTCTGGTGTATCGATTGCTTGTCATGCTCATTTGACCTTGAACAGTTCCGAGTCTTCGTTGCTTTTCACGTGTGTTGGGAACAGGTGTGGTCGCAGCCATAGGGCGACGTAGACGAGGCCGAGCAGGGCGGGGACTTCGATGAGGGGTCCGACGGTGCCGGCCAGGGCCTGGCCCGAGACGACGCCGAAGGTGCCCACGCACACGGCGATGGCGAGTTCGAAGTTGTTGCCGGCTCCGGTGAACGCGAGGGTGGTGGTTTTCTCGTAGCCAAGGCGCAGGGCGTGACCAAGGATGAAACCGAGAGTGAACATGGTCGCGAAATAGATGACGAGCGGCGCCGCGATGCGGGCGACGTCCCACGGTTCACGCGAGATGCGTCCGCCTTGCATGGCGAAGAGCACGACCACGGTGAACAGCAGTCCCCAGGTGGCCAGTGGACTGATCCGCGGAAGGAACCGGCGCTCATACCATGCACGACCCTTAGCATGCTCCCCAAGCACTCGACTGGCCCAGCCGGCCAGCAGTGGCACGCCGAGGAACACGAGCACGGATTCGACGATCGCCCAGAATGAGAAACCGGCTGATGTTGTGGGCAGGCCGAGCCAGCCGGGCAGTATCTGGAGATAGAACCAGCCGAGACCGGCGAACGCGAGAATCTGGAAGATCGCGTTGAGGGCGACGAGAACGGCGGCAGCCTCACGATCCCCGCAGGCCAGGTCGTTCCAGATGAGTACCATCGCGATGCAGCGAGCCAGTCCAACGATGATGATGCCGGTGCGGTATTCGGGCAGGTCGGGCATCAGCAGCCAGGCCAGTGTGAACATGAGGGCCGGGCCAACCACCCAATTGAGGGCAAGGGATGCGATGAGCAGCCTACGGTCGTGGCTCACCCGGCCCAGCCGGTTGTAGCGGACCTTTGCCAACGGCGGGTACATCATCAGCAGGAGGCCGACGGCGATCGGCAGGCTCGTGGAACCGAGTTTCACCGAGTCGATGAGCCCTGCCAGCCCGGGCCACACCCGGCCCAGGCTCACGCCCACGGCCATCGCCGTCAGAATCCAGACCGGCAGCAGCCGATCGGCTGCCCCGAGTCGTGCAGGGTTTCGTGGACGCGCGTCCACTGCGGGCGTACCCAATCCGGTCTCATGCATCGCACCCTCCTAACATAGACAATCATCTATATGACTAATCCTGACTCAACGTATGGACGTTTGTCGATATGAGTGGGAGACTGGAAGACATGACCACCACGCAACAGAACCCTACGAACTGTCAGCAGGATGCCTGCTGCACGCCGACACCGACAGTGCTGCCTTGCCCTGCCAAGAGCCGCGACCTCGCGCGCATAATGAAAGCGCTCTCAGACCCTACTCGCTTGCAGCTCTTGCAGCTCGTTGCCGCTCATCCAGGGGGAAGGGCCTGCATCTGCGACCTCACTACACCGCTCGGCGTGACCCAGCCCACCGTTTCCCACCACATGAAGCTCCTGGCTGAATCCGGCTTCGTGACCCGAGAGCGGCAAGGAAAATGGACCTACTACACCATGAGGCCCGAGGCGCTCGATGACCTCGGGCAGCGCCTCGCCAACCTGAACCACCCATGCAGCTGAGACTTTCCAGACTGCCTATCCGCGCACTGTCCCAGCGAAGGCAGGAAACGATGGACAGATGCAACTAGCTAGTTATTTGGTCTTGGCTATTGTCAGCTCATTCCATTGTGGGTGTCCAATAGCCGAGCCGCTCTTGTTCATATTTGCTGTAGTGTTGGGTGTCTTTGGGTCTGGTTGGATATGTTGGTCCGGCCGGGAAGGAGCCAATGATGGCGATGACGTATTGTGACGAGTTCAGAGCCGATGTGGTGGCGTTGGTCAGGACGGCATGACGTGGGCGGCAGGGCAGGCAGGATCTGGGTGTCTCGAAGTCCTCGCTGGGCAAGTGAGTGCAGGATGTCGAGCTTGTCGAGCGTGGCCTGTCGGGCATGCCGGAGGAGGGTCGGGCGTTGAAACGTATCCGTGAGTTGGAGATGGAGAACGAGATCCTCCCGCAAGGCAGCGGCGTATCTGTCGAAGGCGAATCTCGACCGCCCAAGATGATCCACCCGCTCGTCAGACGGCTGGCGGAGCGTCCCGAAGCTGGTCGCCCTGCCATGCCGGTCGTGCTGGCCGGGCGGGTGCCGGGTTTCTCGAAGCAGGCGTATTCCACATGGCGGGCCAGTCCCGTGTCCATGTCATAGCGTGAGGAGGAGAAGCTGCTCGCGCCGGTTCGTGCGATTCACGAGGACGATCCGTGAGTATTGGGTATCGGTTGATCGGTGACGGACTGTATGCCCGGGGCGTCGCGTGTGGCGCATCTGTTCGAAGCATCGGATCTGCTCCACGATCCCGCGCCGCTACCGCACGAGCAAGCCCGCCGGCCGGCCCGCGTCGGATGACCTCGTGCGCCGCCACTTCCATGCCAATGCTGCCAACGTCGTGTGGCTGACCGATATCACCGAGCACTGGACGGGCCGGGGCAAGCTGTATCTGTGCGCGGTCAAGAACGTGTGGAGCAACCGGATTGTAGGATGGTCCGTGAACTCCAGGATGCGTGCTTCCCTGACCGTCGATGCGCTCGAGGATGTCTGGCGGCGGCGTGGCAGGCCCTGTGACGTGATCTCGTGAGTATCGGTTCACGACCATTCGTTGGATTGAGAGCATCTACAGCCGTAGCCGACGACAACGCTCCTCAGGCAGGCTCACCCCGTGGAATACGAAACCATCTTCGCCAACGGCAACCAGCCAGCGGCATGACAACAACACAAGGAAAACTGTCAACCTATACTGCAACAAACCCACTACTATCGGGTAAGTATCGTTGCTGTTGGGCTGAATGACCTGTGCCAAGCTATTGCATTGTAGCTCGTAATGTGTGCTCACATCTCTGGCGGCTGCGTCCTTGGCCCAGGGAGCAGAAACATACGCGAGCAACTGCGTTTCTGCTTCATCTTTGTACTGAGTGAAACTATCGTCGGTGCCCTCTGTCTCGTCATTGAAGGAGGCCATGCGGTCAAGATCCGACGATGGATAATTCACGGTGTGTTCGTGCGATGCCTGACCGTTGTTCAGATAAAAAACCTGCTGCACTCCCATCGATACGTCCGTGCCTTAGCGCAAGACGGTTTGAGCCTCCGGATATGTGTCATTCGTGAAATCATTCTCTGAGGCCTTATGGCAAGACCGACAGCAGAACTGTCATCGGTGAATGTGACTGGTTGAGAAGAATTCTGTGGAATACTCAGTTGCATCTGCCTGGATTTTGCCTGATAGCTTCCATTCAAGTAGTGCAACGATTTAGTGCTTTCGCGTGTGCTGGGCGATAGATTCTCTACAAGGTCTGAATCGTACTGAGTTTGTGGAGATGGCTCTGCTGCATTTGCAGTGATTGCCGATAACATGAGGGACACGGTGAGCGTAGTGACTCGCAGTAACCATTTTTGTGGGTTTTATCATTATTTCTCTCTCAAATAATTTAGGTACCCCTGTCTTGAGCGCACTCTTGGTGTTTTCGGAAATCGTATGCGGTTTAAAAAAGAGAAACCAATGATGCTTGCTCAAGACATTTCCAGCATATTCTCAAAATGTAGATGTGGTCAAATTTCTATGCGATTGTATGATTCGGATATCTAAAAAAGTAGTGCATACTCATGCGTCCAGAATTACGGACCACCCCGAGAGCGGGGGTGGATTGATGCCCGTCGATCCAGGGTCCTTGGCCCTGCCTCTCTTAAATGGTTAGAGGTGGGGTTTTCCTGCCACCTTCCACTCTGGCACAACCCGCTGCGGGTCAAGCCGGATGTGTCCCGGCCCACGCCTCGCTTTCGCACCGGGGATCCAACAGCGTATCCCCGCCACTTCGCTCCCCGTGTTCCGATCCACACACGGCTTGACTCTCCGCTTCCTGTTGTGCCGCCATTCCAGGCGTCAGGAAAACAGTTGGGCAGTGAAAGGAACAGATAACGATGACGAACACGTTCTACGACGACTTCAAATCAATGACCGCCGAGAAGATAGCAGGGTCGATGGAGGACATGACCTACGTCTACAAGCAGACCAGAGTCCCCAAGGCACACTACAGGAAAATGCTCTCTACCGGCGTGGAGCAGGTGATGGAGGCCAGCGTCGAAATCAATCTCATACAGCCCTACATCAGCATCATCAAGCAGATGATGAACGAAAACCCCAAGAGCTTCTACAAGGCTCTGCTGTGCATCGACGCGAAAGTGACCATAACCAATATCCGCACCAGCGAATGGGAGGCACTGGAAGACATGTGGCAGGCGCACCAGTCGAAGGACGACCCCAACCACGGCGGTCACCTGCCCAAGCAGACCATCGACACGTTCAAGGACATAGCCAAGCACGGCCTTGACCGGCTCGGCAACGAGCTTGACGATGAACAGGAATAGCCAATCGCCACGGCAATCAATTGGAACAAACCAAGGAGGAAACATCATGGCAAACACCTATTACCACGCTCAAGGTGTGGCAGACCAGTCGAGGAAAACGAAGCATGTGACGAACATTTCACATGCGAATGTCGCCGCTTAGAATCACCACAAGCCAGCAGCTCAGCACACACTGTGGGCGTAAGTCTTGGTAAGCCTGACGCAAACGAAACGGAGGGACTGTATTCGATGCGCCTTGAAATCGAGGCACGGAAAGCGCCGGTCGCCGCACTCTACAGTGACCTGAGACTGAACCCCGAACAGGTTCCACACGGCTACTACAGGTATTCGATTCGTGAGACGGACGGGGGCAGCGGGGAGCCGGCCACCATCGAACGGCATGTGCTGGTGAACCATCTGATGGACATTCTCACCACGGAGAATCTGGACAGCCTCATCGAAAAAAACGACGGCTATCTGAACATCAGCGACTACGACTACGACGATTCACATTGCGTATCATTCCCCAAATCGATTCTTTCGCCACGATACTTCCACGACTGAGCGTCACACCCGCCGCACAACAACGGCGGGCACACCCCCACCGTCGCCATCGCGCGATGCAGGGGGAATGGAGCAGCCCACGGCTGCACTGACCATCGAAAGGAGCATCCGCCAAACGCGGACGCAGACACATGAAGGCGGCCGAACAACGTGGCCGCGTCCTCGATGCCTCAGAGAAGAGGCGAGGCATCGAGCAGGAGACGGAGCAGCCTTACGGCTGCGCTTTTCTATTTTCTTTTTGACCGGTCGGCCATCGCCTTGGATCATATCGAAGTCGCGGAACCCGTCAACGCGACGCACGCGAGCAAGCTCGGAGCGTCGCTTATGACGGAACCCGCTTTGTTCGATAACGCTTCGCTTGACCAACCGGCCAAAAAGAAAAAACAGGGGGGGGGTAGAACTCATGAGCCGCACACTAAGAATCAGCATCGAGCAGCCATCAGAGAGCAACCATACATGGAACAAATGTGACACCTATGTGCATAGCGAGGGCATCGGCAACGATGACGCAGACCAAATTATCTCATCGATGGACACGATTGCGCCCGACGTGTGGCATCTGGAAAACGATTGCGGCGACGAGTGGGAAATCAGCACGGAACAATACGAACGACTGCAATCAGAGCATGAGAAATGCAGTCCATCACGGTTCACCCTTCCCGACTTGCCACAGACTTTCACCACCGATTACGTCACCGTTAGCATCAACTAAGGAGCAGCACATCATGACTACCATCATCAAAGCGAACAGTTTGGAACAGGCGAAGAGCAGACTCGAACGGGTCAGAAGCGAACGGGAAGCGACCGAACAGGCGGCACGCGACGAGGCGCATGCGATTCCGTTCGGCCAGCCGAACATCGAGGGACGCGGCAACATCTACAAGCACGTGCAGCGGCAATGGGACAGGACGCGCCGCCTTGCCGACGAGGAAGAGCGTGCAGCCGACCGCGTGGACATGCTCGAAAAGGTCGAGAAGTTCAAGGAAGATAACGAACAGTTGCAGGATGTGCGCGTGGTGGGACGCACAGGCTGGGCAAGCGTGGGAGCCGCTACGAGCGTCAACAACCTTGACTATTTCAAAGGCAGGCTAGCCCGGATGATAGCCGACAACGAGGCAGTGAAAGCATGGAACAAGAACCACAGGGATGCGAAGCGTTGCACGTTCGGCAGCAAGATAACCGCCCTGAGAAAAAAGGTCGTCTATCTCGAAGCAGTGAAAAGCAAGGCCGACAGCACGCCCGTCAGCGAGCACAGCCAGCAGCTCATCGACAGTGGCAAGGTAAGCCAGTGGAAGAAGAAACCAATCTACTATTTCGTGGACGGGCTGCGCAAAGTCGCGTTGACCCTTGATGATAACGGTGACTTCCAGGAATCGAAACGCTACCCAGTATACGAGGACAGTGACCGTAAGACCGTGCAAAAACTCCTGGCACACTGAACCAGCCGGGCACTCCACAGTCAGCGTGGAGTGCCCAAGGCTCGCGTCCCGTGCGTTTCTCGCGCGCCACGGACAACGTGGCGCACTCCAAGCCGCTCTCGCCTACCGGCGGCAAGTGGAGCGGGTTTCACCCGCGCATCGATGAGAGGAACGACCGTCAAAGGGGCGGTCGCATTAGTGTCCTCATGATCGTGGCTGCGCTTCGCTGCGCGCCTTTTTCGTCCCTTCTTGACTCATTCCACTGTAGCGCCGGTGCTGCCTCATGCAACCCGGATGCGTCGGCAAAGCCGGCCGCCGCGCACGGGCCTTCGGGCCTTCTCGCCACTCCGGTCACACGCCGCAGGCGTGTTCTCTCGTGCCGCTGCGGCTTGCATTCGTGCGCTCCACCGCGTCCGTGGAAATCGTTCAAGAAGTTCCAAAAAAATGATTGGAACCGCACAAGGGAAAGAAGCAACAATGCAATATCTCAACGACAGTCAAGGACATGAACTGACCGGCACCAACGGGTTCGGCGAACCGATAACCTACACAGTCTGCCGGTTCCAAGCAGACAGTTCACTGGCACTGATGACGGTGTGCAGAGACGAGATGGGCAACATGGGAGCCGACCCGGTAAGCGTCAACCTCATGGCATACGGCTACATTCCCACGCGCGGGCACACGTACATCAACGAAGAATACCTTGAACTCGTTCAACCCCTCATCGACGCCGAACAGGCAAGAATATGCGGCCACATTCATTACGGCCCCTACAATGCCTCGGCATTGGACATGGAAATACTCATCGACAACATCGAGGAAATCGCAGACCAAAACAGTCAAGAAGAATAGAAGCACAAGCCAATACCAGCATGAAAACAGTGCAGGTCTTCAACCGTACTGAATTAGTAATGCCCCGCAAATGCGGGGCATTACTAATTGCCAATGAAGAACAAATCACGCATCATTATGCTCAAAAACAGGAGCATCCTCGTGCGAAGTCTGTGGACGCGTCGTATCGTCATCCCTGGCCTTTGGTATGGACTTGATGAAGCGTTGCACGTTTTTCGGCACGTCTGCCGACTCGAATATCTGTGATTCGCTGAGGTTGGGGTTTGATTTGAGTTGTTCCAGGAGTTGGTGTGCCTCTTCTGCGCGTTGCTTGATCTCGCCGGTGATTTTGCGGAACTGGTCGAGACTTTTCTTCGTCGCATTCAGTTCGTTGTGCAGTTCCTTGATGGTTTCTTCCGCTGTTTTCGATGTCATCTCGGGCTCTCTTCTTATGGTGGGGATACTGCTTTCGGTGGTGTCGTCCTACCGACCCCACACGCGGATTTCAGTGGTGCTTTGAGTGTCAGTATAGCCGATAATGACCATAATGGGCACATTTATGATATTATTGGGCAGTAGCAAGCTAAGGTGAATGTGTACACATTCACGCTTGATCGCACTGTGGTGCGTGGCGATGGGATCCTGTCGGATCATCCACGGGCTTTGCCTGTGGTCGCTGCGCTGGCTCTTAAGGGGATGGTGATTGGCATGAGTGATGAACCGGAGGACGATCTTGCCGAGGCCATCACCGGCGCTGGTGGCGACGGGGCCAAAGAACGTGGACTGGACTTTCATATCCGGCTCAACGAGGTCGAGAAGGTCCGTCTCGTCGAGCATGCTGCGGCTTGGGCTTTGAGGTCCGGTCTCTCGGGTGGTCCGCAGCGGTTGAATCTTTCCATGTATGCGCGTGAAACGTTGTTGGCTCCCCATGTCGAGGAACAGGCTGTGACCAAGGGCGAGCTGGTCGACTTTCGGGACAAAGCGACGCGGCTTGCGACCCAGATCGCGAAGGTGGGCACGAACATCAACCAGGTCGCCCGGGTGGCGAACGGCCAGGGCATCGTGCTGGACGGGGAGGTGCTCCGCCTGGTCGAGGAGATGCGCCCTTTGCTGCATGACTCCCAGAGGCTGATCGACTTGATGATCGAGAAGTGCCTATGATCCCGAACATCACACGCGGCAGTCGCATGCAGGGATTGATCCGGTACCTGGCCGGCAGTGGCCGGCATAACGAGCATGTTGATCAGCATGTTGTCGCCGGTGACGATTGGAGTGAGTTGTCGTTCACTGGTGTCGAGTTGGACGCCTCCGTCGCGGGCGAGCTTGGCTCGTATTTGGATAATACGTCACGCCGGTTCGGTGAGCGGATGCGTGGCGGGAACGTGTGGCATTGCTCCCTGGCTATCAGCCGGGAGGATGGCGTGCTGTCCGATACGGAATGGCAGGCCATCGCCCACGAGTTCGTGGAGCGCATGGGATTCGGTGACGCGGACGGCACTAAGGGCGTGTGCCGTTGGGCCGCGATCCGTCACGGACGTTCGGGCGAGCATGGGGAGGGCAACGACCACATCCACATCGCGTTGAACCAGATCCGTTCCGACGGCACGAAGGCATGGGTGTGGCACGACTACCAGAAGGCGCAGGACGTGTGCCGTCAGCTCGAACACGAACATGGCCTGGAGGAACTCGGCATCGAGAACACCAGGAGCGCCACCAGGGGATGGCAGCCGGGGGAGCGTGAGGCGCAGGCGCGCCGTCGAGCCCGTGCGAAGCTGCACGCCGAATCCCCGGAGACATCCTGGGGTACGCTGCCCGTCCCGGAACGCCAACGATTGACGGCGATCCAGCTGAACGCCGACCAGCCGCGCCATGATCTGGCCAACAGGATCCGCGCCGCCGCCCAGACCTCACGTGACGAGGCGGGTTTCGTGCGTCGCCTTCGCGGCCAGGGCATCCTGGTCAGGCCACGGTTCGCGCAGGGCGGGAACGATGTGGTCACCGGCTACTCGGTCGCCTTGAAACCTCTGTACGGTGAGCGTCCAGTCTGGTATGGGGGAGGCACGCTCGCCCGTGACCTGAGACTGCCCCGCCTGCGCGAGGCATGGACCACCGATTCCTTCACCGCAGCCAGTGAGGCCGGTGACGAGTGGATGGCCGCGTTCAAGGGCAGGCGCGTGGCTCACCCGCAACCTGGAGAGGTGCCGCCAACACCGCAGCGTGTGGCCGATGACATCGCGCGAATGAACCGCGCGTTGAGCAGCATCGACCCCAACGACCGTGATACCTGGTCGCAGGTCGCCAGGAGCACGGCTGGGGCGTTCGCGTCCTGGTCCAGGGCGGTCGAGGCGACGCCCGGACCCATCGCGGAGGCGGCGCGGCAGATATCCAGGAGCGCGCAGACCTACCGGCCGGAGCAAACGCCCGCCAGGGTGCCGAGGACCGTCATGATGCACGCCGCACTGGCGTTGTCCACGCTGCAATCGAACGGCAACCCTGTCATGGCGCAGGCCATCATGTACCGGCAGTTGTTCTCCACGGTCCTGGCGATCCAACAGGCCATGCAAGCCAGGGGCGACGCCTATCATGCGCGCATCACCAAGGACGCCCTGCTCGGCGAATTGAGTGTCATAGCGAGCGGCTTGCCCATCCCCGACCAGACATCCCAGCCCCAGGCGCAGCAGCAGGTCGAACCCCATGCGTCCGCCGCCCGCACCGGCAAGGGCACGTTCAGCGAGGCGCAGTTGCAGGACCTCGTGCGCATCACGCACCCGGAAACCTCGGTGGCGGCCGGCGCGCTTACCGGCATCAGGACCAACCCACGTCCGCAACAGTCAGGAACCGACCGGGAACAGTCACACGGACGCTGAGACACAGCATAGGAAAGGACACGATCATGGACATGATGGAGAACGGCACCTCGGACGCGGAGATCGTCCAGGGGTCCACGGCACCGGTTCGCAGTACGGCGACGCTGGCTGGCATCGCACTGGAGGCCATGAGTGCCATGCGGAGTCAACATGACGAGCAGGCCGCAGACAGTGACGGCAGGGACAGCCGGGAGATCACCCAGAGGATCGAGGCGCTGCGCGCTTCAAGCCTAAGCGAGGTCGAGGCCGCGACGCCCGAAGGCTGGATCGACCAGGCATCACCGGAACGGATCGCGGACCTGGTGCAGATCACTGACACCTGGAAGGGCCGGGACGAACGGATGGAGGCGGCACGCCAGAGGATCGAGCAGGATGTGCTCGAACGCTACGGGGTGAGGATCGCGGATCATCCCGACAGGGCGTCGATCATCGACGCGATCAGCAAAAACGACTCACTCAACGTGACGGCGGCCCTCCGTGACGGTCAGGCGGAGCAGCGGCGTGACGAGGCCGGGCAGAGCATGGCACGCGTGGACGAGCTGGAATCGACGCTTGACACCGCACAATCCGACAAGCCTGGCGACGCGGTGCTGCGCGAACGTGACGAGAACGAGCGCGGGCAGGCCCAGGACGATGCAGGCATGGCCTTCGACAGTGCCGACCGGATCCAGGGTGAGGCCGACCGGATGCGCGCCGAGGGTGTTGGCGAGGATGAGATACAGGGGCGGATGCTGGTCGAGGTGTCGCACGGCCAGTCCGCCAGCCAGGCGCCGGTGGCCGGCAGGAACGCCGCCGCGAGGAAGGGAGGCAAGACGGCGTCCAAAGCCCGGGGTGTCAGGAAAGGGGGCGGGAACGTGCTTCAACAGGGTCTGTCCCAGTGAGTTTGGTTGGTGGCATCCTCCCGTCGGCACGTTCGTCCCTGAACATGCCTTCGGGTGCTGGCGCGCAGGCCAGGGGTTCCTTCCCGTTGCTGCGGTCGCGGTCCTCGTCCCAGGTCGCTTTGAAGGGGCCGTCCTCGCTGAGGAGGATGCTCATGGTCGGGTCGCAGAAGTCCCGCCACCAGAAGGCCATGCCGATGGGGTCCTGCCGGTAGTATTCCCAGGTGCGCCAGAGTTCCGTGAGCCGTGATTCGGCTTCCTGGCTGTTCCACCAGGTGGCGTTCCAGTACGCGGATTTGCCGTTCACGTTGCGCCGGTACATGAACCGGAGCCATTGGGAGACGAACTCGTACACGTTGGCGTACACGAGCCGCGCCTCTGGCGCTTCGGGCGTCTCCTCCTGGGGTTCTGGCCCTTCGAACGCCGCGTCGAGCAGGTTGGCCGTCTCCTCACCTAAGCCCATGCTGGCGCTCCTTCTCCTGCTGTTCGATGACTTCCTTGGCGTCGGGCCTGTCCATCCAGGGTATGGTCCTCATGAGGACGGGACGGTTGCCCGACGACATGAGCAGTGCGCGGCCCCTGGGCAGGGCGGCGAGGTCGTCGATGTCGAGGATGTGGTCGCGGGTGATGCTCATGGTCGAGCTGCCCTCGCCACGGCTGTAGCCGACCTGGCGGGACACGTACTCGTATTCGCCGAGCAGGCCGCTCATGGATCTGAGGAACGGTTCCTCCTTGACGCCGCCGATGTAGACGGCCATGTTGGCCGCGCTGTACATCTTCTCCATGCCCTTGTCCCCCCATGCCTGCTCGCCCTGGGACCAGGATTGCAGGAAGGTGAGGATGATGATGCCACGGCTGCCGTAGTGCGAGTACAGGTCGGGCAGTTCGCGCCACCGGCAGATGTTGGCCGCCTCGTCGAGGACCATGACCAGGGGGACGTGCAGCCGGCCGCCCTCGCGCCGTGCGCGTTCCTCGCCGGCCTCGGTGACGGCGGCCGTGATCGCGAGGGTGAGCGCGCCGGCCGTGCCCACGCCCTCGCGGCTCATGAGGCACAGGGTGTCGTTCGATCCGACGAAGTCCTGCACGTCCAGGCAGGGCAGTCCCTCGCCGGTGTCGGTCACCCAGGCGGTGATCGTGGGGCTGGTGAGCACGCGGCAGAGGTTCTGCGCGGAACCGTAGACGCCTTGTTTCTGCTTGTCGGGGTATTCGATGACCGCTTCCAGGCTGTCGGCGAGCAGCGGGTAGCCGCCCTGGCGCAGGATGTCGACGGGACTGGTGTCGTTGGTGTTGGTCAGCCAATGCCATACCTGGGTGATCGGCTGGTCGGAGAGCGCGCAGGCGAGCAGCAGGTAGGAGAGCAGGCTTTCGGCCGCCGTGTCGAAGAACGCGTCCCTTTTCGCGTTGGGGTCGGTGGTGGCGGCCGCGAAGTATCCGGCCATCTGCAAGGCCTTCGTGTCGTCGGTGACGTAGCTGAGGGGATTCCACCACCAGGTGCGCGCCTCGTCGCTGATATGCTGCGGGTCGAACGCCCATACCGTGCCCTTCACGGATCGTGGCGCGCGGATCGCCTGGATCACGTCGGGTTTGTTCGACGTGGCGACCACCGCGCCGGGGGCGTCGAGTATGGAGGGGATCACCAGGCAGGTGGTCTTGCCGGTCCTGGGGCCGGCGACCGTGAGCAGCGTGTCCTCCCAGGTCATGTACAGGGTCTTGCCGGAGGGGATGTGCCGGCCGAGCGTCAGGCCCACCGTATCGCCGGTCACGCCGAGGCGCTTGGCGGCCAGGGCGACCTGTTTCCCGGTGAGGCTGGCGATGTCCCTGCCACGGCCGAGATACCTGGCCTTGTCGTCGATGCGGGTACGGCCGCCTGTGTGTGCTGCCCGGATCATCAGGAACAGGGCGATCAGGGCGGTGTACACCGCGATCTGCACGGCGACCATGATCCATCCGGCGACGCCCGGCCAGGCGATGGTCCCGTGGAACAGGCCCGACAGGAGCGTGCCCATGCCCACGTGCGGCATGTGGCGGTCTTGTATCAGCATGCCCAGATGCCATGCCACCCAGATGGTCCAGGCGGCGGCCGCCGCGACGGCGAGGCCGCCCACTATGAGGATGGTGGTGTCGCTGTACGCCTGTGGCTGCGATCTGCGGTTATTCGATGCCATGTTCCGCCTCCCGGCCGTTCGTTCGCCGTGGCGCGTGCCACAGCAGGTTGGTGTCGTTCGGGTCGAGTTCCTGGCCGGTGAGCTTCAGGTGGAAGGGGATGCCGGGACGGCCGCCGACCTTGACGAGGAACTTGCCACGCCCGGGAGGATCGGACTCGACGCCTGAGCGTTCGTCCCATGCGCCCGGGTCGCTCCATGATTTCAGAAGGTCCATCTCCACGCGGGACACGCTGATCGCCTGGTTCAGCAAGGGCAGCTCACCTTCGGGAAGGCCGCCGCACAGCACCATGCCGGAGCGTTCCACGAAGCCCTTGGCCTTCATCCGGTCCTGTGGCTCGGCCAGGGATTCGAGGTCGCTCATGGTGTGGGTGATCAGGGCCTGGCCGACGCCGAACGTGCGGTTGAGCCTGGTGACCTGGTCCACGCGGTCCACCATGCCCGACCCGGAGCGCAGCGCGCTCCACAGCTCGTCGAGCACCAGGAAATAGTGGCGCAGCGGGGCCACGCCCTGCCTGGCCAGGTAGTGGTTCGCGTCCACGGCCGCGAACCCGGCGTCCCAGCAGGCCATGAGCGCGGCCGCGCGCAGGCTCTGGTCCACCTCGTTGATGGCGTGGATGTCGAACACCACGGGTCGTGTCGGGTCGATCTGCACGCTGGTGTGGTTGGAGAACATGTCACCCATGTCGCCGCTGCCGGACAGGTCGATGAGCGAGGATTCCAGGTTCTCGGTGATGTCCCGGTATCTGGCGTCGTCGCCACGGTCCAACGCCACGGCTCGCACCTCCTGCGGTGCCTCGCGGATGATGTCGAGCAGGTCGCTCATGAGCGGCGACCGGGTGGCGAACCGGTCGTCCAGCACGCGCAGCGCACGGTCCATGATGGTGCCCTCGCGCTGGGTGGGGTTGGTGCCACGGCTGATGGTGATCAGGGCACGCAGCATGTTGCGCCGTCGCGTGTGGATCGCGTTGTGCAGCTCCTCGCGCAGCGTGCCGGTCAGACTGTCCAGCGCGTGCAGCGCCCCGCCGGGGTCGAGCACGTTGATGGAGCCGATGCCGGGTCCCAGGGTGATGACCTGGCCGCCGAGCGCCTTGATGATGGGCACGTGCTCGCCCTTGACGTCGCCCAGGAACATGGTGATGACGCCCTGGTGGGCGTAGCCCACGGCCCAGCGGCGGATCACGGTAGATTTGCCCAGGCCCGGCTTGCCCAGGACGAACGCCGAGGGGTTGGAGATCAGATGGGCGCGCATGAACCAGTTGATCGGGTCGCAGCACAGCGTCGAGCCGGTGAACAGCTGCTGTCCCATGGGCACGCCGATCATGGGCGTGCCCGCCCCGACGGAGAAGGGCCACAGGCCGCATGACTGCGCGGTGCTGGCCCTCCACTCGTTGGGGGCCTGCACCACCGTGCTCCATCCGCCGGCCGGTCCTTTGAATCCCTTGAACCGTGCGGGTGCGTGCATGTCTGCCATGATGCCCTCCTTAGAGCATGTCCGAATATTTGGCCGGTACCGCCTGGTACTGCCTGAGCGACAGGCCCAGGGGCAGGGCGGCGGCGAACGCGGAGTCCTGTGAGCCGTACACCGGTCGCAGTCGCAGCCTGGCCGTGGCCCCCAGGTTCTCTATCGCCGAGGCCACGTCGGCGCGGTCCTCGCCCTGGGCGTGACCGTTCAGGGTGACGGTGACCAGGCATGAGAAGTTCTCCAGGCCGGCTCCGCTGGATTCCTCCTCGGCGGTCTGGTTGACGGCCCTGGCGCGACGCCGGTCGCGCGCCTTCGCCTTCTTGGCGCTGTTGATCGCGTAGTCGGCCTGGTTGACGTCACGGTCCACGATGTCCGGCTTCCTCTCCGCCGGGATGGGTCGGAATATCCAGGTGACGCGTTTGCGCATGAGGTCCTGCTGTGCTGCCAAGAGGCGTTTGAGGATGGTGGCCTGGACCACGCCCTTGGGGGTCATGGTCATTTCCCAGGTCTCGGAGATGCCGCTGTCGTGCCGGTAGGAGTCCCAGGACGCCTGGGTGGCCATCGGCCCACAGTTCCTCCAGGCGAGATCCACGTCGATGCCCTGCATGTCGGCCAAATCGAACTGCTGGGCCTGCTCGGGATCGTAGGCGATACGCACGTAGCGGCACAGTTCCGCCGGGCTCATCGGCGTGCACGCCCCCGCTCCGGTCGCCTGGAGCTTGTGGATCAGGTAGGGCAGTCGCGAGGAGAGCTCCGTGAGCATGACGTCCTTGCCGCGCCGGCGTCCGCCGGCCCTGCGGTCTGAGTAGGTGTACGCCACGTAGGCGTTCGCCTGGCTGGATCCCTGCGGGTAGGTGTCCACGATGCTGGTCATGACCGACGCCGCGAAATCGGGTTCGTTCACGTCAGCATGGCCTGTGACCTCCTGGCGTAGTTGCAGGGGGTTCGCCGGGGAGGTCTCGACGGTGACCGTGTACTGCAACAGGCCCTGTTCGTCGGCCATGTCGGCCTTGCTCTGCGCCCATTCGGCCACCCACCGGTCCATCTGCCCGGGATCGACGAGATCCTCGCCGTTGGGCGAGGTGCGGATCACCAGCGTGTAGGTGTGCTGCCTGGGGCAGTAGATCACGCCGAAATCGCCGTTGGCCGACGTGGCGTGCAGCAGTTGGGTCCTGGCCAGCAGGCCGGGAAGGATCATGGACCCCTCGGGTCCGTATCCGAGTATTCCACCTCTGAACATGTGCTCTCTTTTCCATGTGGCCATCCACCAGCCGCATTTGACGATGATCTTCGTGGCGATGCTCTTGCCGTGCACGTCCTTCCTGCTGATCAGATACGCGAACGCGCAGGTCAGCAGGAATATCGTGATCGCCGGCACATACAGGTTGAGCATCATGAACGGCAGGGCGAGGAAGATGCCGGCGAACACCAGGGCGCTGCCGAGCAGGCCGAGTCCGGGGATGATGCCCGGCGTCCTGGGTTCGATCCAGTTGCCGTAGGTGCGTGGCTTGTGGATGGGATTGTCGTGTGCGCTCATGCCTGGCTGCCTCCCGTGGTCCTGTCGGGCACGCTGGCGGCACCGGACGCCTGGGGTGCGGCCGCCGGGGCGGCCGGCTGGGCCGCGCTGCCCGATGGTGTGGCCGCGCCCGCCGGGGCCTGGGAAGTCCCGCCGGAAGGTGCGGGAGCGGCACCGGACGGGGAGGACGATCCCGTGTCGTTGCCGGCCTCAGATTCGATGGCACCCTTGGCCTTCTTGACGGCACCCGCAGCAGCGGAGACGCCCGCGCCGACGGGGCCCGCCGCAGCGCCGGCGCCAGCGGCCGCACCGGAAGCGGCGCCTGCACCAGTGGAAGCGGCACCGCCAGTGGCCGCACCGGAGGAGGATCCGCCGGCCGTCGACGCACCCGAAGGCGCGGACGTCGCGCCGGATGCCGGGGCTGGCGACGAGGAGGAGGATCCGGAGGACGCGGAGCCGCGGGCGAGCATCATCGCCCCGGTCGGGGCTGCCGCGGCTGCACCGCCGCCCCCCGAACCGGAACCCATCGCACTGACGGCGGGCACGGCGAACTTCATCAATGCGGGAAGGGCCACTATCGAGCAGACCATGAACACGAACCCCACCATCGGCCCGGCGATGGTGCCCGACTGGTCGCCGAATGCGCCGCCGCTGATCATCCAGAAGCAGGTCGCGTAGATGATCGACGCTACCGGCTTGTACAGGACGAACGCCACGAGCCATCCCAGGCTCTTGTGATACCAGTTCATGCCCCATTCCGTGTTGGTGTTGGCCGAAGCGAGCGGCAGGATCCCGACCAGCACGACCAGCAACCCCGAGCGCAGGATCATCAGCGCGATCTGCACCAGGCAGGCGATCAGGGACAGCAGGCCCAGGATGATGATGAGCAGCGCCCCTCCGGGCATCAGGCCGCTGATCTGCAGATCCTTGGTGATCGCCGCGTTGAAGTCGTGGTCGGTTGCCTCGTTGAGCAGCCATGTGGAGAACGCGTCGCCGGCGTTCAGGGCCAGTTGCACCAGGGTGGTGCCGGCACCGGCCACCACGATGAGCCGCACCAGCGATTTCAACGTGTCATCGGCCGGCTGCGTGTCCCTGGCCATCATGAGCCGGACCATGCCGACCATGACGCTGATGGCGGCCGCCACCAGCATGTAGAACCACAGGTGCGCCTGCAACTTGCCGACCACGCCGCCGACCCTGCTCGGCCCGGTCTGCAACACCATAGTGACCAGGGCGGTCGCCGTGCAGATGCCGATGACGGCGGCGAGGATCACGCCGAGCCGTCCGAACGCGTTCTCACCATCGCCCCTCCTCGCCTTCATGGCCCAGCGGGCGGCGAGCAGGATGATGGCGAACACCGCCATGACCAGGCTGATCCACTTCACGTATCCCAACGCCTGCATGATGCCGGCGGTGTCGCTGGGGTTCACGGCCTTCGTATCGCCGCCGGATATGGTCGGCGTGGGCACCTTCATCCACAGCGTGGCGAACGAGCTGACCGCGCCGCCGACCGCGTCGCTGACCAGGCCGGCGATGATGCTGAAGATGCCGCTGACGAGTTTCCCGATCGCCGTGCCGGCGATGTTCAACGGGTTGATGGTGGAGGCGACCTCGCCGATCCGGTCGAGCCAATCCATCAGCCGCTCACCTTCCACTCCGTGTAGCCGGTGAACGAGGGGATCACGGCCGACGTGATGGGGATGTCCTTCTCACAGCGCAGCTTCCAGTCCCCGTCGGACCAGACGAGATGGTAGACGATGCTCAGATCCACGGACTGGCCGGCCGACGTGCCCACGAATCCCAGGTCCACGGTCGCCTCGCTGTCCGTGAAGTCCAGAATCCGGAAGCCTGCCGGCGTGCCACGCGAATCTGAGGCGCTGCCGACCGGGAAGGATCCGAGCTGGCGGATCTTCGCGGCCATACGGTCATACTGCGAGCCTTTCCCGAACAGGCTGATCGCATGCTCCGGGTCGCTCATGAGGTTCTGGTCCGTGGTCATGGCCGCGATGTTGGCCGCCGCGAACAACGCGCCCTGCGGGTCATGGGAGAAGCAGCTGCGCATGCCATCGTCCTTGACGACGCCGGGACCGTAGCTCTTCGCATACGGGTACGGCCACAGGGTCTGGTTCTCGTAACGCCATTCATCCACATGCGGTGTCGTAGTGAGGGTGGTGGAGTCCCCGGAACCCGGCAGACCGCAGACGCTGGGCTGCACGCTCGTGGCACCCGTCGACGTCGAGGACGGTGACACGGTGGATGACGATCCGGTGGAAGATGCCGCCGTCTGCCCTCCCCAGCCGCACCCGGAGGTCAGGGCGAGCGGGGCGAGCAGCAGCAGCGCCGTGATGGTACGTCGCCTCATTTAGAAGCCCCCCAGCCAGCCGACAACACTCGCGGCGAACGAGATGATGATGACCGCGATCAGGGCGATGCCCACCTTGTTGATGCCGTCGCTGTCCTCGCCACGCCTGGCGTGGATGGCCCACAGGGCCGCGCCCAGGATGATGGCGAACACGCAGATGATCAGGGCGATCCACTTGCCCAGGCCGATCAGCGTCATGAACTTCTCGCTTCCCGGAGGGGCCTGCGGCGCGGGATTCTGGAGGGCGAGAATACGCACCCCGGTCTGTGCCTCGGTCTGCGCCGTCCAATGGATCACATGATCCGTGATGGTCTGTGTTACCTGCATGATGATGCTCCTTGCTGATTGATTGCTGCTGTCCGTATGGTGTCGTGTGCCGCCGTGGCGGCCGGCTGTCGGCCGTATGCCTCTACACCGCTTCACCTCCTTTCACTGGGTGGATCCGTCGCGCCGTTCACAGTCCCGGATCCGAGCCGCCGATGTTGCCTTCATCACTGCCCGCTCCGGGCACGCTCCATGAAGGTGCCCCGCCCGACGAACCGGAGGAACCCGATCCCGTGGAGCCGGAGGTTCCGCGACGCGTCGAGGAACCCGAGGACGAGGACCCGGATCCCGATGTCTGGGAACGACGCTTCGACGGGGACGAACTTGAGGATCCGGACGAAGAAGGGGCCTGCGCCTGTGCGGCAGCCGCGTCGGCGGCCGCTTTATCAGCCGCAGTCTTGTCGGCCGCAGCCTTAGCGGCCACGCTGTCGTTCACGCCCTTGACCGGACCGGCAAGCGACGATTGCGCATCCTGGTACCGCTTCGCAGTCTTCACGCCCTTGTCGTCAAGTACCTTGTTCGCCGCGTCGATGGCCTGCTGCAACTTCACACGCGTCGCGTTGTCCGCGACCTTGCCATGCGACGAATCAAGCGTGCCCTGGGCCGCCTTCACCGCATTTGCAAGCGACGTCTTCGCATCCGCCAACGCCTTCGCATCACGCGACGCCACCACCGCATCGACAGCCACACCGATCGCCGATGTCCGGCCGTCGGCCGTGGCGGCCAGTGCGGTGAGCTTGCCTGCCAGAGCGGTGAGTTGTGCGGTGTCCATCCGCGTGGCACACTCGGGGGCGCCGCCGAGATCCGCCTGGCTGCGCGCCTGGCGCAGTGCGGTTACGGTGGCCGGGTCCCTGACCTGGCCCGTGTCGATGCGTGAGGCTGCTGCACTGTCCGTGAGGCTCCGTCGCAACGCATTCCGGGAGGCGGCGAGATCCTTGGACGCTCTCTGGCACGAGGTGAATGCCGCATCGTGCCTGCCGGAGACATACCAGCGGGAGGCCAAGACGCCCGCAGCCGTGAGCAGCAGCGTGCCGGCGGCGATGAAGGCCACGATGACCCGGCGTCGGCCGAACCGTCGTGTCGCGGCCTCGGGCCTCACCGCCGGTGCATCCGCGCCGGTGGGGGCCGCCGTGTCGGCTATGGCGTCGAGAAGATCATCGGTATCGTCGTCTGGTGCCGTTTCCTGGATGGCAGTGTCCGCTGGCGTCTCTTCGACCGGGGTGGTGTCGGTGACGACGCCCTGCCGGTCGATGTCCAGCATGGTGGTGTCACCGCTGCCGCTGATGGTCACCGTGAACGCGGTGCGTTGCAGCCTGGCGAGCAGGCGCAGTCTCGACACCGCCTGCTCGCGCTGCGCGTCCATGCCGGGGGCGTCGAGCGGGGAGTGCGTGCCGTTGATGCACAGATCGCCTTCCCGCTCGTCGATGCTCACCGTCACCGGGGTGGCCTGTTGGGTTGGCGTGCTCATTGCACGTCCTGTCTGGTCGAGGAGCCTTGCACCTGCCAGCGGCCCTCGGCGGTCCTGTACAGCAGCACGTCATCGGTGCCGCTCAGGGCCTGCGCCCTAGTGTTGTCCCGCCGGTGCGGGGTCATCGTCCAGTTGACGGTGATGGCATCCCGGTCGGATGCGTCAGAAACCCCGTCACGGCCCGTCGAGGTGATCGCGGTGCTGGTCCAGGAGCGGTGGATCGCCTCCTGGTTGAAGTACGCCTGCCCCTTGGCCTGGTCGGCGTCGTATGCGGCCTGCTCCTCTTGCAGTTGGCGCGTACCCCACAGCGCGGCCCGCTGTCCGGCATACGCGTCGGTCAGGTCCCGCGTGGCGTCCCAGGTGTGGACGGCTATCGTGTAGTCCCTGGCCACGGCCGTCGAATCATCCCATGCCGTGGCGTTCGGATCCGGAAGGATGCTCAGCCATTTCGCCTTGCCGCCGGGGATGGTCAGGCCTGCCGGTGCGGGCACCACCGTCGGCGCCGCCACCCCCTTGGGAGAGGCCGTGGCCGTTGAGGGACTGGCCGAGGGTTGCGTGAACCCGCATCCCGACAGGGCGAGCAGCAGGGTCAGTGCCGTGGCGCTGCGAGTGGTGGCGTGTTTCATCGAAGTTCCTTTAGTAGATGAACCAGACGCTGGACGAGGCGGCCTGGAGTTGCTGCGCGGTGAAGGTCCGCAATTGGGGGGCGCTCATGGACGACCCCGATTCGGACACCACGATGCCGCCGTCAGCGTTGATCTGCTCGACCAGCGCCACATGCCCGTAGATGCCCGACGAGCCGAACACCCCGGGCGCTATCGACATCGCCGCACCGAGCTTCGGCGAACGGCCGGTCGAATACCCCAGGGCGCGCGCCCTGCTGATCCAGAAGCCGCCGTTGCCCATATGCGCATCCACGGGCCGGCCGATGCTGGCGCGACGGTTCGCCACCCACCAGGTGCACTGCCTGGGCGGGTAGCCGCTCGGCCCGCCGTAATACGTGTCGGTGATGCCCATAGAGGCGATGTTGACGTGCCGTCCGTCGGCTTTCATGCTCAGCGCCGGCTTCAACTGGCCTGCGGTCGCGCCACCCGCATCGCCGGTCGCGCCAGACGTATCGGTGTACTTCGCCATCAGCGCGAGGATCTTCTGCACATACGCCTGCGTCTCCTGGAAGGCGGGTATGCCCTTGGCCCGCTGCACGGCACCGATCCCCGCGTTATAGGCCGCCAGGGCGAGTTGCAGGGTGTCGCCGGAGAACAGGCCCTTGGCCTTCATGCCGTCGATCTGCGCGGCCAGGCCGCACATGTAGTTGCCCTGGGTCCATATCGCGTCATGCGCGTTGAGGATGTCCGCCTTGCCGTCACCGTCGCCGTCCTTGCCGACGGACGCCCAGGTCGCGGGCATGAACTGGGCGATGCCCCTGGCCCCGGCGGGACTGCCCGCACCGGGATTCCAGTTGCTTTCGGTCTCGATCTGCGCGGCGATCACAGGGGCGGTGACCGTCTGGCAGACACTCCCCGCCTTGCGCACATCGGCCAAATACTGGTCCGGCACGTTGGATACCGAATCGCCGGTCTGCGTCATACCACCGCCCATAAGCAGCGAGACCATCAGCAGAGGCATCAGGATCAGCACCGGGACGGCCAGAACCGACACGATGGCGACGACGGCCGCATGTGCGCCGTGCCCATCACTGGTATCCATGAGATCCTCGATTCTCTGCTTGTCCTAATTCTTGAAGATGAAGGATGCCCCGCCCACTGGGGAAAGCAGACAGGGCAAAATATGGCCGGCTGTAACGATGCGCCAGCCTTCGTAATGACGGATGGGGAATCCGTCAGTCCTCCGCGTGGGAGGAAGTGCGATGATGTTGCCTTGCGGCTATGGCGTCAAGCTGCCGGTCTCCCAGGGCAGCAGCCCTGCATAGCGAGAGGACCATGAGCAGCATGAATGAGATTCCCACGGCGATAACGATCCACACCATGTTTCGTCTCCTTTCACAGGAAATTGTTGAGGATTGAGGATGGGATGCCTCGCCCGACAGAGCATCAGGCGAGGCAAGCGCCTGATCACCGGGCGTTACGAGGATCCTCATGCTTGCCGGTATCAGCCAGACGGCGACGGGAGACGATGATTCCCGCGCCTGCGCCGGCGAACAGGATCACGGCCACAACCACCCAGAGCATGTCGGCACCGGTCTTCGCCAGGGACTTGGACGCGGCGGCCTTGACGTAGCCGTTCCAATCGTCCTTCGCGCTGATCGCAGTGTCATAGCACACCTTGTCCGGGTCGGCCGTTGGGGTCTTGCCGTCGAATGGGTCGGTGTCGACGGCCGGGCAGTCGATGATCGGCTGCGCGGTGACCTTCGCACGATCCGTGTGGTGGTCGTTGCTCTTGATGCCCTTCAACGTGCCGGTGACGTCCACGGACGCTCCGGGCTTCAACACGAGCGTGTTCCAGTTGGCCGGATACTTGAAGTCCACGACCGTGCCGGAACCTGTAATGGTCTGATCCTTCAGATCAATCTTCGAGAGACTGGTCTTGCCGGTGTTGGTGATGTGGAACACGATCTCGGTGTCACCCGTCACGTCCAGGGCGTCCTTGGGATCGTTGCGATCCCCGGCCTTCATGCCGCTCTTCGCATCGTATTTCTCGATGCTGATGGATGGTGTCTGATCAGGAGTATGGGTGACCACCACGTTCGACGGGCGATCCTGACCGTTGAGCGTTTCGACAAACTGGTTCTTCACGTCGCCGGTCTTGATGCGTTCCATCTGCACGTAGGCGCGCCAACCCTGCTCGGTCGTGTCATTCGAGGAGGCGATGGCCAGGTAGCGTGCCGTGGCGGTCACTGTGAGCACACCATCCTTGTCGACCGCCGTGAACAGGTCTCCACCGAACTTCGTGGAGTCCACGCCACTGCCGGCGATGCGACCGCCCTTCGCAGCCAAAGTCACGGCCTTGCCATCCTGGTATTCGACCACATCCTTCGTCGCGTACACCGCCCACTGGCCGGTGTACCGGTCGTGCGACTGGTCGTAGTCATCCGTTATCTTCCAATCGGTGATCTCCTTGTACGCACGATTCGTGTGCAACGTGGAGCTATCCAACTGGTAGAGGAACAGGTGGTTCAGGTAGATGCTCTGGTCGTCGGCCGAAGCGCCTCCCACGTTGACCGTCACATCCTTGGAGGGGTTGATCTCCTTCAACGGGTTGCTCACGGTGTTGGTGAGCTTCTGCTCGTTGTTGGTGACCTGGATCGCAGTGTTCTTCACCGTGTAACCGTCCTTGACGGCCTTCACCGTCATCGGCAGCACGATCTGGTAGGTCTGGCCAAGCACCTTCTGATCGATGGCGGGCGAGGTGAGCGGATCCAGCTTCTCGGTCGAATACGCCTTCAGGTCGGACGGCTGAGGATCGCCCTTCACGGTCTCGCCCGTGGCGGGAATGGTCGTGTCCACCGTCTTGAAGAAGGCGTACAGCACACCATCCTTGTCCTGGATGTTGAACTTCGCGGTGACGTCATCACCCTTGGCATCAAGCACCTGGATTCCTGTCGTGTCCAGTTTCAAGTACTCCTGGTCGTAATCATCGACCATGCCCAGGCGTTGCACCACATACGCGGTGTTGTCCAGCTTGGAAGCATCAAGGTTGACACGGTAGAAGATCTTGTCGCCCAACACTGCGGTCTTGCCGTCAATGTTGATCTTCGCATCCTGTTGCGTGTCCTGTTTGGAGGGGTTGTCGTCGGGAGGTGTGTTCTCCACGATGTTCGACGGGGTGATGGAATTATTCAAGGTCAACTTCCACTGGTTATCGACCTTAGTGTTCGCCGGCGCATCCTTGGAAACGGTACCCTCGAAGCGCACGATGATACGAGGGTTCGAGCCGGCCTTCCAATTGGCCTTCACCCAAGCGGCATCGAACACGAGACGCACATTATGCCCCCCGTCGTTCCAGGTGCTCGTGTACTGGCTCTTGGGAATAATGTTGCCCGTGTTCAGATCGGTGACTTCCAACGTCTGCTTATCCACGTTCAGGTACTGATCGTAACTATCAGTGACCGCCACTTCGGTGACCTGGTACGCCAGGTTCGCCGGCAGCTTCGGTGTCGTCTGCAACTTGTACTCGACCTTCTGACCGGGGAACACGACCTTGCCGTCCACACTGGACTGATCGCCACCCTGCGAGGACTCAGCCAACACATCCTTCACCACCGGGGGCACATACCCGCAGATCTCTGGCTCGTTGGTATCCTCGGTCTGCGTATTCACCGTCTCGGATCCCGCATTGGTCAAACCGGCACCAGCGTTTCCATCCGTAAGTGTGGAATACACCACGGGATCATCGCTGGGAGGATTCGTGCAGAAGGTCAGCTCGTCACCGGCCTGCTTGCCGAAATCGGAGCGCACCTGCTTCGCGCCGCCACCATTGGCGAAATTGATGGAACCGGGAATCAGCAACGTGAGCTGCTTGGCCTTCGCCAAACCCTGCAACGAGGCGAGATAGTCGGCCTTCGCGGTCGCGGTCGCGGTCGTGCCGTTCACGGTGATGGTGAACTGGTCGGTCACATCCTTGCCGGTATTGGCGATGTCCGCGACGCTGGACTGCCGATCACTGCTCGCATCAGCCTCGAACACGCGGATCTTGGCAGCGTTGGCCGCATCGAAGATGTAGTCCGCCTTCGCCCAATCATCCGTCAGGGTGAGCTTGGAAGGGGCCTGGATCAGGTTCGCTGCAACCGTCCCGTTGACTACCGAACCGACCGTATCGCCGTCAAGGAAGGTCTCGGTGTCGGCACCGGTCTGGTTGCTTCTGGACGGGTCGATCACGGCCTGCCACTTGCCATCCACATACTTGATCCAGGACTTGTCGGGGTTGGGTCTCCAGGTCGGGAACGACTTGCCATCCGTGTTCACGCTCGGCTCCTGATTCCACTTGACCGACGCGACATCATCGACCTTGGAGAAGTCAGGCTTGGCAACCGTCACATCGAAGCTGAACGCATAGGTGCGGTCCAACGGCATCTCGCCCTTGGCCTTCGTACGCACGGCGGTCACCGTGTTCGCGCTCTTATCCCAGTTGATCGAGAAATCGCCAGAAACATCGGTACCACTCGTGGTGTCCACGAGCTTGTAGTTGCTGATGCCGTAGTTCACACCATTCGGGGTGATCGTATCCTTGATGGTCATCTCATAGCCACCACGACCGGTACCGGTCGTGATCGTCGTGCGATTCACCATCCGGTCGGCAGAAGTTCCTTCCTCGATGCTCTTCGAAGGCTTCACGGGAGGCACCGCAGCCACGGGGAACGATTCGGCAGCCTCGCGATCCGTGGTATCCACGGCCGCAGCCATCTTGCCCTGCTTGGCCACCTGGACGTCAAACCAGTACGTGCCTTCCTGCCAATGCGACATGCCAAAGTCGGCAGGCGTGAAATCGGGAGAGTTCTTCGAACCGTCATTACTGATGGTCATGCTCTTGGTGACGCTCTTCGCGGCCACGTACCCGTTCTTCTGCCCGTCGTAATGCATGATCACCTTCGCCGTTAGGTTCTCACTCAGTGAGGAACCATTGTTCGACGTGGTGATCACGTCATGCACGGCGGCGGTGGAACCCACCTTCATCGAGGCGGCAGACGCCTGCTTGGTGGACACGGAAAGCTTATAGGCGACCGGTGGCTCGTCGCTGGACAGCACGATGACAATAATGCCTGGTGTCTTCGCGGCCTCGCGTGCCACCAGAGCATTGATGGTGGTCACACCATCGGAGAATGGTGTGGTGGTCTGATAGGCCACGCCTTCATGTGAGTAGCTTCTGCCCTGAGTCTCGGCATTCCAGGCAGAAGCCCATTGCGATGTAGTGAAGCCGCCTGTGCTGCCGGTGTACTTTCCGTCAGTGGACACCGCGCCAACGCTCACCAGGCGGCAACCGGCATTCGTGTCATCGTTATGCTTGGTAGCATAACGAGACTGGCATTCACTGACCGCACTATTCAACGCCGTATTCGCTGACGCATCCGCAGGATGCGAAGCGTCGTTATAGGAGGTCAATCCCATCGCGGCCAACGCCACATCCACATTCCCTAGTGTGGGAGCACCATAACTGTCTTGGTAAGTGAAACTGATCTGACCGTTACCACCCGCGCCGGTACCGCCACCACCGGATCCGCCACCACCATCAGCGTAAGCCAGTGGTGAAACGAGCGTGGAAAGCGCAGCAACCAAGGCAGCCGCTATGGTCGCTCCCTTCTTCCAATTCCTCATATTCGTCCCTTATCATTAAGGGGCAGCCCCTTATGGGCTGCCCTAACAGGCCTCTGCTATCGCGTTCATCCGGCAAGATAGAACCGCGGTGACGGGGGCACAATTGGTGTTTGCCGTGCGTGCGGTCATGTCATGGCGTGGATAGGTCATCGTCGGCCGGCAGGCCCAACCGTTGCAGTGCCTGGATGCCGGTGATGCCCGTGTTCAACAGTTTGGCCAGGGTGACCGCGAGACCGTCGGGAGTGGCGTTCTCCTCGTCCCTGCGCAGCAAGGCGAGCACGTGCGTGCATCTCCAGGTGTGCGTGTGGGGGTGGTCGGATGGGTGGCGGGCTTTGAGTGTGAGGTTGAGTTCATGGCCGCGTCTGAGCCAGTTGCGGAAACTGGCATCCCAGTCGGCGCTGACCTGTGCCGAGGAGAGGCACCGGTCACGGAATTTCGCATATTCGCCATCACAGTCCAGACCTAGGGTGGTGGCGAGAGCGTGGTGCGTATCATCGGGCTGCCAGTCGCCGATCCCGCTCATCGTGGGTCGGCGACGGCGGTGGGGGAGTCTCTCACCCGGGTTATTGGTCGGGTTATATGGTTCGTGCGCACCGTGTTGCATGTCTACAGGGCGGTGGTTGCATCCCTGGACGGGGGTTGCTGCATCCCTGTGAACATCCACGGGTGCAGGATCTGCACCCGTAACGGTCGTGTCCTCCACCCGGTGTCTCATGGTTTGCAGGTTCAGGTCCCATACCGTGGGGCGATGGTTGCCGGGCAGGTATGAGGCGAGCTGCTGGTTGCCATGGTGTATCGCTCCCAACCGTTCCAACAGACGCAGCTTGTACTGCACCGTGCGGCGTGACACCTCGGCGATCCGGGACAGTGTCGCCAGACTGGGGTAGGCGCCGGTGCCGTCGGGATTGGCGTAATCACCCAAGGCGATCAGGATCACCTTCGCGGTCGCATCCTTGCCCGTGGGCGCATCGTTCAACGCCCACAGCATGCTGCGCAGACTCATGAGCGTCGCCGGCGATGGATCCGCGTGGTGCTGCGCACCTCGGTGAGCCGATCGTCCAGATGCTCGATGCTGTCCGTCGACACCCGATACTGGCGTGAGGGTTGGCACACGCGCAGCACGCCCTCCCTGCCGAGCTTGAGGATCTGGCGACGATCCATGCCCAGCATGACCGACGCCTCACTCAGATTCACCCACTTCGGCACGAATCCGTCACTGCTAATCATGATCGTCCTCTCCGCTCGCAACCCCTTGATGCGTGTCCGGCACTGGTAGGGCCGCCTCTTCGTCGGGGCTTACCAGGGTCTCGATGTCGACATGGAAGGCTCGCGCCAGCATCTCCAGCTCATGCACATCGAACGGTGACGTGGAGGGGAACCGCAGGCGGCGTATCAAGGTCACCCGAGGGATTCCCGTCAATTGCGAGGCGCGCAGCATGGAAACGCCCGACCGGTTGATGACCGACGAGACGTTGCGGGCGACCAGCATCGCAAAACTTGAACTGTCCATGAAAGACATGGTAATGCCCAAACAGGCAGTATGTCAATATCGATAGTGACCATAAAGGGCTTGATAATGACTGTTTAGTGTTATAGGGTGTCCATATGGACATGAACGAAGCTACAGCGAAGACCATAGCATCCGAACGATCGGCGGCGGGGCTGACGATCAAACGGCTCGCGGAACGCTCTGGCGTTCCCGAACGCACCCTGATCCGTATCCTCAAGAACGAGCGTGACATCAAGGTCACCCAGCTCGCCCAACTCGCCGAGGTGTTCGGTGTCTACCCACACGAACTCATCCAATCCGCAGAAGCATTCATCGAACGCGACCAGCGAGGACCCGTCACCCTGGGGGAGACGCAGCCCGGCGAACTGTCTGAAATGGACAAGACAGCGTACGTGCTCAACAAGATAGCCAGCCACGATGTCAGACTCGCGGCATCGCACGACCCCAACAAATGGGCCGAGGCGGCAGGCGGCGATGGACGATAACAGGCGCATCCTGCCTGAGTTCCTGCACCGGACATACACGCAGATCGTCAACGACACCGAGCACCTCGGTGTGAGTGTCGTCAACACTCTGCTTCCGGGGGATCTCACCGGAATATACGATGAAGCAACGAAGCTCATCCTCATCGACCAGCGGCTCATCAGCGCGCAGCAACGCTGCACTTTGGCGCACGAGCTCGTGCACTGGGAGCACGCCGATGAAACATGTTCAGGAACCCTGGGCTCGAAGATCGAGCGCCATGCCCGTGTGGAAACCGCGTTAAGACTCATACGGCCTCGCGAATACGCCATCGCCGAGAACGAATACGACGGTGACGCCTACGCCATCGCCTGCGAACTGGACGTCACCGTGCAAGTCATCGAGGACTTCCGCAACTACATAGCAACGATCCCCGCCGTAGCAGACCGTCGGCAACAAGCATTTTGCCAAAGCTGAAGGCCGACGCGCGGCATGTGACAGCCGCGGGAGGAGTCAGCCTTGCTTTTTCGCTCGTTCGCTCGTTTCACGCTGCATCATGGCGGTGGCGAGCCGTGCTGACAGCTGTTCGTTCTGCTGGCTGAGTTCCAGTATGCGCTGATCATTGTCCCGTATACGTGATTGCAGCGACTCGACGGTATCCTCGTGGGGAATCAGCGAGCCTATCTGGCGGGCGAGGTCCCTTGACCGTGACTGGACACTGTGCTGATAACGCATGGCGGTCTGAGGATCCGAATGACCGGCCGCATCCATGATCTCACGCACCGTCGCACCCTGCTGGGCCAGCAACGTCAACGCCGTATGCCGCAGATCATGAAAACGAAGATCCTTGCGTCCCGCCTGGATCCGGGCCTTGTCATACCAGCCCCTGAGCGTGTTGGGGTGCAACGGGGCCGAATGGTCATTGACGCCGGGGAAAATAAAAGCGCCGGTTTCGGGGCCGGTAAGGTCGAGTAGCGTCTCCATCATTGGTTTCAATTGTGGAGGTATGTTTTCGTCACGTTCACTGTGCTCGGTTTTGGTGCTGCCGATCAGTTCGGGCCCAATGGTTTTACGGCTCGAGCGGATGTGAAGAACCATGTGATTCAGATCGATGCTATTTCTTGTGAGCGCGCAGATCTCACCGATGCGAGGGCCGTTGCAGAACACGGCGATGTACACCGCCGCACGATACCTTTCGGGCATGGCCTCATAAATCATGCGTACTTCCGAAATCGTGGCAGGCACCGTCTCGGTGTTGCGTCGCTGTGATGGTGTCATGATGGTGCAGGGATTCCTGGGAATCATTGGGCTTTCCCCATCGGGCCCGGGACTGCTGGCGGATGCCAACACGCTCTTGAGCACTTTGAGTGCATTGATGCACATGCTGCGCTGCGAGTGATCCAACCCATCCCACCACCGATCCACATCACGGCTCGTAATCTCGGACAAGCGTCGTTTGCCGAAAAAAGGGAGGATATGGTTCGTCGCATCCTTGCGTATCCTGTAGACCGTGCCTGCCTGGAGTCGATCACCCGACCGGGTGCGTCGCAGACTCAGCCATTGTTCAAAGTATTGGGCGAAGGTCAACGAGCGGCGCTGCTGCTCCCGAAGGACCTCCCTTTCAGGCTGCCACGAATGGGCGTCGATACGAAGCTTGGCATCCCTGAGCCACACCAGCGCACCGGCCTCGTCATCAATGTCGAAGCTCGCATACTGGCGCTCCCTCAATCCAGGCCACATGTCGAACGCCCAGAAGGGCGTCAGATAACTCGCCTCTATCCACGCGCTCGTCCGATTGCTCTTATGCCGAAGCGTACCGAATCTCCGAGCCATAACATCCTCCTGCACCCGTGAACCATGCTGCATTTACCACATGAATTACCACGCCAAACAGGAAACAGCAAGCGAAAACACGGCATTGCACGTCAAGACAGACCAACCGGGAAACCATGGAAGCACAAGGGGAAAACACTGAAATGGCAACAAAAAAGGCCGGTCACGACGGACCGGCCCTTTGATAACCGTGGAGCTAGGGAGAGTCGAACTCCCGACCTCTTCGATGCGAACGAAGCGCTCTACCAACTGAGCTATAGCCCCGATTGGGTGTTGCCTTGCATTGCATGACAACGAATGACACTTTAGCGCAGGGTATGTTCTTTCGCAATGTGAGGATGTGTCCCATGCACATGTTGGCTTGGAATTACGCAGAAAAGGTGCTCCCTAAGCCATCATTCGAATCGCAAGGTTTCAGAAACTATTCCGCGTGATTCGCAGATTTCTTTTTCTTCCCAAACTTGGCTTTGAGCAGTCCGATGATCGTCGGAAGGATGGAAACGACAAGAATCAGAACGATTACAAGCTCAAAATGCTTCTGAACGGCGGGAATGCCGCCGAAAAAGTATCCGAGGAAAGTAAAGAGGCTGGACCACACGAGTCCACCCAGAACGCTGTATGGCGTGAAACGAGCCCATGTCATTCCTGAAATTCCTGAAATGAAAGGCATGAATGTGCGAATGATAGGGAAGAAACGGCCGAGGAAAACGGCCAGTGGCCCCCATTTTTGAATCATCGCCTCAGTCTTTGCGATTCTTTCCGGGGTGAGTGCCCTGACCTTGCCGGATTCGATGATTTTACGTCCAAAGAAATGGCCGATGAAGAAGTTGCTTTGGTCGCCAAGGATTGGTGCGATCCACACCACCGGAAGCAGTATTGCAAGCGTCATGCCGCTTGTTGGATCGTGGGTGAACACTCCTGCTGCGAACAGCAGCGAATCACCAGGTAGGAATGGCATGAAGACGATGCCAGTCTCTATGAAAACGATAAGGAAGATGAATGCGTACGTTGGCGCCAGACCAATGGCAATCCATGAGGCGATGGCACTTCGAGGGTCCTTCAACAATTCGATTAACCAGCGGACAACACCCATTTGCCAAATCCCCTTGCTTGTTGCGCCCTGCGCACAGTAGTTTGCCGACTCATTCAATATTCAATATTCAGCAGAAAAGCTGCCAGCAGGTGCTCGGCAGGCCTCTCGCAGAAATATCGAAGTCGTGTTACACAGTACCAGCAGATCGCGAAGCTCGCGGTGCGCTTTGCTTAGCCTCGGGGAGCGGCCGGTGTCGGCTGCGACGGCTCCTATGTGGTCCATTATTTTATATCCAACTAGGTAGCCACATATGCTGAGGCGTGTGGAGCGAAGCGCGGTGCGCTTTGCTTAGCCTCGGGGAGCGGCCGTTATCGGCTGCGACGGCTCATATGTGGTCCATTATTTTATATCCAACTAGGTAGCCACATATGAGCCAACCAGAACTCGTATGGCACTGGCATCGCAGTCCAGATTGGGTAGAAGAATGCTGAGACGATGGCGAGCACTATCAGCACTGCGCTGACGGTGACTCTATAGTTCACTGCGGCAACGTTCTGTCTGAGCCAATTACACACATAGCAGATTGCAAGCACAATCCACGGCAAAATAACAATGGAGTAGAAGGTAAATGTGGTCCTGTGCATGTATTGCGCCCATGGCAGCCATCCTCCGATGAATCCGGCAAGGATGGCAAGTATTCTCCAGTCGCCTTTCTTGATGAAGCATGCGATGAAGATGCCGACGAGCACACTCAATGATCCCAGCCACCAGAGGAGCGGATTTCCCAGCGAGGTGACGGCAACGACGCATTGAGACGAGGGTGAGAGCGAGCACAGGCCCGGACTTCCGTTGATTTTCTCCCAATAGAAGCTTGTGGGACGTATCTGCAAAGGCCAGGTCAAGGGGTTTGCCATGTAGCTGTGAGGAGTGTCGAGCGTGGTGTGGAAGTCCCACATCTCACGGTGATATTCGACGAATGATCGCAAGCCTTGAGGGAGCCATGTCAGGCCTTGGCCAGGATTATCTGCTGCCCAGTGATGCAGATATGAGTCGGAATGTATGAACCAGCCCGTCCACGATGCAAGGTACGTGCCGATCCACAGTGGCAGCATGAAGCCTGCAGTTGGCAGTGCATCTTTCCATACTGCGTGCGAGAACCAGTTGCGATATCCGACTTCTCTCCGATTCCAAGCGTCCCAGAGCACAGAGATGAGTGCAAACACGGCGAAGAAATAGATGCCTGACCATTTGGTGCCTGTTGCAAGACCGAGCAGAATCGCTGCGAGTGTCCTCCACCACGACCATGCAATCCAGGGACCTGGTGCATCAAGCACAAGCCGTGTGGTTCCTCGACGCTTGCCATAGCGAACAACGACGGGCATGAATCTGGCGCTTCGGCGTTGGCTATCCTGCTCGTAGGCTGCTGCGAGTTTTTCGTATGCCTTGTCTTTATGGATCAGCAGACAGGCGAAGGCCATCAGCACGAAGATCATGATGAAGTTGTCAAGGAGTGCGGTGCGGCTCATTACAATGCCCAGACCATCAATCGACAGCAGGAATCCTGCAAGCAGGGCAATGGGAAGATTGTGGAACATGCGCAGTGCGACTCTGCACAGTACGAGAATTGCAAGCGTTCCGACGAAGGCCGTGGCGAATCTCCATGCAAATGAGCTGTCCGCGCCTCCGAACAGTTTCAGTCCTATGGCAATCATCCATTTGCCGATGGGTGGATGCACCACGTATTCGGCTGATTGCAGCCACCCATGCGTATCACCCTGAGCGAACAGGGTATCTATGGGCGTGTTGTTGATTCCTATGGTTTTGGGCCAGTCTCTGGGTTCGCCGGTCTGGAGCATCGTCCAGGCATCCTTGACGTAATACGTTTCGTCAAAGACGATGGCATGAGGTGATCCAAGGCGTGCGAAGCGCAGAATTCCGCCAAAAACAGCCATCAGTAGGCTGAATAGCCATCCATAGGCTGCATAGGCACGCGTTCCTGCTGCGGGTAGGAAGGAGTGGCGCCGCTGCTCGCCAGAAGCATGTCCCCAAGAGATTTTATTTCGTAAACGCATCAATCCTAAGAGTAGAGGATACTGGAACCATGCAAACGCCCAATGTCCAATTGTCACAAGACCCAGCCCTTCACGAACCTGCCCTTCAAGACTCTGCCCTTCACGAGCAAGAACATGCTGAGCTAAGACCGAAAGGCAGGGGCATCCAGGAGGAACTGCAGTCAGGCCCAGATACCAGCCCATCGACGGCGGACCCTTCGCAAGACGAGGAGGTCGAGGAGATTGCGGCAACCGTTCCCCGTGGAACCTTGGTGCTGGCCGCGACTCCCATTGGCAACATGTTCGACGCTTCACAACGGTTGAAATCGCTTATCGAACACGCAGACATCGTCGCAGCCGAGGACACCCGCAGACTCTACGACCTAGCCAACCGTCTGCATCTGCACGTCGGTGGATCCGTTATCTCCTACCATGACCACAATGAGCGCGACAAGGCCGATGACATTCTCGATCAGGTCGAATCCGGTGCCTGCGTCCTCGTGGTTTCCGACGCAGGGATGCCAACGATCAACGATCCTGGCCTTGCCGTGGTCAGGCGTGCCATCGAGCGTGGGCTTGCGGTAACGTGTGCGCCCGGCCCGAGTGCCGTGCTTGATGCCTTGGCAATTTCGGGGCTTCCCACTGATCGATTCTGCTATGAAGGCTTTCTGCCGAGGCGCCACGCTGAGCGCGTGCAGCACTTGCGAATGCTGCAGTCTGAACAGCGGACGATGGTGTTTTACGAGACCTTGCACCGCATTGCCGATTCGATTGACGATGTCATGGATGCATTCGGCCCTCAGCGACGCATGGCCTTATGCCGGGAACTGACGAAGCATTACGAACAGATTCGACGGGGAACCGTGCAGGAGATACGTCAATCAATCATCGATGATCCGCCAAGAGGCGAAATGGTGCTTGTCATCGAGGGAGCCAGTGAAGATGAGGCGATTGCAGCCGCCCCATCGAGTCTGTCCGTCGAGGATTTGGCTGTGTTAGCCATCGACCGTGCGCTTGAGGATGGCATACGGATCAAGGATGCCATCGCAGTCATTGCGCAGGAGCATCCTCTGCCAGATGGTTCCCTGCCAAATCGTAAGCAAATCTACGCGGCAGTTCTAGAACTCAAGTCGTGAGCCTTGGATTCCAGTGAATCCAAGAGAATCCTCATGCAATGCGTCACCCCTGGCCCTCCAGATTGGGCTATGTATTCGAGCAGGTCGGGCGTGGCAGAGGGATTCGCAATGATATAGCGTCGCAGCTCTGGTTGCTCGCGGGCAATCGCCCACAGTGCACTGAGTGGCGTATCGGGGTCGCACGCGGTCAATGGAGTGCGCGGCAGTGGCGGTTTGGGAGGCTGCAAACTCGATGCTGAGCCCGGAGCAGTCATATTGTCCGCATCTTCCCGAACTGCCAATAACCGTGTATTGCTTGCTTGAAGATGAGTCGTGGTGAGACGAGCGGCGTGTCTGCCTCGATGTTTGCCCATGTTTCCTTTCATGTCATTCGGAATCGAACAGGGACGGCTGGTGTCCCTTCATCTTGTGATTGCCGTGCGTGCGTTGCTGGGATGTGCCATCTGAGGTTGCGAGCTCGCTTGTTGCGAGCACGATCATTCTCATTATTTCCAAGCCTTTGGCATGTCCGGGCCAGCGCTGGTTCTGCAACAGCAGATCCATGCATTCCTCTGGTCTGACGTCATAGAGTTCGAGCATGCTGGTGATGCGCGCAACGGATTCGTTGAATGATTCCTTGCCATCCTCATTGCATGCCAGATCGCAAGCTGTGCGTGCTGGCGAGGTGAGAAACAGTGAGCCTATCTGAATCATCTGGTCAGCTTCGATGTGCCTGTTGTGGACGCGGATGAGATGACCATGAACTGCAGCACGATAATGCGATTGTGAAATGATGTCGATGGTGCCAGGGAATGCACCGCCTGCCCAAATCCATCGTGCGAGATAGGTGCATGCCGCCGCTCCTATCGGAACCAGGCGTGCAGCGACGGCGGCTCGACCGAAGAGGGTGTGCGTGTCAGCAGTCGAGAAGCAATTGCTTGAATCGAGGGTCACGACGAGATCGAGCGACTCAAGATATCGCATGCTGAGTGGTCCAGGGAGTCTCGCGATGTTGATGAACGGGTCTGTCTGCCGAGACTGTGCGGTCTGTCGTGGTGAATGTTGCCGTTGTGATTGCTGTTGTATGACTTTCATGCCAAGAAACTACGTGAAATGATTGGTGCGTTTGATTAAGAGGCTGGGATAGGTGTAGTTGTGGATATTTGCGTCATCTGGTGACGAATGTGGATAAGCCGGTGAAAAAATGTCGGCTTTCTGTCCGCGCCGACACCAATAATCATGGATTATGAGTCATATCCTTGTTTCGGTCGCTTGGCCGTATGCTAATGGTCCGCGTCATATTGGTCACGTTGCAGGTTTTGGAGTGCCATCCGACGTGTATGCGCGCTACGAGCGCATGAAGGGCAACGACGTGTTGATGGTTTCCGGCACCGATGAGCATGGAACTCCAATTCTGGTGCAGGCTGAAGCCGAAGGTGTCAGCGCCCAGGAGCTCGCAGATCGCTATAGCCGTGTTATCTCAAAAGACCTGTGCGACTTGGGTTTGAGCTACGACCTGTTTACCAGGACCACGACTGGCAATCACGAACATGTCGTGCAGGAAATGTTTAAACAATGTCTGAAAAACGGATACATATATAAAGGTACGCAGAAGGTTGCCATCTCCCCTTCAACGGGTCGCACGCTTCCAGATCGATACATCGAGGGAACATGCCCGATTTGTGGCGCTTCCGGTGCCCGTGGCGACCAGTGCGATAACTGTGGCAACGAACTTGATCCAGATGAGCTGATAAACCCGGTTTCAAAGATCAACGGAGAGACACCGATCTTCAAGGAAACGGAGCACTTCTTCCTTGACCTTCCTGCGCTGGCTGAAGCTAATCTCAGCTGGTTGAAAACCCGCAAGGGCTGGAGAACCAACGTCATCAACTTCTCGATCGGTCTGTTCAACGAGGTCAAGCCGCGTGCCATCACACGAGATATTGACTGGGGCATTCCCATCCCCGTTGATGGATGGATCGACAATCCGAACAAGCGCCTGTATGTGTGGTTCGATGCGGTGATCGGCTACCTTTCGGCGTCCATCGAATGGGCACGACGTCAGGGAGAACCTGATGCCTGGCGTGCATGGTGGAACGATCCTGAGGCCCTTGGCTATTACTTCATGGGCAAGGACAACATCACCTTCCACTCCCAGATCTGGCCTTCGGAGCTGTTGGCCTATAACGGTGAGGGATCGAAGGGTGGCGAAGCTGGCGACTTTGGCAAGCTGAATCTGCCGCAAGAGGTGGTGGCGAGCGAATTCCTTTCCATGGAAGGAAAGAAGTTCAGTTCATCGAGGGGCATCGTCATCTATGTGAAGGATATCCTTGCGCGCTATCAGGTTGACGCTGTCCGCTACTACATTTCCATCGCTGGACCCGAAACCTCGGATGCAGATTTCACCTGGGCTGAGTTCGTTCGCCATAACAACGAAGAACTGGCCTCAAGCTGGGGGAATCTGGTCAATCGCGTGGCCAACTTGCTGTTCAAGCATTTTGGTGCGATACCGCATATTGACGAATCAAGCCTGACGGTTGAAGACAAGGCCTTGCTTGGTGAAAGCATCAAGGCTTTCGAAACGGTCGGCGATTTGATCGAACATCATCGGCAGAAAGCCGCATTGGGTGAAACCATGCGACTCGTTGGAGAAGTCAACAAATACATTTCTGCTGAAGAACCTTGGAAAATCAAGGATGATGAAGATCGTGTCGCGGTGATTCTGCATACCGCAGCTCAGGTTGTCTGCGATGCCAACGTGATGCTTGCGCCATTCCTTCCTCACTCTGCGCAGCAAGTCTACGAGACCATGGGTGGCAAGGGAACGTTCTCACCACTGCCACATGTGGAACAGGTGCACGATCTTGACAAGCCAGATTTCGAGTACCAGATCATCACCGGCACATACAAGCTTGGTGTGAACGTGCATCCTTGGAAGCGCGAACCCCTTGTTGACGGCACGCCTATCGCCAAGCCGTCGCCAATCTTCCAGAAGATTCCAAAAGAGGCAGTTCAAGAGGAACTTGACCGCTTCCAAACCGCTTTGGACGCTCGTCGTCAGAAGGAAGCCGAGCGACTGTCGAAAGCCAAGGCAGAATTGGCGCAGGAACAGCAGGAACAGCAGGAAAAGTAGCTCGTGCGCGCACAATGAGACAAAAGGCAGTCCATGCGGGAGCTGAATACCCTGTTCGTTGCCGAGATGTTGAGTTTTGCGGCAATTTCAGAGTATCAACCGTCAGAATCGCTGAAATATTGACGGAGAAATGGCGTTTTCACGCCTTGATACTGAAGAATTGCCGCAAAACTCGCATTCCCTTCAGACTTCATCCGCAATACGCCGTTTGTAAGCGCATACATGCGTCATTATGAGGTGAAAAGCAGTCCGTCACAAAGCGGACACACTATTTTCAGAGAACTTTGAGGCAAACGCATCATCTCTTCAAGGATTCGCTGGTTATATAAAAGATGTCAGCAGATGGTAACGCTGGCGAGATTCCCAGCCGAATCCCATAATTGAATCCCTTCTTCTCTCTTCTCTAATCCCGACGGTTTTCCCCCGTCGGGTTTCTTCTTTCTGGACTCATACAATCCCTTGTGCATACAGATACAGTCGATGCTCCAGACACAATGGAAGATATGAGTAAACACCATCGCAATCGCAGCTGGGCACCGGCACCAGAGCCATTGCCAGCAGACGCATGCGTCATCGACGACCACACGCATGTCGCATCCGTAGTGCCCTTTGCCCGCGAGATGAATCGTCAGGCGCAGGAGCGCGGACAGGCCGATGTCCCCGTGTTCTCCGTCGATCAGCTGCTGGACAAGGCCAAGGCATCAGGAGTGGAAGGCATCATCGATGTCGGTTGTGAACTTCCGCATCTGCAGACTGCCATCGACATGGCTCTGCAATACCCCCAATCGGTTCATGCTGCGGTTGCAATCCACCCCAACGAGGCAGTGCTTCACGGTCATCGCGGAGTCCCTGGACCCGATGGATTGCCGGTGCAATATAAACCCTGGCATGATACGAGCTTCGAGGATGCATGCGCCAAGGTGGCTGAGCTTGCAGCGGCATATCCCGAGCAGGTCGTCGCCATAGGGGAGACGGGCATGGATCTGTTCAGAACAGGCCAGGATGCTGCCGCAATTCAGCGCGAAGCCTTCCGCGCACATATCGCACTTGCCAAGGAATTGAATCTGCCCATGCAAATCCACGACCGTGACGCCCATAGGGAAGTGATAGAAACCCTACTCAACGATGGTGCGCCTGAAAGAACGGTGTTCCATTCATATTCGGGCGATGCGCATATGGCCGAGATCGCAAAGGAGCACGGCTGGTATTTGAGCTTCTCGGGAACCGTGTCATACAAGGGAAACGACGACATCCGGGAATCGCTGAGAATCGTAGGCCTGGATCATGCCATGGTCGAAACTGACGCACCGTATCTTTCTCCGATGCCCTATCGAGGACGAACCAACGCCCCATATATGATTCCCTATACCCTGGCAGCCATGGCTGACGTCATGGATATGCCCATTGCGGCAGTCGCTCGAGCCACGCGAGCCACCACGCGAAAGGTATACGGCATCTGAAGTCTCCTGAAGTATTACGAAGCCTCCTGAAGTCCAGTATGTGCATGAAAGGTGCTAACGTGTATCGGACGCGTAATTAACTCGTGAGGCAGCCTTATCAATCGACTGCCATTGGAGGGTGTATGGCTGGAACGCAGCATGATTCATCTGCTGAAAACATCGGCTTGAATGGTGGGGGCAACAATTCTCATGACAAGGCTGACGGCATGGATGACAACACTTCGGAGGACCATAGTTCGAACTCACTTGGTACCAACGCACAAAGCTCGAAGACTCGTGATTCACACAAGGTGACATCCGAATCGGCACAGCCTGATTCAGCTCATTCGGAGAAAGCCGATTTTGCCGAGGACACGGCGGTTACTCAAATCATCAAGAGACAAGACTTGGAAGCGCAGGCCACCATGAAACCGGCTGCGGAAGAGAAAGTTTCGCATGAGGTGGTTCCTGAATCCATTCTGCCCTCAGAGAGCATCACGAAGGCTCCCAAGGTTTCCAAGCAAGGCAGAACCCGCGAGGAGAAAGCGGCAATGAAACGCGCCCGCAAGGAGGCAATGCGTGAAGCGACACTGCTCGCGAAAAAGCCTCGCGGACCGTTTGGACGTCTGCTTCGCAGAGCGAGACAGTCACCGGACAAGATCACCTTCGGCATGGCTCTCGTCGCACTGGGCGTTGTCTACGGCGACATCGGTACTTCGCCGCTCTATATGTCCCAGACATTCCTCACCGGTCAAGGCGGACTCGAGAATACGAACAGGCCAGCCGTGCTCGGCATGCTGTCGCTCGTATTCTGGTCGATAACCCTGATTACCACAGTGAAATACGTGTTGATCGCCATGCGCATCGACAACAAGGGCGAGGGTGGCATTTTCGCGCTCTACAGCCTGGTGAGACGTCGCGCTCGCTGGCTGGTCATTCCAGCAATGCTTGGTGGAGCGGCATTCCTTGCCGACTCCGTTCTCACTCCGGCAGTTTCGATATCCTCCGCAGTCGAGGGTCTGAAAACGCTGCCAATGCTCAAATCAGTATTCAGCGACAACGAGAACCTTACCTTGATGATCACGGTGGTCGTGATTCTGGTGCTGTTCTCGGTGCAATCGCGTGGAACTGAACGCATCGGCAAGGTTTTCGGCATAACCGTCATGATCTGGTTCGGATTCCTTGCCATCGCTGGCATCGTCAATCTCAACAATGACTGGTCGGTGTTCGCGGCGCTCAATCCTTGGTATGGCGTTCAATTCCTCTTCAGCCATAACAATGTCGCAGGACTTGCCATCATGGGCACCGTATTCCTCTCGACGACCGGTGCCGAAGCACTGTATTCAGACATGGGTCATGTTGGTCGTGGCAACATCTATGCCACATGGCCATTCATTAAGGTCGCTCTGGTCTTGAACTACTTCGGTCAGGGTGCCTGGATGCTGCGCAACCAGAACAACAAGGAACTGCACGGTGTCGCGAATCTGAACCCGTTCTTCCAGATGCTCAACCCGAGCGTGCGCTATGCCGCCGTCGTGTTGTCCGTCGCTGCAGGCGTCATCGCATCACAGGCATTGATAACCGGCGCATTCACGATGGTTTCAGAAGCGACAGGCTTGAATTGGATGCCACATCTGCAGGTTCGCTACCCGGCCAGAACTCGTGGACAGCTATACATCCCCGTCGTCAACCTGGTGCTATGCAGTGCCACCCTGATAGTGCTTGCACTGTTCAGAGACTCCGAACATATTGCCGCAGCCTATGGTCTGGCGCTGACCATCACGATGATAACGACCACGGTGCTGCTCGCCGTCTATATATGGTTCAAGCACAGGCATGTGCTGGCAATTATCTTCACGACCGTGTTCCTTGCCATCCAGACGCTGTTCTTCCTCGCTTCGATGTCCAAGTTCCTGCACGGTGGCTGGTTCACCATGCTGCTCACGATTGCCATTCTCTTCGTCATGTACACCTGGGACGAGGGCACGCGCGTCGAGCGTTCGCAACGTAGACACATGAATCCGAAGGAATTCATCCCCGCTCTGGACATGCTGCACAAGGACTTCAGAATTCCTTATTTTGCAGACAATCTGGTCTACCTGACATCCGATACCGAAATGGGGCGTCTGGATACCGACATATTCTTCTCGATCTTTGCAGACCATCCGAAGCGAGCCCGCGCATGGTGGTCAGTGTCCGTGCAAACCACCGACGATCCCTTTACGCGTGAATACTCGGTCGAAAACTTCGATACGAGCTATATGTATCGCGTCAAAATCCGCCTTGGCTTCAAGGTGGATCCGAACGTTGCCACCTATCTGCACCAGATCATGCACGAGCTGATCGACAGTGGGGAACTGCCCAAGCAGACTTCGCTCTATCCCAAGGTTGACGAGGATCCGCAGATTGGAACCATCAAATACGTGCTGGTGCATAAGGCGCTGATGCCAGAGTCAAAGATCACGACGAGCGGTGCGATATCGCTGCAAGTCAAATACGCCATCAGACATGTTGCAGGTTCACCTGTGAAATGGTTCGGTCTGGCTCCGTACAATCCGCTGATTGAATTCCAGCCGCTTTTTGTCTCGACTCGTCCGGTTCCTCGCTTGAAGCGCATTGCCTTGCGTCGTTCGCGACACCATTCAAGTACGATTTGGCGGACACCCAAGGAATAGTCGAATAGTCGCAACACACGATTCGAAGCTGTCATCAATGCCGACCGCCATGTTCTGCTGTGAGACCCTTTACACGGCTCACGCAAACAACTGGCATAATGTATAAGCATCGGTGACCATTTATGCCGAGTGTCTGACGCAGTGGGCATGTCCCATTGCGAAAGGCTCTCGGCTTTTACATTTAGGTGCAATGCGTATTATGTGCAGATTATTAGGGTATGCAACAGACGGCCGCAATCTCAGTCTGGAGGAAGTGCTCGGCCATGAGGCAGTTGTGGAATTTCGGGAGATTTCAAAAATCCACAACGATGGATGGGGGACTGCACTCCTGGCAGCAACGCAAGAGGAACCATTCAGCAAGGATGGCGGCGCGCCAAGTCCCGAGACGGAAAATCGCTACTACCGATCAACGGTCGAGGCGGCGCTCGATCCTGCATTCGAGGCCTTCGCCAAGCAGCCCGCTCGCGGTGCCATCTTCCATCTTCGTCTCGCTTCATCGCATATCCCGCTGATCATGGAAAATCAGCAGCCTTTCTACAGCTCAGGCATTGCATTCATCCACAACGGCGATATCAGCGATGACGAAGGTCACAACATCGTCCAGAATCCTGATTTCCCCATCGATAAGGAGCTGTTCCTCAGTACCGGTGGCAAAAGCGATACCGCCATGTATTTTTCCATTGTGCTGCAAGAACTCAGCGAAGGGTATTCACTTGAGCAGGCAGTAAGCCAGGCCATTGGCAAGCTGCGCAAGGTGTATCCAAAATCCTCATACAACTGCATGGTGCAGAGCCGAGATCAAATGGTGTGCGTGCGCGCTTCAGGAAGAACGGAAACACCTCCCAGAATTTCCGAAATATATAAGGAATACGGCGTCGAGAGGCACGCGCTTGATTACCGTGCCATTCGCTATCGCGAAATCAAGGACACGCAGGACAAGCAGGTTGGAGTGGTCGTTTCATCGTCGGGCTTTACCCAGCGGCCAGAAGACGGATGGATCGAATTGCAAAACAATGAGCTCATCTCCATCTCGAACAGGACAGGCGAGTATTCAATCCGCTCGCTGTGAAGTTTTCAGCAAACATGGGGTATCCAGTCAAGTTGAGGCAATAGAATCGATTCGGTATTACTTCAAGGGAAAGCCTTGTCGAACGCTTGGTGATTCGGTAGATTGCAGCGGTGGCTTCAGATGGTGTCATGCTGCTTGGCCTGCCGACACAGAAAGGGGATGCGATGACAGAGGAACAGGCAAATATCGGCGTTGTTGGGCTCGCTGCTATGGGGGCAAGCCTTGCGAGGAATCTTGCGCACCACGGCAACACCGTTGCAGTCTTCAACCGCCACTATTCACGTACGGAAACTCTGATGAACGAGCACGGTTCCGAAGGCAAGTTCATTCCTTCCAAAACCGTTGAGGAATTCGTTCAATCACTGGCAAAGCCCCGCACGGCAATCATCATGGTCCAGGCCGGAGCCCCGACTGATGCCGTCATCAACGAGCTGGCCGACGTGATGGAGAAGGGCGACATCATCGTTGATGCTGGCAACGCCTACTTCAAGGACACAATTCGTCGTGAAAAGGAGATTCGCGCTCGAGGCTTGCACTTTGTGGGCTGTGGCGTGTCCGGCGGCGAAGAAGGTGCCTTGCTCGGACCTTCCATGATGCCCGGTGGAACCGATGAATCCTGGAAGACCCTTGGACCGATTCTCAAGTCAATCGCTGCCGTTGCCGAAGGTGAGCCATGCGTGACTCATATTGGCACTGATGGCGCTGGTCACTTCGTCAAGATGGTGCATAACGGCATTGAATACGCTGACATGCAGGTTATTGCCGAAAGCTACGATCTGATGCGCCGAGGCCTGGGAATGGCTCCGCAAGAGATTTCTGACGTGTTTGCTGAGTGGAATAAGGGCGACTTGAACTCCTATCTCATAGAAATCACATCTCAAGTCCTGAGCCATGTCGATGAAAAGACCGGCAAGCCATTCATCGATATCGTCACCGATCAGGCCGGCATGAAAGGCACGGGCACCTGGACGGTACAGACGGCTCTCTCGCTTGCAACCCCAGTTACCGGCATCGGTGAGGCCGTATTCGCCCGTGGACTCTCTTCCGAGGCTGAGCTTCGCAAGGAGGCGCAGGAGAAGGTATTGCAAGGGCCTGATCCAACCGAGTCCCTTGCCAAGATCGCCAACGATGCAGATGCCAAAAAGGCCTTCATCGAGGATATTCGTCAGGCGCTGTACGCTTCGAAGATCGTGGCCTATGCACAGGGCTTTACCGAGATCGAGGCAGGTGCCAAGGAATACGATTGGACGATTGATTTGGGCGCTGTCGCACGCATTTGGCGTGGCGGCTGCATCATCCGCGCCAAGTTCCTCAACCGCATTTCTGACGCGTATGGCAAGGGAGAAAGCTTCGGCTCTCTGCTCTTCGACTCATTCTTCAAGCAAGCTGTCGAGAATGCCCAGGACTCCTGGCGTCGCGTGGTCTCGGCTGCAGCGCAGGCAGGCGTTCCGGTGCCAGTGTTCTCCAGCTCCTTGGCCTATTATGACGGTCTGCGTTCGAAGAGACTTCCAGCAGCCTTGATTCAAGGTCAGCGCGATCTCTTTGGCGCTCACACCTATGGCCGCGTTGACGAGCCAGGCGCATTCCACACCCTCTGGGCAGGAACTCAGAAGGAAATCAAGCAGCCGTGAAGCTTCGGTCTTTCTGCGCGGGCTCAATAGTTCATAAGCTTGTGATTGAAAGTCTCTAGATTTACGCAATAAAGCCCTTATGCTGACCTCCTACCGGTGGAGAAGGTCAGCATAAGGGCTTTTTGTCTGAAAAATGAGGCATATGTTTCCCCGATTGCGAGTTTTGCGGCAATTTCAAAGTATCAAACCCCCAAAATGGTGAAATCCTGAGCACTTTTCAATGGTTTTTTGGGTTGATACATGGAAATTGCCGCAAAACTCGCAATGGCATCGCTGTGCACCTCGAAATTGGGGTCAGAGGAGCTTCGCGGAGGCTTTGGTGATGAGCCAGAGAGTCTCCTGCTCTCCTGCTGCGAAGGAACTGGGCACATGCGGATTGTTCACGCCCGAAAGTGCGCCTGCAACGGCTTCGGCCTTGCCCTCTGCGCCTGCAAGCATCCACACTCTGTCGCTTCTGCGAATGAATGGTGAGGTCAATGTCAGACGAAGTGGTGGCAGCTTGGGAGAGTGGCTGATGCCGACGACTCGCTTAAGCGGATCATCAATGCGGATCTCTGGGAAATCGGGAAACAGCGAAGCAAAATGACCATCTGGTCCGACACCGAACATAGCAATGTCTAGCTTCGGACGCGCGCCCAGCTCGTAGACCAGTTCCTTGTCATACTCAGCGGCAGCGCGGTTGAGCAGTGCGACATCTTCCTCGTCCGATGCAGCCGCGATTTCCTCTGCCGTACGTGTATCGGCAGGCATTTCATGCACATGAGAGGCTGACATCAGACCATCGTCAACGATCTTGCCAAACCAGGCCTGTCGAGCCTGCTGCGCATTGCGCTCTGATGAATCAGCGGCAACGAAGCGTTCGTCGCCCCACCACAGATGTACCCGTGACCAGTCCACAGCATCATGCAATGGGCTTTCCGCAATGGCTTTGAGCACGGCGGTCCCATCGGTGCCGCCAGTCAGCGCGACATCGACGCGTGGACCCTCGGCCAGCCGGTCGCTCACTTCCAGCAGGAAGCGAGCAGCGGTGGCTCTATGCATCAGCTCGGGAGTTGCATACTGAACGACCTTGCGCATGGAGACGCTTGCGTTGTCAGTCATGGTCAATCATGCTCCATCCACGGTTGATGACCTCGGCATAGACTTCGTCAGGATCGAGCCTGCGCAGCTCCTCGCTTAGACATTCCTCAAGCGTGCGCATAGGCATGGCGATGGCCTGAGCCTGTGCGCCAGCCTGGGTGATCATGGCCTGTTCCTCGTCGTTATGACGTTCGATGCTTACCACGCTTGAGTCTTCACGAGTGAGGTAGATGCCAGTGATGGCATGCTCGGTGGGTTTCTGATCGAGAGTAACCGGGACGTCGAGCCGGACTGCGAGCCATGCCGCAAGCAGATCAACCGGGAGATAGTGTGACTGGCCAGTTACGCGAGCGGAAACAACCTTGAGGTGTGGCGGCTCGTCAAGCAATGCGGCGGCCAAAGCCCTCCATCGGGTCAGACGTGTCCACGACATGTCCACATCCTGAGACGACCAGTGTGCGCGAAGTGCGGTGAATGCAGCCTCTGGATTCGGGGCGCGCAGCGCATCGGTGATGCGGTTGCGGGCCATCGCTCCAAGAGAGTCCTTCGACGGATCTTCTGGAACGCGAGTTGGCCACCATGCGACGATTGGCGCATCGGGCACAAGCAACGGAATCACGAGCGTATCCAGATGACGGGTGAGATTTCCAAAGGGCTTGAGCACGATGATTTCACCGGAGCCGGCATCCGATCCGAAGCGAACCTGCGCATCGAGGCGTGGATCCTCATGCTTGTTGTGCTCTGCGTCGACAATCGCGATCACGCGGCAAGGGTGCTCTCGGCTCGCAGCGTTCGCTGTTTCGAGCGTTGATTCCAGGTTGTCTGACGTGGTGTAGATAAGCATGGTGAGCACGCGCCCAAGCGCTACCTCGCCACGTTCCTTGTGCAGATTCTCGATCTTTGACGAGATTGCAGACGTTGTGGTCTGTGACAGTGTGACAATCATGGCAACCTCCAGTGGTTTCCGTCTCGTTCGAGCATCTCATCAGACTGGGCAGGTCCCCAGGTTCCTGACGCATATGGCTGAGGCTGGCCGAGCGTGCTCCAATATTCTTCGATCGGATCGAGAATGTTCCAGGAAAGATTGACTTCCTCGGTGGTCGGGAAGAGTGGCGGATCGCCAAGCAGCACGTCAAGAATCAGACGTTCGTACGCCTCGGGAGACGCTTCCGTGAATGAACGGCCATAGCTGAAGTCCATGCTTACGTCACGCACTTCCATTGCCGTGCCAGGAACCTTCGCGCCGAAACGCAGCGTCACCCCTTCATCGGGCTGGATGCGGATGACGACGGCATTTGCGCCCAGTTCGCGCGTTGCCGTCGTTTCGAAAGGAAGATGCGGAGCGCGCTTGAATTCGAGCGCAATCTCGGTGACTCGCTTACCCAGACGCTTGCCGGTCCGTAGATAGAATGGCACTCCTGCCCAGCGGCGAGTGTCAACATCGAGACGAAGAGCGGCATAGGTTTCCGTATTGGAAGCCTTATCGATGCCCTTCTCGTTGAGATATCCGACGACCTTCTCCGAGCCTTGCCAACCATCGGCATACTGCCCGCGAGCGGTGTACTTTGCAAGATCCTTGGGAACTCGCACTGCGGAGAGAACCTTGGTCTTCTCAGCAGTCAAATCCGCTGCCGAGAACGACACCGGCTCTTCCATTGCCGTGAGGGCCATAAGCTGCAGCAGATGGTTCTGGATCACGTCTCGTGCAGCGCCAATGCCGTCGTAGTATCCTGCTCTGCCGCCGATACCGATATCTTCAGCCATGGTGATCTGAACGTGATCCACATAATTCGCATTCCAGACCGGTTCGAACATCATGTTGGCAAAGCGCAGTGCCAGAATGTTCTGCACGGTTTCCTTGCCGAGGTAATGATCGATGCGGAACACGGATTCCGGGTCGAAGACGCTCGAGATGACGCGGTCGAGTTCCTTGGCACTCTTGGCATCGTGACCGAAGGGCTTTTCAATGATGACCCTTCGCCAGGCACCCTTGGTGGAATGTGAAAGCCCTGACTTTGCGAGCTGACGGGAAACCTCGGGGAAGGCTTTCGGCGGAACCGACATATAGAATGCATGGTTGCCCATCGTGCCTCGGCCACGGTCAAGTTCGGACACGGTCTTGGAGAGGTTGGTGAACGCCTGCTCGTCGTCGAAGTTGCCCTGAACGAATCTAAGTCCCTTGACGAGATGACTCCATGTCGTTTCCTTGAATGGAGTGCGGCAATGGGCCTGCATGTTTTCCTTGACGAAGTTGCCAAACTGCTCATCCGACCAGTCGCGACGGCCAAAGCCGATGAGGCCGAACCCTGCAGGCAATAACCCTCGATTCGCGAGGTCGTAGATTGCCGGCAGCAGCTTCTTCTTGGAGAGATCGCCGGTTACGCCGAAGATAACCAGAGAACATGGCCCTGCAATCCTGGGAAGTCTGAGGTCGCTTGGATCTCTCAGGGGATTGCTCCACTGTTCGGTCGATGCTGTGGCCGACTGTGCTGCTGGCTGTGCTTCGGACTGCATGTCTTCCTCTGCATGTGCATCGGTGTCTGCAACTGACGATTCAGCTGCCTTGCCGACTGGTGCCTCATGTGCCGTCGCAACAGGCTTCTTGGTCTCACTCTCGGGTGTGGAAGCTTGGCCACTACTCGAATTCCCCATATTGCCCCCTCAATCACTATTCGTACGAGACGATTCTACGTTCAGAACTCGAAGACATGCTTGGAAGTTCACGAATGACGTATAGGCCATTCAAAGCGAGTGCTCTCAATGACCTTCGTGATGACCTCGTGGAGCGTGTGTCAGGGGGCTTTGTACGATTCAGGTATGACCCGAGAATTACCCAATCAGCAAGCAATCGATGAACTGCATCATCGCTATGCGCCATCACAGGCGGCGTATCAGGTAGTGCACACCCACTGTCACATTGTGTCGGATATCACATTTGAATTGGCCAGAAAATCGCCGTCACTCTGGAAAAATGACGACTTCGATCTGGATCTGGCGCTCGTGGGAGCATGGCTGCATGATATTGGCACCTATCAGGTGTTCATGCATGACGGCAGCGATGGACAGCCACTCGCATTCGACCGTGATCGATACATTCTGCACGGGATTCTTGGGTATCGACTGCTACTGCAGGAGGGGTGGGGAGAGGAAATCGCTCAGTTTGCTCGCAACCACACCGGCGTTGGCCTATACAGGCAGGATGTGATTGATGAAGGGCTGCCTCTGCTGCCTGCTGACTATGTGCCGCGCACCGACGAACAGGAATTAGTCATGTATGCCGACAAGTTCAATAGCAAGTCCGTGCCTCCATCATTCATCGCTGAAAGCAAGCAGAACAAGAGAGCTGCCAAGTTTGGCGATGCCAATTACGAACGTTGGCGAAAACTCGTTGCAAAATATGGGCTTCCTGACATCTCTCAGCTTGCAGAGCGCTATCGTCAGCCCATCCGATATTAGGAACCTGCGTCCAGACCGTCGCCTGTTCGCAAGCACTTTTTGGTGTGGTATCGAGTTTTGTTGCCTTTTCCCAGTATCAGGTGCTTAATTCGGTGCAATTCCGGTTGGTGGCATGGGCTTTTTACCGGTTTATACTCAGAAAAGGCAACAAAACTCGACATTCACCCCGCTTACAGCTTTGATAGCCACGAAATTTGCGACCGCAAGTGTGTTTTAGCCCTGGATTCCCGAAAGAATCCAGCCGACTTGCATTTGCAGGATCTTTCTCAAGTCGAGCTTGTAGATTTTCTCGAGATCCTTACGATTCTTGAAATCGAAGCTTATCGTGCCAAGGAATGCATAATAGAAGGCAGGAACCGTGGTCTTGGCATCGAGACCCTTGCAGATGCTGCCGTCATCGAAGTTTTCATTGAACGCGGCGACCGTCTTGCCTGGCTGCCAGTGGGAAACGTTATAGGGATTGTCCCAGAAACTCTTTGGCTTTTCGCTTGCCGTCGAGAAAATGGTGAGGAACAGGTCAAAGAAGATAGCGAAGGTCTTGTCTTCCAGATAGAACTCGTAATTTGCCTCTGCATATGCGCGAAAACGTTCCAGTGTGGTTGTTGCCGTCTTGAACTTCTCGTCGACGCGTGGAATGAGTTCAGCCATCTTTCCGAAGAAGATCGCCCAAAGAATGTCCTCCTTGCAGGTGAAGTAGTTATAGACGGTAGCTCTCGTGATGCCTGCGGTATCTGCAATGTCGCCCATCGTGAAGCTATCGATACCCCCCTCGAGGTACAGATCCTCGGTTGCCTGAATGATTTTCTCGGCCTGTTTCTTTTGATGTTGGATATAACCTTCGGTCATGAATGCCGCCTCGTATTGTTGTTGATTAATTCCCCTAGCCCACCATTCTAATGAGAATAGCCATTTTGGCCGAGTTTGTACGACGAGTACAAATGTTGAATCCTTTGACAAAATCCTTACAAAGCGACAAGAGGACTTCACAATCCTTGGAAAAGAAGGGTTTGCGTTTTCGCAAATTCCAAGGGAGTGACGCTGAGCGATTATCGAATATAGCGTTGAGCGTAATGCTGAACCATCCACGGACCCGCTGTGAAGACAGTCATATCGTTCAGCGCTGGAGTTTGTTGTTGGCCCTGCTGTTGGTCTTGTGAACCGGGAACAAGGGGTCGCAGGTTCAACCCAGAAATCGCACGCGGACTCGTTCTGCTGGATGCCACAGCCCTGAGCATAGTGGCGAGCTCTCCGGGAGAGAATCCATACGGTCCTGAACACCATAGTGGCGTCAATTCGAGAATTGCCGGTGACGATGCTTCCCGGAAGGCGATATTGAGCATGCCTGCGAAATTTGTAGAAGCATGGGTTTCTTGAAGCGCTCGGGTTGCCATGTCCAACGCGGCTTCTCGATGTCGCTTATCGAAGCGAATGGCTGGAGGAACCAAGCCTGTTGCCATGTCAGCAATGGTCACGATCGATTCTGGCTTGCTGGCGGCTGCGCTTTTGTTTCCAAACCCCGAGTCTTTGTTTCCAAACCCCGTGTCGCTGCCCTCAACCCTTGTGCCACTGCTTTCAGAGTGAATGCAATACGGGCTGGCGGCGAAAGCCTTGCCTCCTGCTATGGCAACCATCCATTCCTCCGTGATGCTGGGCAGATGCGATTGAACCATCAGCATCGCATCCGGTGGAGCTGGTGAGGTCGCACGTTGAGAGACCATGCTTTGGGAGCTCATGCCTTTGGAACCCATGTGAGCTTCTGCGAACGAAGTCCGATCCGATGACTCGCCGCGAAGGTCATGCTTCAGCTGCGCCAGAGTCCGGCGCGCTGCCCTGAAACCGGAAATGCGCCCTTCGACCGGCTGCGACCACGGCCTTTCGCCAAGCCGCTCATCGAAGTCATCCATTGCGAGTATTTCCGCAACGCTGAGATATCGAACCGATCTGCCCAGAAGATCTGGACTCAAGCCGCCAAGCCATTGATCTGGGGGAGTAAGCATTGCGATGGGATCGAGCCCACGTTGCTGCCGCCAAGCATTGTTGGCCACCAGTGCGGCGGGATCGATCCAGAGCGGCTCATCGATGCCTAGATGTGGTATTGGCCACAATCCGAGGTCATGCCTGAAATCCCATTGGCCGGAAAGCAGCCTTGCTCCGCTCTGAAAAGAGTCCCATAACCATTGCAAATCCGCCACTATATGGAATGTGCGAAGAGGTGAGGCCACATCCACGCCCTGCGTATTCCCAGCAATGCCCTCCATAATCTATAAGCATAAAGCAGGAATTATTTTCCTGATTTAATTTTTACTCACAGTGACGGCAACAAAGCCGTTTCCATCTTGACACACCCATAAGGGGAGAAACATGACACGCATCGCAGTTCTAGTGGGATCACTTCGCGAGGATTCCTTCAACAAACAACTAGCCAAAGCCATTGAAACACTCGCTCCGGGAGACGCTACGTTCGAGACCGCCGATCTGAATCTTCCACTGTTCAGCCAGGATCTGGAAGCAGACTTCCCGGCAAAGGCAAAGGAACTCAAGGATCTGATTGAACGCTCCGATGGTGTCCTCTTCGTGACACCTGAATATAACCGCAGCTTCTCCGGCGTGTTGAAGAACGGCATCGATTGGGCTTCTCGCCCGTGGGGACAGAACTCATTCAACGGCAAGCCGGTAGCCATTGTCGGCGCATCCCTCGGCGCCTTGGGCACGACGCAAGCTCAGGCCGCTCTGCGCAACGTTCTTGTCTATCTCAATACCGAAATCATGGGTCAGCCGGAGGTGTATTTCAACGCAACGACGGGTCTGAACCAGGATGGTTCGGTCGCAGACGATGCCAAGGGATTCCTCACTGACTTCGCGAACGCTTTCGTGGCGTTTGTCGAAAAACATAAGAACTAGAGCACGAGAACTAAGAAGAACTCAAGCAAGAGCTCAAGCACATCCTGCTATTTCTAGACAAGGAAACGACATGGCACAGGACGCTCAAGAAATTATCGAGGCTAACAGGCTCAAGGTTTCGCAGGCTCGGCCAGGGCCAATCCAGTTCGGTGTCATGTCGGTATCCGATGTGACGCGCGATCCAGTTCGCGATTCAGTCCCTTCGGAGGCCGAGCGGATTCAAGCTTCGCTGAACGAGGCATTGAAGGTCGAAGAAGCTGGATTCGACGTGTTTGCAATCGGAGAACATCACAATCCGCCATTCTGGTCATCGTCGCCAACCACTTTTCTCGCAGCGGTGGCGGCAAAGACCAAGCGCATCACATTATCCACTTCCACCACGCTTATCACGACGAACGACCCGGTTCGTCTGGCTGAAGAATATTCGCTGCTCCAGCATCTTGCAGACGGACGGATCGATCTGATGCTGGGACGCGGCAATACCGCTCCCGTCTATCCCTGGTTCGGGCAGGACATACGTCAAGGTTTGCCGCTCGCACTTGAAAACTACAATCTGCTTCACAAGCTCTGGCATAACGATGTGGTCGACTGGTCAGGACAGTTCAGAATGCCGTTGCAAGGCTTTACGTCGATTCCACGGCCTCTTGACGACGTTCCTCCCTTTGTCTGGCATGGGTCGATTCGCACGCCGGAAATCGCCGAGCAAGCCGCATTCTATGGCAATGGCTTCTTCGCCAACGGCATTTTCTGGCCGGTGGATCACTTCCGCAGACTGGTGAGCCTCTATCGTCAACGATTCGAGCATTGGGGTCATGGCACGGCGGAACAGGCCATCGTGGGCGTTGCGGCCCAGACCTACGTAGCCCGCAACTCGCAGGATGCGATCCGCGAATATCGCCCGTATTTCAACAATTCACCGGTGTACAAAGGTGGCCCGCCTCTCGAAACCATGATTGAAGAGACCCCGCTGCTGGTGGGTTCCCCGCAGCAGGTGATTGATCGAGTCCTTGAACAGCGTGAATACTATGGCGACTATGCCCGTCAGCTCTTCCTTGTCGATCATGGTGGTCTGCCGTCCGACACGGTTCTGCAACAGCTCGATATTCTGGGAGAGGAGGTTCTGCCCGTGCTGCGGAAGGAATTCGCCGCACAGCGTAGTCCTCAGGCTGTCGCAGTGCCTTCCCACGATGATATGGTTCATGCCACGTATGGGGACAAGCCTACTCGCCAGCCAAAACCACACGACAATCGTGGCGATAACGTGACTGGAACGAGTCCGTACCTTGATTCAGATCCGAATCAAAGGGTTCACATGCCGAACTTGTATTGATAGGTTTAAGGGGATCATTGGGGGTATATGCATGAGTGACAGTTCTACGGGAGCATCATTGGGTAGTTCCTCGCAATCGCAGAGAGATTCATCTGAAGTTGCAGGTGGCCGGCAGCTTCATCACATTGCCGTCGTGAGTGCCGGGGTGGGCGAACCTTCGACCACAACCGAACTGGCGCGAGGTATAGCTCTCAAGACTGGCGAACTGCTCAAGAAGAGTGGTGCGCGCAGTGACATCACCATGATTGAACTGAAAAATCTCTCAGATGATATAGCCGTGGCATCCGTCACGCTGCGGATATCACCTGCCCTGCAGGAAGCCCTGAATACGGTGCAGAGCAGCGATGCGGTTATCGTTGCCAGCCCGGTATACAAGGCCACATATTCTGGCCTGTTCAAATCGTTCTGGGATGTTGCAGACTCTGACATCGTGCTTGGACTGCCGTTGGCAGCCGTTGCCACAGGAGGCAGCGAACGTCATGCACTGGTTCCAGATACCTCGATGCGCTCGCTCTTCGCATTCATGCGTGCGCTCATCGTTCCTACTGGTGTGATGGCCGCCACCGGGGACTGGGGGTCTGCCGATCTTGCAGCGCATCAGGATAGAGTCGCTGCCGAATTGTCGGCGCTCGTTATGGCTCATGTGCATCAGACTCTTCTCGACTCGGTCGGTGAAAAATACACGCGCACCTTCAAAGCGAAGATTGATGAGGATGCTGATTCGACGCAGTCCGAAGCTGCTGCAGGTCTTGATTTCGGCAGTTCGCTGATGCATCTTGCCGCAGGCGGCAGCTTGTAGATTGACTGTAGATTGACGATCTGATGCTGATAATAATCTAATCTACGATGATTGAATCTAATCTACGATGACTGGTTGCCGGTACTGATTGTTTGGTGATAAGTCGCACATATGAAAAAAGCGCAGAACAGCTTCGGGAGAAGTTTACACTGTTCTGCGCTTTTTCGATGTGGTCAGCAATGACTGATCACAGGAATGCGATCAGTTGCGTAACATCTTGAACGACCAACCAAACGTTGAGGCCAGAGAGAACGGCAACAACAATCCAAGCCAAAGTCGACATCCATATTGGGTTGGCGTATTTCTCGCCCATGATCTTCTTCGATGATGTGAACCAGACCAGGGGCACCATCGATATAGGCAAGGCGATGCACAGGAAGACCTGTGAATAAATCAGCAGGTTATCGAGAGAGGATTCGGTGCCGCCGAATGCAAAGGTGCAGACAAGCACAGGGATGATGGAGATGACTCGGGTTACCACGCGGCGAAGCCACATGGGGATGCGCATGCGAATGAAGCCTTCCATCACGATCTGGCCGGTGAGCGTGCCGGTGATCGTCGAATTCTGGCCGGAAGCAAGCAGCGCGACGGCGAACAGGGTGCTCAGCGCGCCGCTGGCAACCGGGCCTGCAAGCTTGTTGTCACCGAGTGCGTTGTACAGCGAGGTGAAGGTGTCGAGCCCGTTGCCGTGACCGAAGAACATTGCTGCGCCAAGTACGAGCAGCAGGCAGTTCACGATGAAGGCTGCTGAGAGTTGGATGTTCGAATCCCAAGTGGCGAAACGTAGTGCGTTGCTGACATCCTTGTCGTCCTTGCGATCGTAGTTGCGCGTCTGAACGATGGATGAATGCAGATAGAGGTTGTGAGGCATCACGGTTGCGCCAACGATGCCGAGGGCCATCGTGAGCTGACCATTGCCAAGGATCTGCGCGTTCGGGATGAATCCGACGAACATGTCGCCGACGTTTGGTTGAGCGAGCCAGACTTCATAGACGAATACGGCCATGATGACCAGAATCAGCGTGACGACGATTGCCTCAATGCGGCGGAATCCGACCTGCATGAGCAGCAGCAGAAGCAGCACATCGAAGACTGTGAGGACGACGCCAACGGCCAGTGGGATGCCGAAGAGGAGATTCAGTGCAATCGAGCCTCCTATGACCTCGGCGATATCGGTTGCCATGACTGCCAGCTCAGTGCTGATCCAGAGTGCGATACCGGTTTTCTTTCCGGTGTGGAGGCGTGTAGCCTGAGCAAGATCCAAGCCGGTGACGATGCCGAGCTTGGCGCACATGTATTGCAGCAGCATCGCGATAAGGCTGGAAAGCAGAATCACAGACATCAGCAGGTAGCCGTATTGAGCACCGCCACCGATGGAAGTTATCCAGTTACCTGGATCCATGTAGCCTACTGCAACAAGTGCACCCGGACCTGAGAACGCAAGAAGGCTCTTCCAGAAGTTGCCTCTCGCCTTTGGAATGCTTACCGTCGCGTTGATTTCTTCAAGTGAAAGCCCGTTCGCAGTCTCGATCAGCTTGCCTCTGCTGAAAATCTTTGACTCGGAACCACCCAATGTGCCGTTTCGCCCCTTGGTGGTGCTTTCTGTTGTCATTGACGTATCGCTCATTATCCCCATCCCTGAACTTTAGACCTAAAACAAATTAGTTCTACCCCTCGAAGTATAGACGGATCTCATACGAAAGCGAGTGCTGTCACATACTGTTAACGTGGCTTTCAACTTGGCGTAACTCTCTTCGAAAGGCCGCTTGTTACAAGGGCTGAGCGAGGCTTCTTCGTTGCGAGTGTGCCTGCGGAATGGGCCAGTTCTTGGTATGGGGAGGCAATGCATGCACCGAAGCATCCGCGTGTCGGAGAAGGTGTGGAATATGAATCTTTTTCAGCCAAGACGGTGATGTTGGTTAGACTGTACAGCATGACTTTTCAAGAGCTATCTACGAACTCGCAGGATTATCTCAAGGTGCTATGGGATTTGCGTGAATGGTCTGACAAGGCTGTGCAGCCGACCGATCTTGCTCGAAAGACCGGAATGAAGCCATCTACGGTTTCCGGTGCCATGGCTCGTTTGACCACCCAGGGTCTGGTGACGCACGCTCCCTATGGCGATATCATCCTCACACCGTTGGGCGAGCAGTATGCTCTGAAGATGGTTCGCAGGCACAGGTTGCTTGAGACCTTTCTCGTAGAAAAGCTCGGCTATCGCTGGGATGAGGTGCATAAGGAAGCCGATCAGCTTGAACACGCGGCATCTGATCTGATGATTGAACGCATTGACGAAAGCTTGGGGCATCCGACCAAAGATCCGCATGGTGATGCGATTCCAGGACCGAACGGTGAGATGGATGAAGATAAGAGCATCCTGCTGACGGCAGCTCCCGAAGGTGCAACAATTCGAATCGAGCGCGTCAGCGATGAAGATTCAAAGCTGTTGCGGTTCCTTCAACAGCAAGGTCTTTCCATCGATGGCACTGCAACGATCGGCAAGTTCACGCCATATTCCGATATCGTCACCTTGGTATTGCCGTCAGGGGCGAACGTGGTTCTCGGCGCCTCGGCTGCCGAACGCATCCGAGTCACTCTGCTGGACGAGGAAAACAGCCCAGGGCAGTCGTAGAAGTCTGGAATGACTTGCGTGCGTTACTTCATGGTTGCTTGAACGATTTGCGCCTCTATGGTGAGATTTCGCAGCGAATCAAGATCGATGGAAGACTTGTCGACATGGAACATGAGTGGCGTCATGGCAAGGAACTGTCGCCATTGCGCGTTGTCGAGATGAAGCGTTGCGCTCGCGAGGGTGCTGTGCTGGATCGTGCAATGCTGTTCAATGCCTTGCATTACGTCATCATTGGAATAGTCTTTTGGCAAGGCAGCGTGAGAATCGGCTATTGCTCGCCGCAGCTCCATAAGATGATGTTTCCCAGGGACAACTTTGATGAGCTTGCCTTGTGGTCGAAGTACTCGTTTGAATTCTTCGTAGTTTGCAGGAGAGAAGATGTCGGTGACTATATCCATCGAACTGTCTGCAATGGGAAGCTTCGCCAGATCCGCTATGAACCAGCGTATGGAGCTGTTGCCGCGTGCGGCGATTGAAATTGCAGGTTGAGAGATATCGCAGGCGAATACGGTCAATTCGTGGAGTGCCTGATCCTGCTGCTGGGGTGAATCCACTGGTGCAGATGCGATGAGATTCTGCAAGCGCTTCGTCAGGGTGCCGTCTCCGCATCCGACATCGAGGAGACTCGAAGCAGGGGAGTCGAGCAGAAGCGACACATCATGGGCGACTTCACGAACGATGTGGTCATAGAGCCCAGTGCTTAACAATGCACTGCGATTTTCAAAGAAGGGTTGGTTATACAGACCATCTTGGGTATGCCGAGAACGCAGCAATGCGACACTGCCTTTGGCGGCAATGTCAAAGGTGTGATTGCGCGGACATTGCAGGCTGCGTCCTGCGGGATGCAGCCCGCTGCCGCATATGGGGCAGCGGAATGTCTGCGCTGAGTCGAGAAATTTCTCTATCGAAGCCTTCATGATGCCCCATTCTCCCTCAAGCGGCAAACCTTCCATGCAGAGATCGAACCGAGCTACATTTTCACGCCGGCATTGCGAGTTTTGTTGCCTTTTTCAAGTATCAATGGCTGAAATCCTTGAAACGAGCATCGAATTGAGCCAAAATCACCGCTGATACTTGAAAAAGGCAACAAAACTCGCAACCAGAGGACGAATTGCCTGCTTGGAGGCAATAATAGCGCGGTTGTTGCAGCATCAATGCCGATTGTTGTTTCAAAACGCAAGGTCTATGAAGGCTCAGTCGTCGGTGGTGATGATCGAATCGGTCTGAGCTGCAAGATCCTCGTCGGCGGTCACGATGATCAGACACTTCGATTTCTTGTCGGCCAGATACCGCATGATTCCAAGTATGGTTTCCGTGTCGTCATCGTTCAGCCCTTGGGTGGGCTCGTCGGCAAGAATGATGCTGGCATCGCAGCTCAGGGCGCGTGCGAGCTGCGCCTTGCGCTGGTTTAGCTGCGATAGCTGCTCAACCGGAGTGTCGAACTGATCATCGGGGAAACGTACCTGATTGAGCAGTTCCGCAGCCAGAACCGGCATCGGCTTAAGAAAGTTTCTGCCTGAAACATCCATGGTGAGCACGATGTTCTCGCTGGCGGTCAGTTCGCTGCGTAGATTGAAATGCTCAAACAGCACGCCGATATTGTGACGACGGAACTCGTTCGGTTCCATTTCCTGAATGTCTTTACCATGAAAAGTGATCGTGCCGTGATTCGGCGTTCTCATGCCGGAGCCGAGAGCAATGACGGCTCGACGCTCATCATCAGAGCGAATCAGCACGCTCTGCACGCGAGAATTATAGAACGACCAATCCACCTTGTTCAACACGTTGTAACGCTCGTGCCTGAGCGTGTAGGTGACCTTGTTGAATGCAAGAATCGGGTACTGCTCGAATCGTGCCTTGCGAAGATGACGAATGCGCGTGTTGATTTTCTGCGAAACGACATGCAACGAGTCTTGAGAAAGATCGTCGGACTCTGCGCGTGCGAGCGATGCCTTGCCCTGTGCGGCATCTATAGGCTGTTTGGCCTGTGACGATGCTGACTCTTTCGGGGCGGCGGCATCGAGTGCTGCAGGAGCAGCGGGATCGTCCCGCTCATGATCCTGTTCACCGTCCTGTTCAGACGACGCGCTGTCGGAAGGGGCGCTGTCGGGTGACGCTGAATCGTTGGAAAGGCCAGAGCCGCCTCCCAGTGCGGTGTCCTCTTCCGTATCGTCATCTTCAAAGACGATGGAAAAGTTCACCTCCTCAGGGGCTTCTGTCGCGTCATCGGAATCTTCAGCAATGGCATCTGCCGATTCCGGTTCTTCAGCAATGGCATCTGCCGATTCCGGTTCTTCAGGATGCAGCCCTTCCGAGGCACTATCCTTCTCCTGTGCCGGGCTGCCTGTGTCTGTTGTGCCTGTGCTTGTCGCGCCTGTGTTGTCTGTCGTTTCTAATGAATCGTCGTTGCTATCATGTGTTTCTGGTTTCATGCGGACACCTCTTCCTTGTCAGTCTCCGTGCTTGATGCGGTATCGCCTTTGGTGGTTGTGGAATCTGCAGATGCCGATGCGTGCTCGTCCCCGATTGTGGCTTCGCTGCTTGAGCCAGTGCCGTCTGAGCCAGCGTTGTCTGAATCAGTGCTGCCTGAATCAGTGCCGTAGGTGACTGGATCAAGCAAGGTATTCATCCTGAACAATGCCACGCGAATGATTGCCGCAATCAGACAGATGACCCAGAATGCAGCGGCACCCAACGCCACACGCTCGATCAAAGCCAGGTCAGGTGTGGAGCGAACGACGTCAGAAGCTGGAAGCGTCCCTGCGATGGCAAAGCTCAGACCAGTCCCGATGGCGAAACCAATGAGAACCCCTGGAACCGTTATCATCAGCAGTTCAACGGTATAGCGCCAGGCAATCCTTGCGCGCCCAACCCCTATGCCTATGAGCATCCCGATATCCTCATTGCGACGCATCCAGGCAAGAACCAGACATGTCAACAGAATGATCACGCCCAGGGAGCAGACCACGATCAGGGCAATCTTCACGGCCTTGGCCAAGGTCGCCAGCGAAGAGGTCTTTGCCTCGTAAGCGGCCAGGGTGGGCGAGCTGATGATGTAGTTGCTGCTCAGGCCAGCGGCTCGTGCCTTCTTCACAAAGGTGTTGTAATCCTTCGGGTTTGAAAGCTCAAAGACAATGCGCAGGTCATGGCCAACGCTGCCGGGCTTCGTTGCGGAATAGAAGCCATTGCCCATGAAAGTGTACGAGCTGACGTACACAGCATTATTGGCATTCCTGGCATCGGAATATGTTGTGGAGACTCCCGAGCCGCCTGCGTGATTCTTGTATATGCCACTGACGGTCAGCTTGATGGTCTTCTTGGCATCGCTGGGATTGAGAATATTGAATGTGCTGCCGACCTTGTAGTCGTTGGCCTGTGCGAAAGCCTGTGAGATGACAGCCTTGTCACTCACCGCAGTCGCGGAATAATCGACTGTTTTTCCAGAGACCAGCGTGAAACCTGAATCGGGCAAGGATTGAGTGGCAGCTTTGGAGGACGTTCCGACGATGGATATCTCGCCACGAGCCTTGCTACCCGTCGAGTCGCTGCTGCCGGTCACGGCCTTCACGCCATCGGCAAGCTTGGCATCCGAAGTCTCGTAGTAGTACGCGTTGATGGTGACACCTGCGGCCTCGGCATAGGTGCTGTACTGTTCCCAACTGAGTTCATAGTTGCTCCAGTCAATGCTTGCTGTCTTGTTCTTCTTCTCTATCTTCGCCTTGTCGAGGCTGATGATCGCATTCACCCGTTGAGCGTCATAAGCCGTTGTCCGAGCTGTTGTGTCAGCCTGAACAATCGCTAATCCCATGAGCGTCGCCGCCGTCACGACAACGGTTGTCGTCACGGAAACGATGCTCAAGACTTTGTGGCGTGCAACTGAACCCCATGCCTCTTTGAGAATGAACATACCGTCTACTCCAATATCACGATGCCGAAAATTCCAACATACTCCTGTATACAACCATCATGCCCATGCTCGGGCACGAAACCCCACACCTCACAATGCCCGCATGGTGTGGGATTTCTCTGGTCTCTACCTACAATAATGCTGTCTGCATGCTGAATGAATCCTGAAAACGCAGTTTCGGCGTATGCGCGTCTGGTCGCGCAGGCGCTCGCTGACCTTTATTGGCCAGTTCCAAGCTGCAAGGGCTTGACATGGATAATTGGCGTGGCGCTGTTTGCGCAGCCGGTGTAATCATTCGTTGCAACCGTGATGGGATTCTTCTGATTGGGCGGATACACCACGACATGGTCGGCATGTGTCGGACTGCACGATGACGAGGAGAAATTGCCAGCTTGCGTGATTTGTAGCTGTGCATATGCCGATTGCCCTTGCTGCAAGGTAAGGAGCTTGGAAGTTCCCGATTCTCGTACGGCAGCCGCGCCGATCTGCTTCCCTGCTGCTGCAAAGGATATGCCCGGGTAACCGCCCATCTTGCATGTGCTGCCGGTGTTGGTCAGCACGATGGTTGGATACATGCTGCCCGCACCACCGCCACCGCCTTGCCCAATCTTGGCGGTTAACTGCGTTGTCGCACAGCTGCCTTGCGTTGTTGCAGCCGACGAGGAGCTTGATGAGTCGGAGCTGCTTGGTGAGCTCGTCGCAGATGACGACGATGTGTTGCTGCTTGACGGAGATGTTGATGTCGTGGAAGACTTCGTGTTACTGCTATTGGCGCTTGTGCTGGCTGAGCTACTTGATCCGCAGGCAGCCAGCCCCCAACTCATGGCTAACGCTGCCAAGGCTCCTGCCGCAAGCTTGACGAATCTGCCTGCCGCACTCTTCATTGTGTGCTGCTGTATATGCTGTATGTTCTGTATTGTCCCCATGCGTATAGTCTAGGAGTTTGTGGAGAGCTTTTCAGAGTTCTTTCGGGGTGAGTTCAGATGTGAGAGAAACCCCAGGAATTTCTCCACGGTCGATGCGATCTCGCAGACGCTTGTCATAGAGCCGTGCAGAGGGCACGGCAATGATGAAGAGTCCACAGAGCACAGCACCCAGTCCAGAGATTGCGAACACCCATTGGACCCCAATGGCATCACCCAATGGCCCTACGAAGAGTAAGCCTATGGGACCTGCAACGCCGGTGATGGAGAGACATACGCCAAAAATTCTTCCCAGTTCGCCAGCAGGATAAGACTGTTGAATCAGTGTCATCGAAAGAGTAGACGGGAAGGCCGTTGCCAGGCCTGCAATAAAGTTAAACCCAACGAAGAGAACGAATCCTGGCATGGAAACGGGAAGTATCGAACATGCCATGAAGGCAACGCCGAGCACAAGCTGCCCAGCGATGATGAGGGGGAGTCGGTTCTTCCACTTTCCAAAGATGCCGATGAGTGCTCCTCCTGCAAGCGAACCTGCGGACCACAGCACCTCAACGACACCTGCCTGGAAAACGGTTCCCTTGAAATATCCCAATGTCATGAGCGGATAGAGGCTTGCCGCGGGCATGAAGGTAAGCGTCGATATGGCAGCCATGGCGAGAATCGACCACATGCCTGGAGCAGTGCCGATACGCTTGAGTCCATATACCATATCTGCCCAGGGATGTGCCTTGCTCTCAGGTTCGACCGAATTTGAGACGATATGCACGAACATCAGAGAACCGAAGCTGAACATTGCGCCGAGCACATCCACGAGCAGCAGATAGTTGATGGGAACTGCCGCATAGAGCAAGGCACCGAGAGCTGGCGAAATGATCAGCGTTCCCGATTGGACCATGCCAAGCTGACCGTTCACTTTGGTTATCTCTTCAGGGGGCACCATGGTCGGCAGAATGGATTGCACGGTGGGCATCTGGAAGGCCTGGGCTATGGAGCGGATAAGCAATGATCCGAAAATCAGCCATAGTGGGAAGGTTTCGTTGATGGTTCCGACAATGCAGAGCATGATTGCGACCGCTGCAGCCACCATATCGGGAACGATCAGTAGCGCCTTCTTGTTCCAGCGGTCTACGAAGGTCCCGATGAACGGACTCACCAGAACCATAGGCAGCATGGCGAGGATGGTGGCGATGCTGAGAATCGTTGCCGAGCCAGACTTCTGTGTCAGATACCAGATGATCGCATATTGCACGATCATTGAGGTGATGCCAGTGATGAACTGGCTGAAGAGAAAGAGGTAACTGTTTTTACGCCAAATTCCACTGAAGTCTGTGGATGGTGAAGTCATGACCGGCCTTTGCTTGTTTCTTGTGCATGGTATGTGCTGTGTGGAAATGCAATGCATCGCATGATTGTGTCGTGCACTGCAGCAGGATTCTCTTGAAACCCCAACGACAACCATAATACCTGAGCGTTGGATGCAGATTAACTCTGACATGTCGTGCATTGTTGCATGCCAAGGACAGTGTGAAGCTCCCAACGTCTATGCCTTTGCTTCTGTATATTCGTCATAACGATACTTGTGCCCCACTATCAGCTTCTTGTTCCCCATAAGGGGTGTCTTCACATGACAGATGCACAATGGCGTGTGCATGGGGCTGGTACGGTATTTGTACCTGTGAGACAATCTAGCTTACGTGCATTCCGTTTATGAACGGAAAGGCTTGACGCACGACTGGTCTTTGGTGGGCATCGGACTCTTGAAGCCCGCGAACATACGGATTGAGGAAAGTGATGAATTACGTCACGATCAAGGATGTGGCTCAGGAAGCTGGAGTATCTGTTCCTACCGTTTCGCAAGTGTTGAATAATCGAGGTAGAATTTCGGCAGCCACTCGTCAGCGTGTGCTTGACTCTGCAAAGAAACTTGATTACATTCCCAATTCAGCTGCTATCTCCATGCGATCAAGTTCGACCAAAACTGTGGGCGTGTTGGTTCCTGACATCAACAATTCGTATTTTGCCTATCTGATTTCTCTGATAACACGGGAGTTTTTGGCTAGTGGTTATGTCTGCTTGATTGGATCCTCATCTGAAAGCCTTGAAGGCCAGGATAAATTCCTGCATTCGCTTCTTACCCAAAGAATAGATGGTGCGATTCTTGTACCTCAGGGCACTGCTTCTCATGGCCTGCAGAAATTCGTCGCTTCCGGTCTTCCACTGGTTATTTTGGACCGTAAGGTCAAGGAATTGGCCGACGGTGGCCGAATTCCAATCATCGATGCAGATCCTAGACCAGGAATCACCGCTGCAATCGAAAAGGTGAAATCCCAGGGGCATTCTCGGATAGGATTCGTTCATGGCCCCACGTCCAAGTCTCCAAATCTGTTGGAACGTCAGCAAGTATTCATCGAAGTTGCAGGTTCACAGGTGGGCAGTCCCAATGCAATCGTTGCAAGCCATGTAAGTGCATTGTCGGCGATCAAAGATCTGCTATCGCGCCATGTAACCACTTTCATATTCGGCTATTCTCCGGATGCACTTGAAGCAATTCGTTATTTTCACCACATCGGTCTAAACATCGGTGAGGATGTGTCAATCGTCAGCTTTGACGATATCCCTATCTTTGAATTGGCTTCACCTAGCATTTCTGTGATTTCTCAACAGCAAAAACTGATGGGCAACTATGGTGTTGCCACATTGCTCTCGCTCATGGAACAGCGACTTCGTGGCGAGCAGCAAGGGGAGAGCTTCGACAATTTAAGGATCCCAACGGTATTCATTGATAGGGAATCAGTGGGTATCCGGTAGAATCCGCGGTCCTGGAATTTGACATTCAACCCAAAAGGCGATACATTTCTATGTGTGATATAACGATATATCACACTCTAAGCGGACAATGGAGTCGTCGTGAAGAAAACAGGTATTTTAAATAGTGCATTGGCAAAAGTGGTTGATGACCTAGGTCACACAGATCTGGTATGCATCGGCGATCTTGGATTGCCCGTTCCGAACGGGATTTGCAAGATAGACATCTCTCTCAAACGTGGAGAGCCAAGCTTTACTGATGTTCTTCAGGTCTATCTTGAGAATGTAGTGGTTCAGCAGGTTTTTCTTGCAGCAGAGATCAAGACTCAGAATCCAGTTCAGTTGCAGGCAATCGAAGAGATGCTCCCACAGGGAGTGGGCATCGGTTTTATCTCGCACAAGGAGTTGAAACAGATGACCAAGGATTGCAAGGCTGTGCTACGGACGGGTGAAGATACGCCGTTTTCGAATATTATTCTGCAATCCGGTGTCACCATCTGACTTCAGCAATGAACTCAAGTTTGAGAAAGGCTAGTCATGAAAATCGAACTCAAGAATATTTCAAAAGCCTTTGGAATTAATCAGGTCCTCAAAGATGTCAGTCTTACGGTGAACTCCGGCGAAGTCCATGCACTCATGGGTGAAAATGGTGCCGGAAAATCCACATTGATGAACATACTCACAGGGCTTTTCCCTGCAAGTGGGGGAACGATTCTCATAGATGGAGAGAAAAGAACCTTCCAAAATCCACGCGAGGCAGAGCTGTTTGGCATCAGTTTCATACATCAAGAGATGAATTCTTGGCCAGAGCTAACAGTGATGGAGAATCTCTTCCTTGGTAGAGAGATCAACAAGAACGGTCTGTTGAACAACAAGGAGATGCGCAAGCAATCTCGGGCTGCTTTCAACGAACTTGGTGTCAACATTCCACTGGACGTCGAGATCGGAACATTGTCAGTTGGCCAGCAGCAGATGATTGAAATCGCCAAAAGCTTCCTTTCCAACTTGCAGATATTAATCATGGACGAACCCACCTCGGCGCTGACGGAGCGTGAGACCAGCAAGCTTTTCGAAGTAATCCAGCATCTGAAAAAACGTGGTGTTGGCATCATCTACATTTCGCATCGTATGGAGGAGATCTTCAAAATTTCTGATGCCGTGACTGTGATGCGCGACGGGAAAGTCGTTGATACCAAACCGACTAAGGATACCAACGTCAATGAACTCGTCAAGAAGATGGTTGGTAGGGAAATAACGGACTATTATCCACACAAAGATACGCCTGTAGGCGATGTTGTCTTCGAGGTATCACATCTTGAAAGCGCTACGAATAAGTTCCACGACATTTCTTTCTCCGTTAAAAGTGGTGAAATCCTAGCCTTCTCGGGTCTTATGGGTTCTGGACGTACCGAGGTCATGAGAGCGGTATTCGGGATCGACAAGCCCAAATCAGGAGTCATTACACTTCACGGTAAACCAGTCAGAATACGTAAGCCTCTTGATGCCATCAGGCTTGGCATCGGCTTTCTGACTGAAAATCGCAAGGATGAGGGTCTGATTCTTGACTTCAGCATCCGAGAGAATGTGACTCTGCCAAGCACTCGTAATTTCGTAAAGAATCTGTTCTTCAACACGAAGGTAGCGATGACTTTCGTACGCGATTTGATACAGCGTTTGACGATTCGTTCGACCGGCACCGAGCAGATAGTGGGAAATCTCTCAGGAGGTAACCAGCAAAAAGTGGTTTTGGCCAAATGGGTCGGCATTTCGCCAAAAGTGCTCATTCTGGATGAGCCGACTCGAGGAGTTGACGTTGGTTCGAAACGCGAAATCTATGAACTGATGAATGAGCTGGCTGGCAAAGGCGTTCCCATCATTATGGTTTCTTCCGATCTTCCGGAGGTCTTGGGAGTCAGCGATCGAATAATCGTAATGCATGAAGGCAGAATCGCCGGTGAAGTTTTAGGCAACGATGCCAATCAGGAAAAGATAATGCAACTCGCGACTTTGGGAGAATAAGATGAAAACAGTTTCCAACTTTTTGAATAGATTCACCAGCCTTACCACACTCGCGGCATTAGCGGTCTTGATGGTGTTGATAACGGTCATGAATCCAAATTTCTTAACCACGAACAATCTGCTTAACCTACTGCTTCAGGTAACGGCCAACGGCTTCATCGCCTTTGGCATGACATTCGTGATTCTCACCGGTGGCATTGATCTTTCGGTGGGTGCCATTCTTGCACTTTCGAGCGCATTATCTGCAGGAATGATTGGTGCGGGAATGCCCCTGCCATTGGCAGTATTGGTGTGTGTGGTGATTGGTGCCGGACTCGGCGCAATCAATGGCTTCTTCATTGCTTATGGAAAGATGGCACCGTTCATCGTCACCCTAGCAACACAGATGATCTATCGAGGGTTGACGCTTGTCTTTACCAATGGCAATCCCGTCACCAAAGGCATGGACGGCTTCTTCCTGGCATACATTGGACAGGGATATCTGTTTGGGATCCCGTTCCCCGTTATTCTAATGATCATCGCCTTCGTGATTCTCTACATTCTTTTGCACAAGACCGCATTCGGAAAGTCGGTCTATGCACTGGGAGGCAACGAGAAAGCTGCATACATCGCTGGTGTTCAGTCGAATAGGGTAAAGGTGACAATCTATACCATCTCAGGTCTGATGTCTGCAATAGCGGGTCTTGTCATCACGTCTCGGCTTTCTTCAGCGACGCCGCAGGCAGGCAGTGGCTATGAAATGTTTGCTATTGCCGCTGTAGTGCTTGGCGGCACAAGCCTGATGGGTGGGAAGGGAAGAATGTCAGGAACCATCATTGGCGCGCTGATCATCGGTGTTTTGAACAATGGCCTGAACATCATCGGAGTTTCCACCTTCTGGCAGCAAGTCGTCGAAGGTGCCGTAATCATCGTCGCAGTACTCGTAGATGTAATCAGGAACAAGCGATCTCTGCAGTCGTAAAGCTTCCTAAGAACGGAAATAAAGCAAGAAGCAATACATGTAACGCAACTCTCAATATGAAGACACAGAAGATTTTCATATTACTAGCGAACAAGAAGTGGAGAACATTATGAAGAATCACGTGGCTCACCTGGCTTCGAAAATTGTAGCCGTAGGTGTTGGTATCAGCATGGCGGTCGGTCTGAGTGCATGCGCTGGGACTGGACTCGGCAGCTCGAACGGAGCTCAGGGGAACGTTGAGAAGAAGAGCCCTTCGGAGTTGACAATCGGCGTTGCAATTTCAACGACCAATAACCCTTATTTTGTTGCCATGGATCAAGCGATCAAAGCAATGGCCAAGAAGGATGGAACGAAGGTTATCATTGCTGACGCACAGAATGACAGTTCAACTCAGTTGAATGACATTCAGAACTTTGTGAGTCAGAAAGTCGACGGCATCCTCGTCAATCCAGTTGATTCAGACTCGATTGTTCCAGCGATAAAGAGTGCAAACACTGCCGGGATCCCAGTTATTGCCATGGATCGCGGTTCAAATGGAGGAACTGTGCTGAGCACCGTTGCATCCAATAATATCTAGGCAGGGCAGATGGCAGCAGAAGCAATTCTTGGTGCATATGGCAAGGGTGCGAAGATCATCGAGTTGTCCGGAACGCCGGGATCATCTTCAACCATTGATCGAGGCAATGGCTTCAACGCCGAGGCGAAGAAGCTGGGCCTTGATATTCTTTCGAGCCAATCAGCGAATTTCGATCGTACGACAGCGTTGAATACCACTCAGAATATGTTGCAGTCCAATAGCGGAGTTCAGGCAATCTTTGCGCAGAATGACGAGATGGCACTGGGCGCTGTGAAGGCGGTTCAGGCAGCTGGCGGCAAGATCGGCATCTTCGGTATCGATGGTGAATCGGAGACGCATACTGCCATTGAGCAGGGAACGATCACTGCAACGATTGCACAGCAACCAGGAAAAATTGGCGAAATGGCTTTGCAAGCCATGTATGATCACTTCAATAAGAAGACAGTCAAGAAAACCATTGATTCGCCTATATACCTGGTAAAAAAAGATAATGTCAAGCAATACATGTGGTGATTGGCGCGTAACCAGTACCCATTGAAAAGTCAGTAAAAAGTCAGCGATATTGAGGAACGGTCAGGAACGACATCTGCGAGCGTGCCAACCGTTCCTCAATCTTTGAGTGCTGCACGACGAAGTTCCTAAGAAAGAGAACGTCATGAATGAAACTTTTGACATTCGCAAGGCTTTTGAAAAGATCTCATCAAGCTCTCGCACCATTGCGGTATTAGGCTCGATGAATGCCGATTATACCGTTGAAACAGAGACCCTGCCACGGCCAGGTGAAACGGTCTTCGGTGGACCATTGCAGATTCTTGCTGGTGGAAAATCAGCAAACCAAGCGAGTGCAGCTGCACGTATCGGAGCGCAGGTGAAGCTGCTCGGAGCCTTGGGAACAGATGAGAATGCAGACTTTCTCTTCTCCACGCTTGCAAAAGCAGGTGTCTCGATGGGTTCCATTGCACGAATGGAAGGAAAAAGCGGAACGACTGTCATTACGGTCGACGCTCATGCTGAGAATACAATCGTATATTCCGCTGGATCCAATGCCAAGGTCACTCCAGATTATGTGAGAAGTGTACGGGGAACCATACAGGGGGCGGCAGTTCTTGGAGTATGTTTTGAATCACCAATGGATTCCGTTATCGAGGCGGCAAGCATCGCTCACCAATCAGGAGTAAAGGTTCTGCTGAACAATTCGCCATTTCGTCAGGAACTTCCAGCTGAAATCATTGCCAATATTGATATTCTGCTGGTCAACGAACATGAAATATCGCATATGTTGCACCTCTCTCCACCACCTGGTGATGATTGGGCTGAACTTGACTGGGATGTTGTTACGCAGCGATTGCACTCGTTGGGGTGCAATCAGGCTGTGGTCACCCTTGGTTCACAGGGCGCATATGTGCTCGACATCAATGGCTTTGACGAGAACTGTGGACATTTCTGGAAGTTTCTCAAAGCAGTCGAGGTCAAGGCTGTCGACACTACGGGTTGTGGAGATGCTTTCATGGGCGCAATCCTCGCTGGATTGACTGCTGGCCTGAGTTTGTATGATTCCGCTCGATTAGCTGTGTATGTTGCCGGCTATGCTGCAACAGGATTAGGAGCCCAATCCTCATATGGAACGAGCAGACAGATAGTTGATCTGTTGTCCTCTTGAATTGTGCGGCGGAGATGCAAGAATGCAATATCTACGAACATGATGCAGTGCTGCCCAGTGCTGCCCAGTGCCGCTCAGTGCCGCTCAGTGCCGGGAATCGAGCATTCTTGTGTTACCTTGTGATGAGGGGATGTCCCAAACGTTTGGGAAGGAAGTGATTATGCTGAATGTATCCGTTGAAATGAGCACATCAGCTACGGTGATTACGAGCGCACAGCCGAAATTTACCATAAGCATTACTCGCCAAACGCAGCTTTCCGAATTGCTGATCAATGCCGATTCGACAACGATCAAGCTGCCTTTTCTCGATCATGGCATTCAGCAGGTGATTGTGGTTGAAGCGGCGAAGGAGTTCGACTCGTCGTTATTGCGCGCGCAGATTCTTGAAAATGCAGGCAGATGCCGCGATGCAGAAGATGTTGGATTGTACGACACGCGCTTCGAGAGCACTCCAGAAACTGTAACCATATCGAGTTTGGCACAGACCATCGTTGCCGTGCTGATTCGTTTCAGGCTTTTGGCTGCGTTGCTGCATGAGAAGTCAGATGTGTCCGCTTCTGGAACATCTGCACAGGCTGGTGCGTCTGCAGAGCATCCTGAAGCTGATTCCGCTGCGGCCAGCAAGCCAAAATCGCACGCGAAGGCACGTCATCGCTGGTCGAAAGAGGTGAGTGCACTTGATTTTCATATCAACCACGAGGGAGTGCATGCCACGGTTCAGTGGGTGGCGAGAAACCGCATGGTTATTCGAAAAGGTGCGAGCATGGTAGCGGTTCCACCTTTAGACAAGGACGGTTCGCTGGGATTCTCTGCGCGATTCTCTGAGCAACTTCGACTTGAGCATGCTGGGCAGTTCAAGAATTTCGTAACCACGGAAGATATCGTCGTGAAAAGCGTGAACGAGGTTGGTCTGTTCCTGTATTTTGGCGGTACGAACAGTTGGCTGGTGTTGCGGGATGATAACGGGAAAACGATTCACGATTGGACGGTTGTTGCTTGAAATCTCAACGTGTTTGGCATGCTGTGAGCTCATCGTGTGCAGCGAACGATGAATGGGGTGGGCAATGATTCTGGTGAGCGCTTGCCTGGCGGGTTTCGCTGTCCGATATGACGGTTCGGATGCGCGTAACAAACTTGCTCAATGGTTGGTCGAACGTGGGCAGGCAATCTCTGCATGTCCAGAAATTCTCGGGGGTTTCAGCATTCCACGCCCCTCGGCTGAAATCGTTCGAGGCGAGGATTCGCGCGCATTCCGAAGAGTGTTGGAATCGACGGGTAAGGATGTTACGGCACCTTACGGAATTGGTGCCAGACGCGTTCTCAATATGGTGAAGCGCAATAACATCACCGTTGCGTTCTTGAAGGATAGAAGTCCCTCCTGCGGTGTCGATACGATCTATGACGGTTCCTTTACCGGAGTAAGAATCAAGGGTATGGGAGTTACGGCAAGGCTTCTTGCATCCAGCGGTGTCAAGGTATTCCCCGACAGCCAATTGAATCCTGAAATAGTTCGTCCCTACATAGACGAGGATCTTATACCCGATCTGGCACGCTTCATCTAGGTGACGAATCCTGAGTCATTGCAGCGGTTGGTGACCTCTATGCTCTTCCATGGATATGCGCATGGATTCTTGGCGCTATGCGATGCAGGAGTGCAAGGTTGGCGGCGAGAGCGACGAAGACGACGAGCGATGTGATGGTGAAACTTATGGCTGTGTTCGTCCCTTTGGAGGTTGTCCCAGTTATCAGGAGCATCAGAATTACGACATTGAGGGGGAGCGTTACAGCGGCAGTCACGCTTCCCGGGTTCCATGCTCGTGAAATGATGGCAGAAACGATGTGTCCCGCAAGATGTATGGAGTTTCCAAGAGTGACGGCGAATACGGGTGCCGGGCAGTTCAAGCTCGCTGAAATCAGCAGGATAGAAGCAGCCAATACAATTTCTTCAAGAATCATCACCGCGATGGTTTCAGTCGAAGGGTAGGCACGTTGATTGCGTATCCACATGTCATTCGCGTACCGTGACTCGGGTTTGTGCTTGTGGATCCAAGGTCTGCAACGAATGATTTCTTCAAATTCATGAATGACAAACAGCGTGAATGCTGAAAACGCCAGAAAGGACAAGTCCATCATGGTTGTAAGCATAGCCACTGAGGTATGACTTGCACCTTCTGGCGTGGGTTTACGACAGCGTTTCGACGGCGATCTGCGGCTTTACTCGCGAGACGAGCCAGATGGCGAGCAAGGCGACGGCATAGAGCACGGTGATCACTGGGATTACGGCTGCATAGCGGTGTGCCTGATCCGAAGCGTGCGTGACGACGAAGGATGCGAGCTGATTTCCGGAAAGTCCAGCGAATGCCCACGCACTCAAGGTCAGACCGTGGGTTGTCGATACGCTTTTGATGCCGAAATGCTGTTCGAGCAGCACCGGGAGTGTTGAGAAACCGCCGCCGTATCCCGCATTGACGAGGAAGAGCATGGCCAAAACGACCCAGAGCAGCGCGTTGTCAATGCTGTGCGTCACAAGCTGCAAGCCGCATACGGCAATGGACATGATGAAGATGATCTTGTAGCTTGATTCGCGACGTTTCATATGGTCAGACAGGGCTGCAAATCCGAGGCGTCCAACGGCGTTGAAGATTGCGTCGACGGCCAGAACCGTTGCGATGATGCCCGCAATGGCAATCGAAAATGCGTTAGGTGAAAGCTTGGCATACTGCGGCAGCTGATGAAGAATGTCCTTGAGGATGTCCTTTTCCTGGGAAATCAGAGCCAGACCGCAGGTGATATTGAGGTAGAAGGCAATCCAGATTCCCCAGAACAACGGTTTGCGAAGCAGAGCGCCGCGGCGTGATTCTTTTGGAGGCGCAGCATAAACATAGCCTTCGGGACGTTTGATGAGTGCAAATCCAGCCAGCATGAGGACTGCGTATACGACAGCAAGAATGTAAAACATGTTGACCAGTCCCACGCCCTCAATCAGATATTCCATGAGTGGGCTGGCAATGGCTTTGGACAGGCCGAATCCTGCGACGGCTATGCCCGTTGCAAGGCCTTTGCTCTTCGAGAACCAGAGCATAAGGTTCTTCACTGGAGTCAGATAGCCAATGCCCAGACCTACGCCCATGACTGCGCCATAGAAGATGAAGATGCCGGGAGTGAAATGAATGGCAATGCTTACACCGGTTCCAGCAAAGCCGGTTACGAAGCAGATGGTCGATATGAGTGCAGACTTTTTCAGGTCCTTTTCAACCATAGGGCCGAGAAATGCGGCAGACATGCCTAGGAAGAAGATGGCGAGTGAAAATCCCCACTCGATGGCTCCTGGTGAAGCGTGCAACTCGTCGGCAATGAGTTGTTTGAAAACGCTCCAGCAATAGACGGTTCCAATGGAAATGTGGAGTAACAGCGCGGGCGCAACGGCACGAGTCCAGCGGTTGTCAGGCAACAATGTCATTCGTTTTTTCCCTCTCAGCAGAGGGTCATGCACATGGGAATCACGGCGACTATGGTCCTCTGCGTGTTCAATGTATCATGCGCTGAATGCAGACTTTCCAGTAATTCAGCAGAATGGATATGAGATATCTAACAAAATTCCTGTTCATATGGTGAGTTATTCAGACTGCTTTGTCCTGATATCCTGCATAACGCGGTTCGGATTGATGATTTCTTTTTCAGACATTCTGTATAGTAATATCAAGCTTTTGCACAACGATGAGTTCTGAACCTGAATGCTATAGCCCTGTTCCGTAAGAAAAAGGGTTCCGGCTTTTCAGTCGAAACCCTGAGAGCGGAGGATACGAGTTATAGATCATTGGCGCTATTGCAATGATTCTGAGCAATATTGCATTGGCGACCTTATGTGGCGACTCTATCACACCATTTTCACATACCCTCCAGAGTTGGAATGTTTTTCCTCCGCTGATTGCGATTCTGAGCGTGATTTATGCTTTTGTCGTGTCTCCACCCGCAAGAGCGCTTTTTTGCTTTTTGGTGTTCTCATGTAGTGCATTTGATCGCTGATTTCCATTCATATGCTTGGCATCGATTCTGAGCGGGCGATGATTTCTCTGATTTCGCGTTGATTGATGACCCTTGCACCGGTGCTGAGCTGATATCCGCCATGTGCTGCATGGCGGTCTCTGCCTCATAGAATGGCTCAATATCTCCATGTATATACTGCAGGGTCTCCCGACTATATGCCGTGGCCTCACCGAGTGTGAGCACTGTACCGGCCTTGCCACCCACTCGGATGATGGCAAAAGTCGCGCGCTCGGAGTCTTTCACGAAAGTAAAGTTTCCATCATTGATAGCGGGTGCCTTATGCCGTTCTGTGGCTTGCCACTGCAAGACACACATAACATGTAGGCACACGCACTGTTCCGCCGTTTGGGAGCCGGTAGCGTGCCGTTTCGGGCACTTCCTCTACCTCTACTGGTGATTTTCGCCTATGATGCGTTCTGCGTGGCCGGATTTCATGAAGGATTTTGGGAGGATGAAGGCGATGCAATCAGCAAAGCCACTCTCTCGTATGAATGCTTCAGCCTTACTAAATGGCGGATTGCCAATCACTAACGTGTGATGCCACCGCTGCGCTTTTTGCGCTCCGGGTATGTACATGCTCTTGCGTGGATTGCCGAATGAATCTCTGGGCTCTATCCAGTTCATCTCTGTGATTCCTTCGGCTGCGGGTGCGATGCCATATGCATACAGGGGTGGTAGTGGTGAGCCACTTGCTTGTAGTGCCTTGACTATTGCACCGTCTCCGGCGCTTGGCTCGATGATGCAAGAATATTTTTCGGGTTCCACGAGAGCCACCAACCTCGATGCAACATTTTCGGGTGTGTAGTATCGTTCAAGATTCATTGCTGGCTTCGAGTCTTTCGAGTCGTTTTTCTATGGCTGCTATGCGCTGTTGTAGTGCGTCTGGTGTCTCTCCTGTGAGCCATGTATGCGCGAGTGGTGAATCCGTGGGTATCAGCCACCTGCCCTCACTATCCTTGATGCCCTCTATCCGATGCTCTCTGAGTGCCTTGCGTATGGCGCTGATGCTTAGTTGCTCTCTCTCGCCAAGGCTTCGAGTGTCATGTATACACCGCTCTCGGGGTGTCTTATAGGCTTGGTCATAGTAGTAGCCTCGGTGTCATGTACGGGTAATAGTTAACTGCTCGTTTTGATATTACTATCTTGTCGAAATCAGAACCTCACGCGATTCACTCCCGTGGGGTTCATTTTTATGCCGTGATACCAGGCTGGCATGTGTACATGTGTGGCACTGGACAGGCACGACGATGGCGCGAAGCGGCATCGTATGGGACGGGAAAATCCCGTCCCATAGTATTACGTAGTATTACGCCTGTCCAGTGCCACCTCTGCCACCCACCCGTTAGCCCTTACGGCAGTAGGGCTAACGGGTGGCACTGACTCTTGATTTTGAGTGCCACCCTGCCACCCCGTGATGCCACCCCCGCCGTTTTCCGCATATCCCGGTCAGTGCCCACTGGCGGCAATGGTTTCAATGATTTTTCCAGTGCCACCCTCTGACACGAAAATCCCGTATAAAACCACAAAAACAGCCCAGAAAGCCGCTCATACGATATTCACCTTTCACTACCGATTTCGACAAAATAGGAGTGAAGAACAATGAAATCATATATCAGCGCGGCCACATGGAACGATGCCGCAGATAAAATCAAGGCTTATAACCTCAAGAATCCCGACCACCAGAAGCGTCTACTACCCGTTGATAACGTCAGGGCAACCGCATGGATGCTTACCATCCCCGCGTCGAAGCACGTTCTTCAGGAAGTCAAAGATGTGCTGGAGGGTGGCTGCTATGCCGCCGTATTCAGCGAGGAAGCCGGAGGAAAGACCGGGTACAGACACTACCAGACCCTTGCCGTATACAAGTCCCGCGCGACTGGCACGCAGGTGCGCGGGATGTTTTCAGACGCTCACGTAGAACCGGCGAGGAAAGTGATCGATGCTTGCCGTCAATATGTCTCGAAGGAACATACTCATATCTCTGGCCCCTATAGCATCGGACATTGCGACGACGTGCCAGGCATGGAGATAACCCCACAGGAAGAACGCCGCAAAGACATCTACGATTACCTCAATACCCGGATTGAGGATGGATGGCACTATCTTGATTTCGTCCGAGACCCCGAATACCGTGCATGGGCATTGACGCATAAGCAGCAAATCTTGGATTTGACGGAAGCCTACACGGAAAACACCTTCGGCAACTCCGACCGTGGCTTACTACTCCCTGATGGAGTTCATCGCGCCTTATCTGTGGATTACATCTGGGGTCCTACAGAGGTGCATAAAACCGGGCAGGTGCTGGACATTTTTGGAAGACGAAATGTCTTCAAGACGAAACTCGCCAAGCATTTTCCGTTCGACAACTACCAAGGACAGAAAGTGCTCTTGCTGGATGATTTTCGGTCTGATTTGAAGTTCAACGATCTTATCACTCTCCTCGATGCGTATCCGTATGATACGGATATCAAGGGCAGCCACGCTTGGGCGTGCTGGACGAAGGTTGTTATCAGGGCCAACATATCGTTGTCAGAGCAGTACCCCAATCTGAGTGAGCGCAAAGACCCTCTATTAAGACGTTTCGAGCATGGCATAGTTTTTGAGATGACCGACCCCGATATGGGACTGCCTTACGATTCAGCAGAGGATGCGATGATTGGCAAGAGGAACGATGGCGGCGCACAGGGTGTGCCGGGTTTTGTGCCGTCGTGGAAGCGTGCTGCTCGCGTTGCTTGCAGCACGAGCATGGACGGCGATGGTTTTACCGATGATGATTTTGATAGGCTGATTGCGGGTTAGACCAAGTCTATTTTTCACATCTATATTTGAGTTCCATCAAATCTTTATTTATTAAATCTGGAAGCTCCCTATTCATTTTTCTTCTCATGAGATTGATTGCAAAACCACTCAAACTTTCTGAAACTTTGACTTCTGTCCTTTGCCCATTAGGATCTACACTCCAGTTATGAATCGCAAAGGCTCCAATTGTTTTCCCAGTCCATCCAAATGAATGATTCGAAGAAGTATGAATCTTAGATTGATATTTAAGTCCATTCGCCTTCCATTCAAATCTTGTCCCAGTCCCGACACTGTTATCAGCTTGTTCAATCAATTTCACATACTCAATATCCGCTCGCCAATCTTGCCATTTCGGAATATCTTTAAGGATAGCTAAGACCTTCTCTGGGCTCGCTGAAATCAAAATCTTACCGCTAGAAACCACAGGCGCATTAGTGTCAATCACTATTGTGAATTCATTATCAGTCATGATGGTTGTCTTCTTCCTAACTTTCCTAGACAACAGTATCTTGTATATTGGATGGATTTGTTTGGAACTTCTGGATTCGAAATTCATCATGTTTTTAACGCTGTTATAGATCATTACTCGCATACTCTGAACTCCGTGCCCTGCAGGAAACTGCCATTTCTGCGTCCTGTGTCATATACGAATGTTGTACACATTTGCGTGGTGCCTGTTTTTTCGGCGGCTCTCTCAATCGCGTTGGCGATTTCGTGTGTTGCACATGCCCATATAACCGCACTGAATCGAGCACGTCCCAGCGCACTTCCGTATCTGCACATGGTGGTTTCATATGCAGCGCTGCTCTTCGGATATCGTTCGATTTCGATGGCGACTGCCCCGCCGTTTCGCATCGTCGCTGGAGCAAGTACTGCGTCTGCAGGATGGCGTTGCATGACGATGGTTTCAGGGCTTGGCGTGAGAGGGGTGTCCGCATTTTCACCCGTGAGCGCTCTTATTGGTTCGTCTTGTTCTGCATGGAGGTATGGCGGTATCATATACCACCACGAGTTTTCATATACCTCACTGCGTGCAAGTGGTGCCGCATTTTCCTTCGCTACCGGCTTTTTGTAGAGCAGTGGGAGCGTGTCAGGGGTGGGGTACTTTTTCTTGCCGAACCTTTCGGCATATGCAGCGTTGATTTGCGGCTCCCCCAGCAAAATATAATCACCATTCAAAAGTACTTCGCGCAAGTCGTTTGCATTGTCCCAATACGATTCTGTGATTTTCGTGCTGCTCATGAGCACGCTCATGAAGCGAGCCACCCCCAAACGGTGCTCCTGTTGCGTCGAGTTTTGCCACTCTGTTGTTATTAGAGGGGGTAGCGCTATGGGCGCACTGGCGAAGGAGTTGCCGCGCGCGGTGAGTGCATAGAGGGTCTGCGAAGAATCAATGTTTTCGATTCTTTCGACCAGTCTGCGCTTGTATATGGTCTCCAGAACTCTGTTATGCGTGGTGCCTGGCATGTATCCTGCCACGCGGCCTAGGTCTCTGCGTGTGGCAACCTGACCTGCTGCAAATAGTCCAAAACTCGTGTTCTTCTTTCGTCCCGTTCCTCTGCTGTGATGGCGTTTGCACGCTTGCCGAGCGCTGACATTTTTGCGTTCTTGGTCGGCTCGGTGTCAGGTTTTTGGGGTGTCTCTACGGGCATTTTTGGTGCCTTGATACCCATGACCTGCGCGGCTGTACGTGGTCGTGGGTGGTTGATTGTGGCGCTTGATTTGGCGTTGTGTATGTCTGTCATTTTGATGCTCCATGTGGCTATGACGGCGGCGGTGGATCCGACGCTCACGATGTAATATCAAATCGTCGGTTTAACCGTCAGTCTCAACGCCAAACCCACCGTCGGAGTAGTGGGGACGCTGCTCACGGCGTTGCCCAGGGCGCTACAGCAGTGCCGTGCCTTATGCCGTGGTGGGTTCGAGAGCCACACACAAAAACAGTAATAAAAACAATGAGCAAGATATCAGATAGATAATCATGCTTACATTGGGGCGTGTCGGCAAAGCCTCCCAAGATATACTCGCTCGCCCAATAACACACTGTTTGAGTGGTGATAGTAAGCCGCTGCGGTTTGAGTTGCGGCGGCGCTTGGTCTTTCTTATTTTTTCTTTTTTCATAGAAATACCCACACGCATTTTGCGTGTGGGTATCACCGGTACATATCACCGACCTTGCTACCTGTGGTGGCCTGATATCATCCTGACGTTTTCGATGAAAATGCTCCAGTTGCGCTCAGGTATGGCGGTGGTGGTGGGTGATGGCGATTGTCTGCCTGCACCTATCCTGCGACCGGTAGCATCATACATGCTGTATGTCTGACCTGCACATGCTATGCATCGTTGGAATGCATTATTAACTGCAGCCTGTCCATACACCCCATAGAGTTCTGTTGCATAGTGAAAACCGTTCATGATGCACACCCCCTTAATTGATTTGCTTCGCTATCTCAGCCCCGTTCTTCACCAACGTCGAGTTTTGGCCGAGTAGTGCTGGCGCTGCATACACCACCACTGCCACGATGGCGGCGAGAGCGAGGAACACGAGCATTGGTCTTATTTGATTTTTCACGAGGTACATGACGGCAAAGAATCCTGTGATGATTGTGATGGCCGGCCCGATGTAGTGTTGCACGAGGGTGCTCCACACTCCCGTGAGGTCTGCTATGTATGCAGATGTCGTGATGTCATTGATTGTTGTTGCTGTTGTCATTCCCTTTCTCCTGTTGTAGTTGTGATTCATCGTGTAGCCCTATGATGCCGTCGAGTGGCATCATGAGGTCTTCTAAATAGTCAGTGAGCGTGAGGTATGTTGAGACCTCCCAGTTGTGCACATACTCTTCGATAGTTTTTGCGCCGTAGGTCTGCTCAACTGCAGTGAGCAAATCCTCATCCACTCCGAGTGTTCTTGCTTTGAGCTTTGCTTGTGTTATTTTTTCGTGCATGATGTCATGCCTCCTTCACGGTGAGGTGCACAGTTTGTGAGCCGGGTGTGATGGTGAGGGTGCTGCCATTGTTGAGTGTGATGACCACTGCACCGCCTGTGTACACACCGCTCACATTCCCACCGCTGATGACCGCGTGTGAGAGTCCAGAGACTTTGACCGCATGTAGGCTGGTGGCTCCTCCTGCAAGCACTGCACTCACACTCAGACTGAGTGTGTCCCCGCTTTTGGCGGGCGATGATGTCCATATCATGCTGCGATCGTAAGTCTGCCACCCACCTGTAGTTTTTGGCTCTCATGAGTATGCAGCGGTCATCTCCTGCTCTGAGGTCATGTCATGCATCATGACCGCGTATGCGCGTGTGGTGCCTGTGGCTGCTGCTGCGCTGAGGGTGTGTACCGTGTATACACCGAGTGTGGCGATGATGATAGCGAGGGCTGATATGAGTGTAATGATTTTTGGCTTCATGATTGTGCCCCCTTGCGCATCTGCTCCACGAGGTCGGCTTCATCATCACTGATGATATGCTCTACTCCGCTGCGTGTGGTTCTCAGGTGGCGGCGTAGGTTGCCCCATATCTCGTCTGCACTCATGCCGCCGTGGTGCATTTTGATGATGAGTTCACGACGTTCCTCGGCGTGGGTCTTGTATGCGTGTGTGCCTGCATAGCGTGCTGAGTATTGGGCGGTGTGTCCGCTCTGCTCCCAATAGTTTTCTATTAAATCCTCTACAATCCCGCTCATGGTCGCGCCTGTCTCTGCGCTCATGACCCTGAGATGCTGTCTTGCCTCACGAGTGATTTCCAGTCTGATATCGACTGTTTCTGTATCTGTCATCCTTCTTTCTCCTTATGTGATATGGGTGAGGAACCTCATCCATATCATCTATCTAACAAAAGGCGATTTTGGGGTGATTTTGGGCACGATTTCGCCTGTACACGGGTGCGGGAACCGTGAGTGTTGCCATGGAACTGCGCTGTTCCACTTAAAAGAAAATATATGTTGTATTCAATCCTCGGGCGTTGGCTGATGGCTCTCCGAGTCATCAGCACTATCAGCGGGCGGATATAAGGCATTGGCTTTGGCGAGTTCTCCATATACTGCACCCACAACACGGGTTTCGTCCTCGGTTGCTTCACCCCAGATTTTTGCCGTCTTTTTCATAGCACTATTCATCACATGTGAGTAATGCGCTGTCATTGCGGGGGTGAGATGACCGAGGATGGCTTGAATCATCTGGAGACTAATATTTTGGTTGGCGAGGATTGACGCGGCTATATGGCGATTGCCATGCAATCGTATGTGCTCCTCCTTGCTGAGTTCTTTTTCTGGATCGCCGCTGATATGTCGTGCATATGCCACCTGTATGCTGTCCCAGATTTTGCGCAAGTCGTTGTATGTGTAGGATTTTTTATCTTCGCGTGTGAATAGTAAGTGTAATCGAGTGATGATGTTGCCTTTGCTGTCTTCAAGATTGATTTTGGGCGCATTCTGTTTTTCGCTGATTTCATAGGCATCATGCAGCGCCACATAATGCTCGTGGGGGAGCGGTATGGCTCTGCTGTGTCCGGTCTTGGTCTCGGTGAGGAATGCACCGCCTGAGCGCAGTTTGAGCTGAGCAGAGACGGTTAGCTTGTGCTCTGTGATGTCGAGCACTTCGCGTGTGAGACCGAGCACCTCGGCACGGCGCAATCCCAAGTTCATAGCCATTACGAGCGGATAGTAGCGATGCCACAGATTTTCGTCTTCGCGTATCCATGCGATGATGCCCATGACCGTGGTCGTGTGCGCATCTATGAAAGTATTATCGAGCACGGCTATATGATTCTCTCGCGTCGGCGCGTCCAGCGCCTTCATTGGATTGGTCTTGATGATGTCATTTTTCTCGGCGTAGTTGAGTAATGTTTTGAGTGTTTTCCATGTGTGCCACTCTGCCGAGTTTCCGATTTCTTTGGCTTCCAGTCGGTCAAATGTAATCTGGATTTGTTCTTTCTTGATTTTTCGTATGGGGAGTTTTCCTATATACGGGAAGATATGATTTTCGAGATTACGGCGGTATTTTCCGCGCGAAGTTTCACCCAGATGCTTATCATGTGCAAGCCATTTTTCCATCACCTGTGCAAGGGTTGGGTTTTGCGCTGTACCGATGGTTTTACGTCTTGGTTTTGCGGGTGCCTGTGGCTGCGCGATTTTGGCGATGAGAGTGGTCTTTTTGTCAAGGGCTTCGGTGGGTGTCATGCCGTATGTGCGGTGTTTTTTGCCGTCTTGCCACCATGCGGCGCACTACATCTCACGGTCGTGGTGCATTGTTTGGTAGAGAGACCCTTCGCCCTTTTTCCTGCGCTGTGCCATGCCATAAGCATATCTCCAGTGGCGACCCTATGTGGCGACTCTATAGGAAAAATGAGAACCCCCAGAATCGTTGATTTTCCAACGTTTCTGGGGTCTAATCGCGGAGGATACGAGATTCGAACTCGTGAGGCTGTTACACCAACACGCTTTCCAAGCGTGCGCCATAGACCACTAGGCGAATCCTCCATGCAGCCACATCGGTCGAATGTAACCGATATTTATGCAACCTGAAAACGATAACACAAGATGTGGATGAATGGTCAATCCATGGGAAGTGTCAGTCCTGTGCAGCGCGATAAAACCCGTCAGTATCGCATATTCCGACAATTGTGACATTTGTTTCCAGCAGACTACTATTGCAGGAGTTGAGTTTTTCCCGAATTCTGAAAGTGGGTCGTTGATGAAGATTGCTGTTGCAGGAACCGGATATGTGGGACTTTCAGTGGCGTTACTGCTGTCGCAGCACAATGAGGTGCATGCGCTTGACATCGTCCCTGAAAAGGTTGAGACCCTCAATGAAGGGAAAAGTCCCATCGTAGATAAGGAGATCACGGAGTTTCTTGAGGGCAATGTTTCAGGAGCCCGTCCGCTGAATTTTCAGGCGACACTTGATCCGCGGCAAGCCTATATTGGTGCCGACTATGCCGTTGTTGCCACACCCACGAACTATGATCCGCACAAGAATTATTTTGACACGTCCAGTGTTGAGGCTGCAATTGCGGCGATTCGTGAAGTCAACCCCACTGCTTGGATTGTCATTAAATCAACGATTCCAGTTGGATATACGAGCGATTTGCGTGGGAAATTGCAAGATGAGCGTCTGCTGTTCTCGCCAGAGTTTTTGCGCGAAGGTCACGCCCTGTATGACAACCTCCACCCGTCACGCATTGTTGTCGGCGCTCCGGAAGATGATGCTGAGGCTCACCATGCTGCTGAAGTCTTTGCCGATCTGCTGGTTCAGGGTGCAGCCGAAGGGGAGATGAAACGTATAAATGCTGATGGAGGCACTGGAATTCCTCGTCTCATTGTCGGATTGACAGAGGCTGAGGCCGTCAAATTATTTGCCAACACCTATCTGGCGTTGCGCGTAGCCTTCTTCAACGAGCTTGATACCTATGCTGAAACCAGAGAATTGCGAACGCAGGAAATCATCGATGGTGTGTGCCTGGATCCGCGAATTCGTGCGGATTATAACAATCCAAGCTTCGGATACGGCGGATACTGTCTGCCAAAGGATACCAAGCAGCTGCTGGCGAACTACGATCAGGTTCCTCAGAATCTCATCTCAGGGATCGTGAACGCGAACCGGACACGCAAGGACTTTATCGCCACTGAGATTGAGCGGCGCATCAGTGAGATTGATAATCCAACCGTGGGCATTTATCGACTCACCATGAAATCGGGGTCAGACAACTTCCGCCAGTCAGCAGTCCAGGGTGTGATGAAGCGAATCAAGGCTCGCGGCATTACTGTTGTCGTATACGAACCGACCATGAATGATCCCGAATTCTTCGGCAGTGAGGTCACTCATGACCTGGAAGATTTCAAGCGTCGAAGCGATGTGATCGTTGCCAACCGTTGGAATCGTGATCTCGATGATGTGAGCGGCAAGGTGTTCTCGCGCGATTTGTTCAAGCGGGACTAGTCGTTGCGGGTCGGCAGAAGGAAAGCATAACTGAAGATTGCACGTGTGTAAGCTGTACGCATTTCTGGTGATGCGCTGGTTCATGAGCACAACTATCATAGTCTTGCATAGGTCTTGAGAGTCGAAGAAACAGAAGAGAGAGTACAAAATAATGGCTAATCCAACAGTTGCTGTGCTTATCCCTTGCTATAACGAGGAAATCACGATTGGCAAAGTAATCAAGGATTTCAAGAGCAGTCTTCCTGATGCGGCAATCTATGTCTATGACAACAATTCCACCGATGACACCGCCGACATAGCGAAGCGCAATGGGGCGATAGTACGCTGCGAGCCGCGGCAGGGCAAAGGCAATGTCGTTCGCGCAATGTTCAACGAGATTGAAGCTGACGCATATGTCATGGTTGATGGCGATGACACCTATCCGGCAGAGGCTGCGAAGTCTTTGATTGACAAGGTTGTTGCCGGCTACGACATGGTTATTGGCGACCGTTTGAGCTCGACGTATTTCCAGGAAAACAAGCGGGCTTTCCATGGGTTTGGTAATAAGCTCGTTCGCTCCTCAATCAATACCTTGTTCGGATCGCATATTCAAGACATTATGACGGGGTATCGTGCCTTCTCAAACCGCTTCGTGAAAACATACCCATGTCTGTCCAAGGGTTTCGAGATTGAAACCGAGATGACCATCCATTCGCTCGACAAGAATGTTCGCATATGTGAAGTGCCGATTCAATACCGGGATCGTCCGGAAGGTTCCGAAAGCAAGCTCGATACCATTGGTGACGGTATCAGGGTCCTGTCAACCATCTTCCATATGATCCGTGAATATAAGCCGCTCCCATTCTTTGGATGTACTGGTCTGGCATTTGGTCTGCTGGGAGGTGTCCTATCAATACCTATCGTCATTGAGTTCTGGAAAACGGCTTTGGTCCCCAGATTCCCGACCCTCATTGTGTGCGTTCTGCTGGTGATCCTGGGACTGCTGCTCATCATGACAGGTATTGTCCTTGATGTCATTGCTGAACAGGACAGAAAAAAGTTTATAGTAGACAGCAACATTGTTGAAAAACTGCATCATTATGATAAGAAATTGTAAGGTGGTACTTGCAGTCATCTGAGCGTGATGGCACTAAGGTACGTCACATATTTCGCATGTTCCATGAAATGTAGGATATTGCATGGAACGAAGTGCACTGATGTTGATCGAGCTGATGGATTGAAGGCATGGGGCATAGAAAACAGAAAGTTCTTGTCGGCGTTGCAGCGATTCTTGGCGTCTTGATTCTTGCTGGCTTGCTAGTATGGGCCGAGCAGTCGTGGAGCACGACCCAGGCTGAGATGATTGCCAGCACTCAGGCTGCTGCTGGTTCTTCCAGTGCAAGGTCCACCGCTCATGGTTCAGATGCCGCGAAGAACCATGGAGATTCGAGCGGTGCAACAACCCAGAACTCGCACCATGCCAATGGCCAGACGAATGGTGATGCTGCAACGGGCGACTCGTCATCCGGCAAACAGTCAAATGATGCCAATCAAATGAATGATGGCGTTGCCAGAGATACCCAGCAATACACCAACTCAACGAATGTCAACGATGGGAAAATCGCCGCCCAGGTCGAATTAAATTGGTGGGATGCCAATGAAGCGGGAATATCAGCGACAGGCGGGGTCACCAATCTCATAGGTCCGGGAGGAACGTGCACGCTTACGGCATCGCGGGGATCCGCAACGGTGTCTACCTCAACTACATCGATTGCCAATGCGACAACAACATCCTGTGCGAGAATGACCATTCCTAGGAACAAACTTTCTGTCGGCTCATGGCAGATACGCCTGTCATACACTTCCTCACAGGCATCGGGCACTTCAACTGAGGCGACGGTTGACGTTGATTAACAATATCAACCGGTATATTGGCCGACATGCATTACAGTTAGTTATCACGCACTTTGCAATCCGGAGAAGGTATGCCAGATAATGTATAGAGAACATCTTCATATCATGAAAAAAATATGCGCCGTCATCGCGGCGCTGTGCGTTATGAGCATTGCTTTGGTCTTTTCCTCAGCTGAGCAGGCTTCTGCTGCTGATGCCAACCATTTCAACGCAGGCTACATCATTTCGGATGCCCGATTTTATGATTCACAGGCAATGACAACCGCACAAATACAGGCTTTCCTCAACAAACAGGTTCCTACATGCCATCCCGAATGGGATTCGGCACCTTCAACGATTGTGTGTCTGAAGGACTATTCCGGTAAGACAACCGCCGAATCTCAAGACGCATATTGTGCTGGATATACCGGCGGCAAAACCCAAACAGCCGCACAGATCATTGATGGCGTCGCACGCAGCTGTGGGGTGAGCCAACAGGTTCTGCTGGTTCTGTTGCAAAAGGAAAATGGTCTCGTCACCCATTCCTGGCCAAGTCCGTGGCGTTATAAAACTGCGATGGGATATGGCTGTCCGGACACTGCTCAATGTGACGCACGGTATTACGGTTTCTTCAACCAGGTGTATAACGCTGCGCGCCAATATAAAATGTACAAGATAAGGCCATACGACTATAACTTCCAAATCGGTAACAACCGCATAGATTGGAGTCCAAATTCGTCATGTGGCAGTTCAGTCGTGGCAATCAAGAATCAGGCGACCGCCGGTCTGTATGACTACACGCCCTATCGCCCCAACCAGGCAGCGCTCAATGCGGGATATGGCACAGGCGACAGCTGCTCATCATATGGCAACCGCAATTTCTATCTTTACTACAGTGACTGGTTTGGTGACCCCACATCCGCCATCCCCGCTCCCAGCACTCCGGCATTGGACACGACGGCGCTTCCTGCCGTCAGCATCCCAAACGGAAGATACTACATATCATCCAAACTCAACTATGATTTCGGCATGGACGTCCCGGCGGCCAACAAGAAGAGCGGTACTGCCATTCAGCTTTATCAGGGCAACAGAACCTTGGCCCAGCAGTATGATTTCCGCAAGAACGGCAACGGAAGCTATACCATCACCAATGCGAATTCTGGCTTGGTGCTTGACGTCAGGTATGCGCAGACGGCTAACAGCACGCCCATCATCCAACATGCCGCGAATGCCACGCTCGCACAGCAGTGGTATCTGCGCAAGGCTGACGACAGTTCGTACTATCTGCAGTCAGCCTTGGGCAACTATGTGTTGGACGTGAGTGCCGCACAAGTGGCGGATGGAACGGCACTCGGCATCTATACCCCCAACGCGACCAACGCGCAGCGGGTGCTGATCACTTCGGTGAGCTCCCTGCCTGAGAGCACGCCAGTCACCATCGCCTCGAAGCTGAATGCCAATTACGTGTTCGATATTCGAGCGGCTTCACTGTCGAGTGGTGCGGCGCTGCAACTGTACACGGTGAACGGAACGCCCGCCCAGCAATTCCTGTTGCACCAGGTTTCGAATGGTGTATATGAAATCGTGAATCAACACTCTTCCTTGAACGTCGAGATCGCCGCCGGAGCAGTGGCCGATAATTCCATCCTGCAACAATACAGTTCCAACGGAACTCAGGCACAACGCTGGTTCCTTCGAGATGCGGGCAATGGGTATGTATCTTTCTACAATCTCAATTCGGGGAAGTACATTGACGTTGCGGCTGGAATTGTTGCCGCATCGAAGCAGCTTTCCATATATTCCGGCAATGGAACAGACGCGCAGCAGTGGAAGGTAGCGATCAAGCACTGACCCGTCCACTACTGTCGCACGCAGCTTGATGTTGCCGGACAGTAGGATGCGTGGTGCCCACGCGGGGCATCATGGGAGAACGCATATATTAGAATACGAGGTATGCAATCTGATGAGCCGCTGAACTTTCGCGCGCACAATACACAATCCGTTCACGGCACGGGCATCCGAGCGGGCGATGGTTTCGGGAAACTGCTCGCCCGTGGCAAGGATGGCTGGGTTGGCAGACGGTCAACTCCGGTGCATGTGGCACTGCTGGTTCTTGTGTTCTGCATGCTGGAACTATTTGTTTTCAATCTTGCCCACTGGACCTCGATGAGCAACAGACCAGTGGCGCATGCGACGGTTTCCATGGGCTCCGGCATGCGACTCAATGACGATGGAAGCTACACCATAACGGATTCTGGCAAGTCTACAATCAAGCTCAGCGGCATAGACGCGCATGTTTCAAACATTGCCATCCCCGTGCACCGGGTTTTCTCCTATGCAAATATTGATGGGGCGAACCTGCCGGTTCCTCGGAACAGTACCGTGGAAAGTCGTGCAGATTCCTCGCTGCGCGTGCAGATCGAAGTTGACGATAACGCGCACACAGTTCCCATGATGTTGCCGGAGCGCACCATCAGTCCATACATTCAGTCAACGCAACGGATTGCAGTATATTTGGCAGGAAAGACCCATACCGTAACCATACATGTCGTGAATCCTGCAGGAACCAGATTCATCCTGACTGCCAATCCAGAACTCAATGTGCGCGTTCCCATCAGTGTGAACCCATTGCGAGCCATCCTTTACATCCTTGTCATCATCGTGGTGGCGTGTCTGCCTGCGTTCAGACGATTATGGAAGGAACAGCAGTTCAGCGACAGACAACGTCGCATCATATGGATGGCAACAGGTCTGGTATCGGTCGGCATCAGCACGGCGGTATGCTTGTCTACCTTGCCTTGGATTTATTTCAGGATGACGCAGTGGCAGGCTGATTTTGAATACCAGAGCGTTGCACGCGCGCTTCTTGCAGGTCACGCGTGGATTGATCATCCGGTTGCGAATTTCCTTTCCTCAATGGCAAACCCGTATCAGCAGAATCTCCGTTATGACTTGCAACAGAGCAGTCATGAGAACTTTTTGTACGATTTTGTGTTCTACCACGGCAAGTATTATTCCTATTTTGGCGTGCTTCCCGTAATCGCATTCTTCCTGCCATACCTCGCGATCACAGGATCTGACCTGTCACCATGGAAAGTCATGATTGTTCTTGGAATTGTCCTGTCACTTCTCGCGGTCTACCTTGTGCATCTCATATTCGAACGTTTTGGGAAAGGCGTTCCCCTTGCCACACAAATCGTTGTCAGCCTTGCCTTCATGACGGCTGTACAACCGACGTATTATCTGCTGTATTTGCCAACGACCTATTCAATTCCGATAGCAGGTGGTCTTGCACTGGCCATGGGAGCCGTTATATTCTGGTTGCTCGCATTGCGCGTCCGTTCACGGTCTCGGGTGAGGTGTGTTGTCTATCTCATTATTGGCGGTGTGATGTGCGGGTTGATCGTAGGGTGCAGGCCGCAGTTATGCGTGGTCGCTGCGCTGCTTCCGCTGCTTGTGGCAACTGAGCGTCACCTGAGAGGGAACGGTGGCATGCGACCCGCACGTTATGAAACGGTGAGCGTCACGACGATAGCCGCATGTGCAGCCGTAATTGCAGGGTTCCCATTCCTCGTCTGGAACAAAATTCGATTCGGCAGCCTGTTCGACTTTGGTGCCTCATATCAGCTCACCGTCACGGATCAGCGTGAGCAGGTGAGCGGGTTGACTAAGATTCCCTATGCGCTCTGGCAGGCATTCGTAACTCCCCCTCAAGTCACGGATCGTTTCCCCTTCATCCAGTCTGTCACGCATGAAAGCACCAGCGCAGGTGGCTATCAGGGTTTCTTTTACTCAGAGCCGGCCCTTGGAGGTATTCTCTGGTGGTTCCCCTTGTCGCTGATTCTATTCCTACTGTTCATTAAGGGTGTACGCAGTCGTCTGCGCAAGGGTGCTGTTGTACTTGTTGGAACCGTTGCGGTCTTGGGAGTCGTCCCAATCGTCGTGGATGTTGCCGCTTCGGCGTATACGGCTCGATATCTGTGTGATTGTGCACTGTTGATAGGTCTGGCCACGACAATGGCGATAGCCTTCATCCATGAAGGAAGCGTTGGTGTCTATAAGCGGTATTTCACCAGACTATGCGTGGTTCTTGCCATCGGTGCATTGATCTTGAATGTATGGTCCCTGTTCATGGGCGGACGATTGTATGGGATGTCGGATGCAAATCCAATTCTGTATGCTGCTGCCATGAATATGTTTGCCGTTTTTTAAAGTGTACGAGCGCAGCAAGAATCTGGACGCCGTGCAAGACAAATGGTCGAGAGGGTTCCTTACTGCAACTTTATGTGAGAACAAGTAGCGGCATTGGACTGTCAGATTGAGGAGAATCATCGTAGCATGCGTCGAGGTCTAGCCCTGAACATTGTGAGCAATCTGGTATTTTTCATCAGTAGCTACTGCATCCACTATTATCTGGGATCAACTGTCCCAGCAGCGAGTTACGGCGTTGTCGGCACCATCATCACGGTTCTCGACTTTGAATACATGTTCGTCAGCAACGGCGCAAGGCAGTCACTTTCGGCGCATATATCATCACGCAATTTTGATATTGCAGATCTTATTCGGAAAACCATAGCCTTCCAATGCCTTATCGTCGTGTTCTTCTTTTTGGTGAACTTCATCGGTTCACCGGTATTCGCTGACATCTTCCACGATGACTCATTGCAGTTCTACTTCAAGCTTGCGGCATTTCTGATTCCTGCGAACGGATTCTATGTAGTGGTATTGGGCATCAACGACGGTTTGCAACGGTTCGGGCATAGTGCATTTCTGAGTACCATATATCCTATTTTCAAGCTTGGCGTCATTCCGCTCATCATCTTTCTTTTCCCACATGATCCGGTCAGTGGTGTGGAATTGGGCTATCTCCTTGCCATGGTTGCAACCATCATCATCGGCTTGATACTGCTGATTCCACTTCGTCATCGATTCTCGCAAGGTGGCAACGAACGAATCCACTTCAGCGTCGTTGCTCAGCAAACTCTGTCCTTCTCCTTCTTCTTCATCATGGTCTCAATCGTCTTGAGCCTCGACACCTTGGTAGTCAAGGCAGTCGTCGAGCCTGATTCGATGGCAGGCTATTACACCGGAGCCATGAACTTTGGGAAAACAAGCTATTATCTGCTTCAAGCTTTTGCCGTGGTCATCCTGCCGATCGTCTCTCGGCTTGTCAGTGCAAACAAACGCAGAGAAGCTCTGGGCGCAGCCCAGGAATTGGTGCTCATCGCCTTCGCATTCGTACTGCCCTTGGCAATGATCATCTCATCAACGAGCGGCAGCCTGCTCGCAACCTTCTACCATCCCTCATATGACATTGCCGCGCCAGCTTTGACATTCCTTGCACCGTCAAGCTTTTTCATGGGAATGACCGTCGTGTTGAACATGGTCATCAATATCAGGAGGTCGAACCATTTCTCCGACATTCTCTCCATAGTTTCATTGATTATCGTGATACCCATGTTCATCGTCTCTGCACGATTTGGCGGTATCACGTACCTCGCCCTATCGAGCATGGTGTGCACGTGCATTGCCATGATCATTTCGTATCTTAAGGCCCGGCGAAGCTTTGGAAATATGTTTACCTCAACGACATGGAAGGTCATTGCCATCAACTGCGGCATTTGGATTGTGCTGTTCGCCGTGACTCATCTGGTCACGATACGCAGTCTACCTGAGCTGGCTGTACTGTATGCAGCGGTATATGCGGGATATCTTATCTGCATGGTGAAGTTTGGTGTGGTGAAGCCAAGCAGCCTGCTCGCAGCCATGCATTCCAAACAATCATGACGGATGGTTCATGCCTGGGGGACGTGCATGTGTGTCGAATGCTGCTCCCGCTTGAGTGTACGTTCGATTTCCTCTGGACTGTACAGCATTTCCTTGGTGCGTTCGAGCTGGTCTTCCTGAAGTTTCCTGGTTACCCGTTGCACTTCAGAGATGATGAGCAACGCGATACAGATAACGGCGGTCATCATGAGCAGCAGCCCAAGAATCAGTGACTGCATGTGTCCGCGACCAAAACCCTGAGCGAACAGCACCAGATATCTGATGAAGAAAATGATGCCCATAATCCCGAAGAACGAGCTGGCAGCCATGAAGATGGTTCGCGCGCGGTACATCAGATAGCATTGAATGATGGCGCTGCTGGATTTGAACATGTGCTCGAAGATATTGCTGAATAGGCGTGATTCGCGGGTCTTGGGATTGGTGGTTATCGGAATAGACGTGATTGCGATGCGCTTGTTGCCAGCCTGGATGATGGTCTCCATGCAATAGCTGAAATCGGTGATGATATTCAGCTGAAGCAATGCAGCCTTGGAATATGCACGGAAGCCACTGGCCGCATCTGGAATATGCGTTCCCGCGACCTTGTTGACGACCCATGAGCCCAGATGCTGCATTGCCTTCTTGAAAGCCGAGAATTCCCTGATTTTTGATGTCTGCCGATCGCCTACAACAATGTCGGCCTTTCCGTCAATTACGGGACGGATCAGATCCGGAATTCGTCCGCTCGGATATTGGTTGTCGCCATCCGTGTTGACGACAATGTCTGCACCATGCCTCAACGCATAATCCACGCCATCGCGGAAGGAACGTGCCAGCCCCATGGTTCGTCTGTGCTGCACTATGTGATGAATTCCAAGCCGCTTGGCCACGGCGACGGTGTTATCGGTGCAACCGTCATCGATAATCATGACTTGGATGTCATCAATCCCTGGAATGGAAGTGGGCAGATCAGCTGCTACGAGGGGAAGTGTTTGCTCCTCATTCAGACAAGGAATTTGAATGAATAAACGCATATGGATACCATTTCCTTTTCATGCTGGATTGTCCACTACTCTGTCGCTCACAATGCCTGAAAAAATCGCGTAAGACTCTATTATAGTATATTAGCGTTGCTGATTTCAGCTGAATAACAGGTACGAGGAGGATTCTGTTTGTATGGTGATAACGACGGCTCCTGTGCCTACGATGCATAAACGTTCCATAAAAATCAGTTATGCGGTTCTGATTGCCCTGTGGGGATCCGTAGCGCTACTTGTCTCTTTCAGAGATTCCAGCATTTTCATGCAAGGTTGGCAGAAAGCGCTTGCCGAGGTTGTCGGCTACGTGGCCATGCATGGCCAATTCGCATCTCTGCTGCTGTTCCTTGCACTCATTCCCTTATGCTATCTAGGTTTAGTGAAGTTCTCAGCGCTCGATACGGGCAACCAGCTGTGGTCATTGGCGTTGGGTGCGATATTGGCCTTGACAACGACCTTCACGCCATACGGTACAGGAGAAACCACTCCGCAGGACATCTCCTCATATCAGTACGCGCCGCCAGTAGTACCGGACAATATGCGCACGCACCTCTACGATGCCTACATGCTGTTTCGCTGGTGCGGATATACCATGCTGTTTACCTTGGCAGCGGCGATGTTGTTTTCTGTGATTCTGCATCGCATATCGCCAAACCAGCAAATCTCAGGCGAACATGACCTACACTTCATTGCTGACGCATTTCGTTCACGTATTCGCAATTCATACGAGCAGTTTTGGCAACGGCTGAGTTTTGCGCGAAGCCTATTCACAACGTTCAACACGAAGCACTGTGCCACAGCGGGCCTGATGATTCTGGTCATGTGGATTCCATGGATCATCATGCTTTCACCAAGCAATATAGGGGCAGACACCATAGCCCAACTCCTCTGGTATCGGACAGGGAAAGCCTTTGATCCTTCACTGAGGATCTCCTTGCCTGGGTACGCGATGAGCGATCACCATCCTTGGCTTGACACATTGTTCTATGGCTGGTTTGACTCATTCGGCTTATCTTTGCACAATGAGGCGTTTGGGCTGTGGCTCTTGGCATTCGTTCATTCCGTCGTCATTTCGCTCGCTCTTGGAGTTGGATTGTGCTATATCGGTGGGAAATTGCATCTCAGCTGGCGTTTTTGCACCATCATGCTCTTCTTTTACGGTCTGGTGCCAATGTATGGCCGCCTTACGATGACTGTTGTCAAAGATCTCACATCGCTGCCCTTCTTCATTTTCTGGTTCATCATGTTCATTGAATACATCAGAAGAATTCGCCTGCATAAGAGCATAGGTCCCGCATTCTGGTTCGGCTTCCTCGCATTGGCGGTCATGTGTCTTGAAACCAGAAAAATCGCAGTATACGTGATTCTCCTATCGCTTATGGTGGTGCTCATCACCCAGACTCGTCGTATGCTCACATCAGGACTTATTGTTGCCCTTATCGCGGCAATGATCGTTATTCCCATGATTGCCTTCCCACTACTTCGCGTTGCCAAAGGTGGCGACCAAGAGATGTTTGCGCTGCCGATGCAGCAGATTTTTGCAGTCTATGACAGCCATAAAGACTCGATGAGTGCCGGTGACCGCAAGATAATCGAGGAGTCATTCGCCTGCCCGATCAGCCAAATCCAAAAGGAGTATGAAGAGTATCAGGCCAACCCTGTCAAGGATTGCTTCAACAGGGAGCTGGATCGTGAACATATCGCACAATTGCTGGTGGTCTGGGTTAAGGAGGGCATCCTGCACCCCAATACGTATGTTCGCTCGGTTGACTGGTTGAGGGACTATTTTGTTTTTGACGGCATATACGACCAGGGATTCTTCGTCAAATGGGGTTGGGAGGATCGCGGAGGCGAGGAGATTCTGCCACAATACCAAAGTTGGGAGCTGTCTGGACCCCAGAAAATCGGGCAGACCGTATATCAGTCACTCTCCCAGCTGCCTCTCATCGGCCTGCTGATGAGTGAGGCATTGTACGTGTCATGGATTCCACTGATCACCATTGCGCTCTGCTTCGTCCTACGAAGAAAGAGCAACCTGATTCTGATGGTTCCCATGCTCGTGTCGATTGGTGCCTTGCTCACCACTCCGATCCATAACACAAGATATTCCTGGAGTCTATGCTTCAACATTGCCCTGATGCTTGTGATTCCTTTTATCGAGCTGAATGTGCAGAAGACCGATGCTCACGGGGACGGCGACAAGCGCCCACATCATGTACCGCGACGCGGTTGGCTTCAACGGCACGGAAATCGCATTCAACAGCAGCAGCATGAGTGACATGAAGAGCGGGGCATGCACCAGAACTTCCTGCAGCCTCAATCGTCGTGCGCAGCAGCACGATATGATGAACATTGGCAGGATCCACGTCCACAAAGCCGTATAAGTCAAGGTGCGAATCAACGGCATGTTCACCGTCGCATCCCATACACCGGCAATCCTTGTCACAGCGCTCCTATGTGGTGTGTTGCTTGTAAATTGTCGAGTGTGGAGAAAAGCTGCGCTTTTGAAATCTTCGATTTGAGGAACGATCTGATTACGCACCCCTGTGGGGTCGGATGCCAGTTCGTTAGGGGTCATAGGCATCAGCGTGGGTGTTTTCCGCAATGAAAACCATCCGGACTGCAATGAGAGAAAGCCGTTGATATAACTGTTGGGATAACGCTGCCCAAGGTCGAACCACACGTGCATATATTCCCCGGCGAGGGAGGGATTCTTCAATTCCAAATGGATGACCGGATCGGCAACATACGGCATGTAGCGTTCCGACATGTCGGCATAGGACACGGTGTTAAACGCGTCGATGGTTGCCCGCTCTTGAACCGTGACCCCATGCGGGTGGTCACTTGCCGCCCGTGCCATCATCTGTACAGGAACGACAAACATCTGATTGGCATCCGACGTCTGTACGCGGAGTAGCGGATAGGCGACGAATGGGAATACGACAACGGTGATGATGAGCGCCCCAAGTGCTGTAATTATCAGATGGACGCTGAGCGCCGAGTCAAGTGCGCGTCGAAGCATTCTCAATCCCATTTTGCTCACAATGACCATTATTACAGTCGCCGTGCCTGAACTCATTCGCGCATGTTGTAGGTCACAGCAACCCTCCCGGATGATGTCTGTTCAGATTATGCAATACAGCTCACATGATATAACGCATGCAATAATAATGTGTCGGAGACCGGATTCCTTTCCCTCGTTCCTCAAAGGATAGTAGGATGACACTGTTAATCCCATGAGTAAGAGACTTGAATGAGGTATGCAATGCCAAAGCTTCGGTTTGCCAATGTGCTGTTGGAAACTAATCCCAGATCGCTTCAATATCCTTCGCTATACTGCTTGTCTGATCGCCCATTCATACAAATCGAAAATTCTGACGAATGGGATCTCCGCGGGCCTGGCACCTTCGACTTCACCACATATTTCAATTCGCTTTCCGTTAAGAAACTGCTCCAATACACGATAGGTACTACCTTCTCGCTTCATCTTGAGATACGAGGCGCCGCTTGTACACTTACTCAGACCATGGGTGACGCTTTCTCTTCGACATCACAGGCAGTAAGTGACCGCTCTCGTAGCATTGATGCGAGCGACGAATGGCAATCCATTGACCTTGACCTGCGATTGGATCCAAGCTGGGTCATCGTAGGTTTTTCGATACAGGCTCAGGGTGAGATTTCCATCCGCAACGGATATTATGCAGTTGGATACTCAGGCGAGCTGCGACCGGTTGAATTGGTGCTTGCAACAACCACCTTCAAGAAGGAAAGCTACGTTGAAGGCAATATAGCCCTCGTGCGCAAGAACATCCTCGAATCGGGGGAGCCGGAATTTGCCGAACATTTCAACATGCTGGTTATCGATAACGGACGGACTCTCGATGCCGAGAAACTGAGCGGTAATCACGTTTCGGTCATACCCAACAATAATGTCGGTGGAGCGGGCGGCTTTACGCGGGGAATGATCATGGCAATGGATCAACATCCCAAGGCGACCAACGTGCTGCTCATGGACGATGATGTTGCAGTCTCCCCAGAAAGCATCAAACGAACGTACAGACTTCTCCAACTGCTCAAGGATGAATACAAGGACGCATTCATCAGCGGCGCAATGCTCAACTATGAAATCGGTGACGAACAGTGGGAAGACTTGGGCTATATGACGCCGGAAGGCACGTTCTGCCCGGTGAAACCACCGCTGAGGCTCACCAAGTTTGAAGATCTGATCTTCAACGAGCTGTTCAAACCCATGAAGTTCATGAAAAAACAGATGTATGCCGCTTGGTGGTATTGCTGCATTCCTGTGAGCATGATTGAGCGCAACGGACTGCCGCTGCCTGTGTTCGTTCGCTGTGATGATGCGGAGTTCGGCGTTCGATGCCAGCCAAAGTTCATCACCATGAATTCATTGTGCATCTGGCATATGTCTTTCCACCTGCGATACAATCCAGCGGTCGAACGCTATCAGACGGTTCGCAATACCATGATCGCCCAGTCGACGACCGGTTTTGCTCTTCACTCGGATTTCATGTATCAGCTTCACAACAACATACGTTTGGAACTCAAGAAGTTTGGCTATGAAAATGCCGAGCTTTGTCTCGACGCTTTTGAAGATTATATGAAGGGTCCCAAGTTCATCGGCCAGCCGGTCGCTGAACGCTGCTTCATGGACGCTAACAAGAAGAAAGAACGTCTTGTTCCCCTTGACGAACTCAGCAGACAGGCCAAGGAGCTCGGGCTCGCCGATTTTGATGTGAAGCTGCTTGACCGACAGTTGCTTGACGGTAACAAGGAGAGAAGCCGTGTGCAGCGTCTGGTCGATTATATTACCGATAACGGTCAAAGGCTGGTGACAGGTTCAGGCAAGGGTTATGCGGTGATTCCCGTTGTTGGCTGGGCATATCCTGCCGGAGTCATTCGTGGCAAGCATACACTTGTGGTGATTGACTGGTACAACAGGGTTGGTGCGATCCGCACCAAGGATGTCGACCGCTATCAGGAGATCATGAAGCGATACCACAGGGACTTGTCACATTATAAGAGCCGTAAGAAGGAATTGCAGCAGCAATATTCCCAGGCTCGTGCACATCTCACGTCTGAAAGCTTCTGGAGAGACTATCTTCAGATGGATGCTGTCGCGAAGGACTGAATCAAGACATCAGGCATTCCAGCATCATCAAATCATGGGAGGACTGCTGATATGAGTCATGAAGAATCCAAACATGACATCTTGGGCAATCATGACGATTCACACAACCACAATAATTCCAACATGCACGCAACTTTCGGCAAGGTGGAGCAGGTCAGCTCTGTACCGGTGAAGCAGCGGTTGTGGAATGTCGTGTTTCCGCCGGAAGACATGGGAGTGAATGCTCATTTTGCCCAAGAAGCAGCGGCATTGTATGGTGCCGGCTATGCTTCCGATGGTGATCGTCTGAGCGCGAGCCAACTCCGGCAGTGCTTTGTTGACAGAACGAGCATTCGTATACCAGCAGGCTCTCGTTTCAGCAGTGAGGGATATTTCAACGGATTCCCGGCCGCATATTGGAGTGCATGGACGCAAGTGCACTCCGTCACCCTGACCATGCATGTGAGTGGTGAGGTCCGCGTGCGCATATGGCACAGCAATAGCCGTGCACGGGTAACTCGAGTCTATTCAGATGAGCACAATTCTGGCTCATTGGCTGTTCCTGTCGATATCAGTTCGTTGGGAGCAGGTGGTTGGCTGTGGTTCGAAGTGGAAGCTGTCCAGCACGCCGTCGTCATGAGCGATGCCGCTTGGCTCAGCGACAGTCGACCGTTGCAACCTGCATCATCCGTGTCACTGGCGATAACGACGATGAACAAACCCGAATGGTGTATGCGCCAATTCCGGCTTATCGCACGATACGCGGACTTGAGCATCATCGATCGCATCGTTGTAGTGGACCAGGGGACGCAACATGTTGAGGATTGCCCGGGCTTTGCTGAGCTTGAGGGGTCACTGTCTGGGAAGCTGCATATTATTCACCAAGCTAACATTGGCGGCTCTGGCGGTTTCTCACGCGGCATGTATGAAGTCTTGCAACAGCATACAAGCGGATATGCACTGTTGCTGGACGACGATACGGTTATCGAACCGGAATCGATATCCAGGGCTGTCGCATTTGCACGGCAATGCTCGGAACCGACGATAGTCGGCGGCAACATGTTGTTCCTGACCGAGCCGACGCGCCTATGCTCCCTTGCAGAAACGTATAATGCCAAAGGCGTGTTCTGGCAGGCGGCGGACGGAACTCCCGAATTCCCCGATCTGGCCGAGAAACCCTTCATCAAGCAACAGTGGCTGCATAGACGTGCTGATGCTGACTATAACGCCTGGTGGCTTTGCATGATTCCTTCCCGGGTGATAGAAACCATAGGTCTTGCCTACCCATTCTTTATCAAAAACGATGATGTCGAATATGGGGTTCGTGCCCAAGAGGCAGGATTCAGAACCGTGACCGTCCCAGGAATCTGCCTATGGCATCAATCATGGTTTGATAAGAATGACATACTCGACTGGCAGGCTTATTTCCATATAAGAAATAAAATCATCATGGGACTTCTGCACTCCCCGTACCCATGTGGTGGCAACCTGTTCAGGCAGATGCTCAAGGCTTCGCTTTCTGCGACCGTGAAAATGAGATATTCAGCCGTCCAGCTGCACATCATGGCAGTGGAGGACATTCTGCAAGGACCTGAGCATGTCGGAAAGATTCTCAGCACTCGCATTGCAGACATTCGAGCCATGCTGTCACACGAGCCGGATGCTCAAACCAAGCCCATTGACCAGCTTCCGAAACTCGTTCGCGAGAGAAATACGCGGCAGACACGGGCATTGCGTACCCATGCACTGCTAAACCTATTCCATCAGCTGACACCTCCGCGTTTGAATAACCGTCGCATTGTCGATGGCTATATTGAGCCGACGAAAATATATGGTCCCATCAACGATCGCGTTCACGTCGGCAGACTTCAGGTCACCAGCATTCCGCCGGAGAGATACACATCGCTGCCTGTGCTCACCGATCGCAGATCAGATCATTGGAAGGCCATGAGCGCGATGGATTCGGCGCTGACCGTTGACGTGGAACATCAACGTGGCACGCTGCTGCTGCGCCATCCGCTCATTGCTGCAGCAAAGCTGAGCCGGGTGATTGCAGCATACTTTCGATTGGCCTGCCAGTGGAATACATATCGTAGGAGGTATAGGGCAGCGTTTGCCGAAATGACTTCACCTGACTGGTGGCAAAGGAAATTCCATATGTGATGGCATACGTTGGCGGTTGGATGACGATGGTCAGACATTGTGCACAAAACAATGTTCGTGCGGTAGTCTCAGAATTCTTGAATCGGCGACTGGTAGGATAACAAGACGTGAAACATTTCATAGAAACTGTCAGAGCACGCTATCACTATGCGTGGGTGGTTCTGAAAGGCTTGGTTAAAACCGATTTCAAGCTTCGCTATCAAGGATCGTTCCTGGGTGTGGCCTGGTCTGTACTTCAGCCACTCATGTTGTTTTGCGTGATGTATCTAGTTTTCGCACGATTCCTGAGAATGACTGATGGAACACCGTCATATCCGGTTGTTCTGCTGCTGGGCATTAGCTCCTGGCAGTTTTTTTCAGAGGCTACAAGCGTTGGACTCAGATCGATTGTTGACCGTGGAGATCTACTGCGGAAGATTCATTTCCCCAACTATATCGTTGTCGTCTCGGCAACGATGAGTTCGCTCATCAGTTATGGCATCAACACGGTTGTGGTTCTGGTATTTGCCTTGTTCAACAAGGTGACGTTCACCTGGAGGATTCTTCTTCTTCCCTTGGATGTCATCCAGCTGTATGTGCTGACACTTGGTGTCACATTCCTGTTGGCGACGATGTATGTGTATTTCAGGGATATTCTGCATATCTGGGATGTACTCCAGCAAGCGCTCTTTTATTCGGTGCCGATCGTGTACCCACTGGTGATGGTGCTCAATTTCAAAAGCTACGGTCATATGGTGGCGAAGGTCATGATGCTTAATCCCATCGCACAGACGATCCAAGACATTCGACATAACTTCATCGCTCCAGCATCGACCCCGACCGTGTGGAATCAGATAGGGAATCCTCTTATTCAGGCGATTCCTGTGTTGCTCACCTTGGCGCTATTTGTCTCGGGCGTTTTTGTGTTCAGGAAATATGAGAAGAAATTCGCGGAGATCATGTAATGGCACATACAGAACATATCGATTCAGATGCAGTGCACTATAACGGGGCCTCGCATGCTGCATCACACGATGACGCGCCGGTCGTTCTTACAGTGAGTCATGTTGGGAAAGTCTTCAAGTTGCCGACAGAACAGGCTACAGGTCTCAAGCAGGTGGTTATCAACTGGACACGTGGCATTAAGGGCTTTACTGAGCAGCGGGTGTTGAAAGACATTTCCTTTGAGGTGCATCAGGGAGACTTCTTTGGCATCGTTGGTCGCAATGGCAGCGGGAAATCCACGCTTTTGAAGCTTATTTCTGGCATCTACTCGCCAGATGAGGGCGGAATCACCTCTTGTGGCAAGCTTGTTCCGTTCATTGAACTGGGTGTGGGGTTCAATCCCGAGCTCACGGGCCGTGAGAACGTGTATCTGAATGGTGCGTTGCTGGGTTTTGACCGGCACCAGATCGAAGCAATGTACGATGACATCGTCGAATTCGCCGAACTTGAAGATTTCATGGACCAAAAGCTTAAGAATTATTCCAGCGGCATGCAGGTACGGTTGGCCTTTTCGGTCGCAATCAAGGCCCAGGGCGACATTCTCGTGCTTGACGAGGTGTTGGCTGTTGGCGATGAGGCGTTCCAACGCAAATGCGACAACTATTTCTCAGAGGTTTTGAAAGACCCTACTAAAACCGTGATTCTTGTGACGCACGATATGGGGGCCATCAAGAAATATTGCACGAAGGCACTGATGATTGACCAGGGGCACGTTGTCGCTCTTGGTGATAAGGAATCAGTCGCTGAGCGGTACACCTTGGCCAATCTTGAAAGTCAGCGCAAGGCAAGTATCAGAAAGTCCGCGGAGCATGAGGGCACTGGAGACTATCCGAATGGCTTGAATCATAGGTGCCCGGTGCTGCGCACCTTCGCTGAATCTTCCGTGTTGTGCAAGAGTTCTGACGAGTTTAAGTTTGCCGTGGAGTATCAATTCGATGAGCCGGGCGACTTCTATCTGGCCATCGCGCTCCATGACATTCGACGTGGAGGAGTCAGCTACGATTCCGGACAGAAAGTGTTCAAGATGAAGAAGAGGGGACACCAGACCGTACATTTCAGCCTGCCTCTGAACATCTTCAACAATGGTGAGTTCAGGTTGATTACCTCATTGCGCACACCGAACCCGTATGACCCTTTGGCCACCGATGCAGTCGGCGTTGCACTGGATGACAATTCCTGCGACTTTGCTATAAGGGACGAGCGGAATAGCGATTATGCGCTGATCAGCGACAGAGCCTTGCAGCTGCACATGTATGACTGATGCTGTGTGTTGTTAACGGTCATTACACCATATCGCTGAATTCTACCCAGCGTAGATGCTTGACTGCAGCGTTGCGACACTATGAGCTAACGACTTGTTTCGTTCACTCATAGTGTCGCGCAGCTGCAATCAAGCTCTGGATCATGTTCGCGGTTTTGATTATTTGAGGAGTGCGGAAATCGTGTGCTCATATTCATTGAGCGCGGAGTTGATGACCTGATGCATGTCGTAATAGGCATATGTGCCTAGACGGCCACCGAAGACCACCTGTGGCTCATGTTCGGCAAGATTGCGGTACTGCGCATACATCCTGTGGTCATCCTTGGTGTTCACAGGATAGTAGGGCTCATCGCCACGGTGAGCGAAACGGCTGTATTCTTCCCATACGACGGTGCGTTCATGGTTTTGCTTGTCGTACCGCTCAGGATTGAAATTCTTGAATTCGATGGCGCGCGTGTAAGGCACGTCGGCATCTGAGAAGTTCATAACCGGGCAGCCGAAATGATCGTCCTCGTCGTATCGCCGTTCTTTGAAATCCACTGTCCGCCAGCTGAGATCTCCGAGTGAATAGTCGAACCAGCGGTCAACGGGACCGGTATAGATGATCGGAACGTTGCCAAGCAGGTTGCTCTTATTGAGTTCTTGGGAAAGGTCGAAGAAGTCGACGCCAAGCTTCACCTCAATTCTGTCGTTGTCAATCATGCGTTCAAACCACCTGGTGTATCCGTCCGTAGGCAGACCTTCCCAGGTGTCGTTGAAGTAGCGGTTGTTGTAGTTGAACCTCACCGGCAGACGGCGAATGATGCTCGCCGGCAAATCCTCGGGATCTGTCTGCCACTGCTTCGACGTGTAGTTCTTGATGAATGCTTCATACAGCGGTCGCCCGATCAGGCTGATGCCTTGATCGTTAAGATTGTGGGCGTGGGTACCGCTGAGTTCTCCCGCCTGCTCCTGAATCAGTGACTGAGCCTGGGCAGGCGTGTAATGGGCGTGGAAGAACTGGTTGATCGTCCCCAGATTGATCGGCAGGGGATACACCTCTCCGTCATGCGTTGCATATACGCGATGCACATAGTCGGTGAATGACGTGAATCTGTTGACATAATCCCATACCTTCTGATTGCTGGTATGGAAAAGGTGTGCACCATACTTGTGTATTTCGGCACCGGTTTCCTCGTCGGTGTACGAATATGCGTTGCCACCGATATGGTCTCGAATGTCGAGTATCAATACTCGTGACTTCGTGTGCTCAACGACTTGCTGAGCGATGGTTAGTCCATATAGGCCTGCACCGACGATGACTATGTCAGCGTTCATGTTTTCCTCAACTTTCCAGATGTACTGGTGTACATATTACATACGATTGATGGCTCATTCACTGAGACGGCTGTGGTTGCGTGGAGGGCGAGCCGGAATTGTCGCAATCATGCGTCGACTGTTGTCTGAGCTTCCAAACCAGATAAGCGGCAATCGTTATTCCATCAGTGATCGCAGCCTCTGCAATCATCCGATCCAATTGTTCAGGGGTAATCCAATGCAGTGACTGCAATTCCCCGTCAATCGCCGTAGCGTTGGGTTCAATGCTGTCAACAGTCAATGCTGCGACTGCAATCGAATCTCTGATGAGTCCCGTATCGGCGTGTATGACTTGAAATATCTGAGTGTCCCGAGCTTGAATTCCGGTTTCTTCGAAAAATTCGCGATTCGCAGTTTGCTCGCTGCTTTCTCCCATTTCACCCATTCCGCGAGGAAACTCCCAGCCATAGGAGTGAGTAGCAAGCCTCCAATGCCGCGCAATGAGTAGATGACCCTTGCATTGGGCGATGCAGACAGCTCCCGGCTGGGCATACTTGACAGAAACGTAATGTAGATCTACCTCATCATTGTTGGTGGGATTCCGAGCGTGAACCTTCGTGACTTGAAAAGCTGCACTGTCATGAGAATCATAGACAATCTCAGGCTTGCCGAGCTCCAAAGGAGCGTTCTGTTCAGATTGCATTCGCACAAGCCGTTTCTCCATATACGTCACCGTACCCATTCTGTCCGCGGACAACAGTGCTGCAGACATTGCAACGCATTGTCACATTATTCTAGATAGACAACCGAACTTGATTGTGAGTTTGTACTATGAAACCACTGTATACCGCTCACCACGCTTGGAGCAATCTGAATGATGCAAGCAATCAGAATGATGATGCCAACATTACTGATGTACGCGGATATGACCTTGTCGGTCAGAATTGATATGAGACCCAGTGCAATACTGGTGATAACACTAATGCGCAGAGTCCGAGCATCATTTCTGAAATTCCTTTGTTCAGACAGCTGCTTCACCGCATATGACATGTTCCGCGTTCTGATTTTGCGAGAAGATGGCGGGGTGTGTGCGTTGCAAGCTCGCCATTCTTCAACAGTTGTTTTGCATGAATAGCAGAGTCGTGTGAATTGACTTGGTGGCATTAAGGAAAGAATCTCGGTGATGTCGCCGGAAATTGTCAGAGATTCCTTTGAGCGCGTGGTCATCATCATGCTTTCGATCGATGAGGGGTCAAGATTCACTGATACCAAATCGGAATTGAGTAGTTGTGCCAATGTTTTGCGATATACAAACTCATACCAGTCCCTCAGAGTTTGCTGATTGATGAGTGCCATCATTGTAGTTGTATTGGTATCATCAGCGCATACTGTATTCGTCGTGTGTTCTGGGTTGGGGTTATTGTGCGGTAATTCCGATGACTCAATTGTGGCGAAGGCGTTCGACCGTTTGGGTTGCTGACTGATGACATCGAGAGTTGATAGAAAAATTTTTCGTTGGGTAGCGTCCGCCAAGCCGTCCACATCGATATGGTCTTCCGTGCTGTTATCTGACTTGAGATGAAGTGTTGCGAGCAGAACCGAGCGATACTCTTGAGCCTTGTCTTTGAATATGTCCGTGAAAGACAACGATGCCGATGTCGCATCTAGTGTTGTACGGCGGGCAGCCAATGCATGGTTTGACATGTATTCGATGTCTCCGGCTGCTACTGCAGCGACCCATTCTCTCCATCGCTGTTTCAGAAATGAGAGATTCTGACGGCTTTTACCCATTCCGGATGCGATTTCCAACGAAGTGACAATGGCATCGATTATTCTGTCCGATTCTGCCTCTGCTTCTGTCACGGACGCGTCATTGAGGTTTTCCGTATCACACGCGTGCCGTAGCAATGTATTGATCTTCTCGCGTTGATCAGATGTCTGCCGGTCTTGAATGTCTATGGCAAGAGCGCTGTATACCTTTGTAGTCAAGGAAAATGTGGTGGCGTGTGCTGTCTGCAACGTATCTACGACTGAAGTGACTGCGAATTGTTGTAAGCAGCCTAGAAGCGTGGGCTCTGTGCCAGAAATAATGATGCACGGCCTGTTCTGACGGGTGAGACCGAGAATATCTCGTACAATTTCTGGCCCAAAGGCAAGGAAGAAGATGCCATCAAAAACTTCAGGGACGGTGAGAACGATCTGTTCCGAATACAGATAGGCCGTTCGCAGAATTCCACTGAAATATTGTGCCAATTGGGGTACGCGATTCGTCAGATTCCTGCAGTTCGACGTGTGGCCTGATTTCATGGTCCACAGGTTTCTCGTCAATTGCGAGCTTCGCGCGGTGATTGATGAGTTGCTCTCACACCGATGACCGTTGAAAAGGGCAGTGGATTGTGAGGTTTGGTCATCACCGTGATCGGCGTCGCACACTATCCTATCCCAGCTCTGCCGTTGCAGGGTTGAATCAAAATTCGTGACTTTTGCCGTAAAAATGTTTGCAGTGGTGCCAGAAGTTGAACCCATACTCGAATTGTATTATCGCAACCAGACTGTGGAACGGGTATTCTTGCTGATATGACTCGATTTCGCGATCCTCATAATATTCTTGTGACAGGCGGAGCTGGTTTCATAGGCTCAAATTTTGTTCGATATGTGTTAAATAACAATCCTGACGTTCACATCACGGTCCTTGACGCATTGACTTATGCAGGTAATATCAATAACCTGAATGGTCTTCCAGAAGGCAGGTACACCTTTGTGCACGGAAACATCTGCGATGCTGATCTGCTTGACACCCTGATCCCCAATCATGATACCGTGATCAACTTTGCTGCCGAATCTCATAATGACAATTCGATAGCGCAACCCGACATTTTCATTACTTCGAATATTGTGGGAACCTTCACCCTGCTCCAGGCGGTTGCACGGCATCATATCCGGTTCCATCAAGTCTCAACGGACGAAGTGTATGGAGATACCGACTATCACGACAGGTCGAAGTTCACGCAATTCAGCCCGTACCACCCTTCCAGTCCGTATTCCGCATCCAAGGCTTCTGCCGATATGCTGGTGCAGGCTTGGATTCGCACCTACGGGGTGGCTGCAACGATTTCGAACAGTTCAAACAATTATGGTCCGTATCAGCATGTGGAGAAGTTTATTCCACGTCAAATTACCAACTTGCTTTCTGGACGGCGAGCAAAATTGTACGGCGAAGGTAAAGAGATACGCGATTGGATCGCCGTGGAAGACAATTGTTCGGCAATATGGCAAATCGTGCTTCATGGCACCATCGGCAAGACTTATCTGGTCAGCGCTGATTGTGAGAAATCCAACAGGGATGTGTTGCACAGCATACTGAGACTTATGGGCAGAGCTGAAGATGACTATGATGCCGTCAGCAACCGTCCTGGTGTTGACCGTCGTTATGCCTTGAACAGCGATGAAATTCGCAAGGAATTCGGTTGGAAACCTGAGTTTTCGAATTTTGAGGCAGGTTTGCAAGACACGATTGATTGGTATGCGCAACACGAAGAATGGTGGCAGTCAAGCAAGCAGGCCACAGAGCAGAAATATGCCAAGGAGCATCATTAACTCACCGGTCGTTGTCTTCACTGATACCCGATGCATGAGAATTCGCGAATATGAAGGTGCGGGGAGAAAGCTGAGAATTGTATCTTCTTCCATTTGCCCTGATGTGGTCCGTCTGCTCGAATCAGAACGATCTAGTCGGCAATTGTTATGGGCATTCCTCTCTGGGGAATGCGTGTAGTTTCAAGGTAGAGACAGAGTATCAGTGGCATAAGTGGATAGAAGTATCGAGGTAGCACACCGTTCAGGTTCCACGTCCCTATAGGCGCGTTCTGAAAGTTCCATGTAAGGAACAGCGATAGATAAACAAGCGTCAGTGCGGCAAAGACAATTACGCCACAGAGAAGGTATACGCGCAGGAAGGGTGTACGAGTGAGACCATTCGATATTCTGAGTGTGAATATCATTACGAATACCAGGATCAGCAGGGATAGCATTGTGGTGGTATCGCCCTTGATTGAATTGAATGTCGTCACAACGTCGTTTATCAGCAGCAGCACCAGTGTGCGCAACGGTTGATGAATGATCTGCGGTTTGAATTTCTCGTACATGTCAGGGTTGGGAGTGTATGCATAGCAACGCTGCCACCAAGCGGCCACCGCGCTGATCACGACAGCGCTCACGCCAATATAGGTGAGCTTTTGACTTACGCTCATGCCGTATACCAACAGCGGCAGCAGAATCATCGGGGCATACGCGTATTTTAACAGCCCAAGCACCACGGCAATGGCAATGAGACAGGCCACCTGATAGTTGTGCAGCGGTTTCGTCCTGACGAACGCTCGCAGCGTCAATGCCACGAACAGGGCGCTGAACCCAACGACAGTTCCATCCGTCATCAGTGTTGTGGAGATGAATACAATGATGGGAAACATGCCAATCGTTGCAAGCGCCCCTCTGCCGAACGGGGTTACGATGATCGCAAGTCCGATGAGGAACACGAAGGCAAGAAGGTTCGTTATCCGAGCCACGAGGAATGCTGTTGACATGTGCAGACGCATCATCATCCCGACTTTCAAGCCGACTGCCTGAGGGATGTACATAAAGAAAAGATATTGATTGCTTCGTGTACTCACCGTGACATCGTGCGGTCTGACCGCGTTTAACGCGTGAATCTGCTTGCCGCGGGCATCATCAGGCGCAAGAGAAGTGAATCCGATGTTTTCTGCGATGACACTTTTGTAGTTGTCGAAGTTGAGAACACGCTCGTCTCCGTGAACAAGCTGCTGACGCCCATGCCAATACCCGGTGGTGACATTCTCCGTCTCGTTGAAGGATTGTCCGGTTGCCAGTGCATATGTTGCCGGGATATGCATCTTGGGATCGGACAGGGTGAACGGACCATAGCTTTGCAAATATGCCGTTCCTTGCAATAGGGAGATGATGATGAATACAAGCAGTGGTGTGAACCAGGACGCGTGCGTGATGCGTCTGAATACACACAGCAAGGATTGCGGACTCATATGTGCGGCGGTTTCGGTGACTCGAGCGTGTGAGGGTGCGCGTTTGGACAGTCTCATACGAGTTCGTTGGTGTTGTAAAGCAGCAATATGCATGTAATCCCTCAAATGTAATTCTCAAGTTCGACCGTGATGATGCTGATGACATGTGCAACGATCACGACGGTTGCACAACTACTGCTCGCGTGCAAAGTCCCGCCCCGACAAGCCTCGATGCGAATGGATTAAGCGCGTCAATAAGCTTCGACCGGCTGGCATTGAGCACCCCCCCATAAGTGTTTATACTCCGTTTTCACGACCATACTGGTTCACACGCCGAAGTTGTGTGTATAATGTTGTTTTTGTATGGGTTCACCAAAGTGAACGCACTATGCACCCTCCTGCCGTGGAAAGTCCACGGCCGATAAGTCCGAAGGAGGTGGGTGATGTCTGCGCACAAATATGAATTGATGTTCATTGCCGATCCTGAGCTTGACGAGCGTGGTCTGAAGAAGTTAACTGACCAGTATCTTGAGCTTGTCACCAAGGAAGGCGGCTCAGTCGATAAAACCGATTTCTGGGGTCGTCGCAAGCTTGCTTACGAAATCGAAGGTAAGAACGAAGGCAATTACGCCGTCGTCAATTACACTGCCGATCCAGCGACCAGCAAAGAGCTCGACCGTGTGTTGAACTTGAACGAGTCAGTCATCCGTACGAAGATTCTTCGCAAGGACGCCGAGTAAACCGCCACGTCTCTTGAGCTTCAATGCATGTTGAAGTTCATGCTTCTATTCGTTACGAAGTTTCTCGTTTCGCAAGCTTTGCATGATTCGAGAACGCTCTTCGTGAAATTGGAAAGGCTTTCTTATGGCAGCAGGAGATACCGTTATCACCGTAGTGGGTAACCTCACTGCGGATCCGGAAATACGCACGACTGCGAACGGCGGTACGGTGGCTAACTTCACCATCGCATCCACACCGCGCCAATACAACCGCAATACTCAGCAGTGGGAAGATGGCGATGCCCTCTTCATGCGCTGCTCAGCATGGGATTCCAATTACAATCCGATGGCATCGAACATTCAGGCAAGTCTGGCAAAGGGCATGCGCGTCATTGCCCAAGGCAGACTGATCCAACGTTCGTATCAAGACCGTGAGGGCAACAATCGCACGGTTGTCGAGCTCAGAGTCGATGAAATCGGTCCAGGTCTTACACGTAACACTGCTCAGGTCAGCAAGAACGCAGGCACCGCGAATGATGGCGGGCGTGGCGGTTTTGCCGGTAACAACAACTCCAACAACGGTGGCAATGCCAGCAATAATGGCGGCTATCACGGGGGAGCCGGTTACCAGGGCGGTGCAAGTGCAGCTCCAACGCAACAGGGTGTCGATCCTTGGAGCGCTGGTGAGGGATCTGGGAATTCCTACGGCTCCTTCGGTTCATCGGATGATTTCGGTGGAGGTTCCGGAGACGAGCCTGAGTTCTAGAAGAAGCACGCGAATTCAAGACAAGCGTTTACGAAAAGACTTACGAATATAGACGTACGAATATAGACGTACGGAATAATGAGATTTCGATTCAGAGGAGTAAGAATATGTCACGCAAAAGGCCGCAACCACCGGTCAAGCCCTTCAAGAAGAAGCCAAATCCACTGAAGGCAGCAAAAATCACCACCATCGATTACAAGGATGTTGCCTTGCTTCGCAAGTTCATCTCTGATCGTGGCAAGATTCGTTCACGTCGCATCACGGGCGTGTCCGTTCAGGAGCAGCGCGAGCTTTCCAAGGCAATCAAGAATGCCCGCGAAATGGCTCTGTTGCCATATGCAACGACCGGTCGCTGAGGGGAGAGTCAATCATGGGTAAAGAAACCAAAGTTATTCTCACCACAACCGTTACCAATCTTGGTCACTCAGGTGATGTCGTAGCAGTAAAGTCTGGCTTTGCTCGCAACTATCTGATTCCTCAGGGACAGGCTTTCCTGTGGAGCAAGGGTGCAGCCGCACAGATCGAATCCATGCAGCGTGCTCGTCGCGCGAAGGCTCTTGCCACTCGTGAAGACGCCGTTGCAGCAAAGAATGCCATTGAAGGAACCACCGTTGAAATCAGCGCCAAGGTTTCCGAATCTGGCAAGCTTTTCGGCGGCATCAGCAATGACCGCATTGTTGAGGCTCTCGCAAGCAAGGCAGCCGTCAGCGCCAAGGCCATTCAGATTGATCCGATCAAGACCACAGGTGAATTCGCAGCCAAGGTTGCGCTTCATCCAGAGATTTCCGCCAACTTCACCGTCAAGGTTGTCGCTGACTGAAATATCTGCTTGATTGCAGCATAGAGAAGCGCCCATCCCGGGGATTATGCATCGGGATGGGCGCTTCTGTTATTCACCATGCGAGTTTTGCGGCAATTCTCCAGTAGCATTGCAAAATATTGCTTATTTTGGAACGGAATCATGCCGCTTTAACGACTGTATAGTGCACAATTGCCGCAAAACTCGAGATGCCGATGGCAATGTTGATGGCAATGCCTATATACAGGTCAATCGGCATCAGAAATTGGAACCGTTCCAACCCCAATCGGTGGTGGCGGTATAGCGAATGTAGGTGCGGTCTTCGGGGATTCCGGCCTCGCTATTGAGTGCCTTCATGATTGCCTTCGTGAGACTCTCCCATGAAGTCTTTGGCACGGATGCGCCAAAGACGTTCACTTCGACATAGGCGGCCGGTTTTGAATCGTCGCCAGCAAAGTAGATGGGCATGTTGTCTTCGAAGGGGCACATGAGCCAGCCTTCTGACTTGCCTGGTACGGCAGTGATTGCCGCACCATACGCGGCCTTCAGATGCTCTCGCTGTTCCTGGGTTAATGAAGAGCTGACATGTGTATGGATAACTGGCATAATGTCCTCGATTCCTGAATGGTTGATCTGCTAAGGACTAACTTACTGGGGGCAAGTCACAACCATCGAAACGACGGCACCTGTAGCAGCGTTTGTCCGAAAAGTTCAAGCCTGACTCAGGAGCGAGAGCCAAAGGGATTGTGATTCAGCGACCACATGCCAATGCGGTGGGAAAGGCTGCGTTCCTGCCGAGATGCCGATGCTTCAGAATTCGGCGCATCCAAAAATACTTTTCGAATGATGAAGTTCCATATGGCGACCACAACCGTTGCCACCACTTTCCCAATATTGGTATAGAGCACATACTTCGAGTGCATCGTATACACGGCATCGGTAGGCATATCGACGGTGGCTAGCCAGATGATCACGTCATTCATAACGAGTCCCAAGGCCGCTGAAACTGCGAATATGAACACTTCCATCCACTTTGCCATGTCGTCGCGGTGGGTGAACACCACTTTCATGCTCAGTATGTAATTGAATGCGAGAGCTATGAGGAAGGAAATCGTTCCTGCCGCGACATTGTTCATATGCGCGAACTTGACCAGTGCATTCAATATGCCAAAGTCAATGACGGCAGCAATCACGCCAACAATTCCAAATTTCGTTATTTGAGCAATCAGGTGTTTCACGGTTTTCCATTCAAACATAGAATTTCATTTTTCTCATAGCAATGCGTATATCGACACAGTTTCCATGCCTAAGTCCACGACCGATTCTAGGAATGAAATCTGGTAATACATTGGACAGAATCAGTGAAAACTCTCAGATGGCGATCTGCGTCAGCACGGGCTTCTCCGTACCTTCCTTGATCTGCTTGAAGCCAGTGAAGGCAAGCAGCAGTGACGTGAGAGCCAAAACAGTGACGACGATGAAGCCTCCATGCGAGCCGCTCATGTCAATGAACTGACCGGCTATTGCAGAACCGACGGAAGCGCCGATCGCGTTCATGGCACCCATCCAGGCAACGCCTTCAGTGAAGCGTGCGGGGGAGACCAAGTGCAGGATCAGCTGATTCCCGTTGATCCACGTAGGAGCCTGACATACGCCGATGAGCAGATAGATAATCATGATTACCCATATGTGCTGTGCGAACAGGAAGCAGCCAATGCCAAGATTAACCACAATCAGGCACACATAGAAACGCTTCCACAGGGGAATCAGCCAGTTCTTGGCGCCATAGACGATCGCTCCCAGCAGCGAGCTCACCGAGAAGCATGCGAAGACGAAGCCGGTCATCTGCTCGGCGTTGTGTTCACGAGTAAACGCGATGATGGAAATGGCTGCGGCACTCTGGAAAGCCCCAAGGCCAAACCAGGTGACGCATATGGCAATCAAGCCTGGACCCCAGATGGATTTCTGCTTTTTGCCGCCCTGCAGCAATGCCGCCTTCGTCGCTTCCTGATCGCGATACTGTTTGCGCGTGATTCCATTTTGCCGCGCATGCTGCGTCTGCGAAGGTGGTTCGGTACTTATCTCTGACAGAATCATGATTGCACCAATGATCACGCACAGACCGGTGAACGAGAATGCCAGAATGCCTGAAATAACGGCCAAAATGGATGCCAGCGGGTTGCCGATGACCCACATGCATTCATCGAACACGCCTGAAAGGGACAGTGCCCTATCGGTTTGTTCTCGATCACCTTTCAGTATGTATGTCCAACGGCCACGGCTCATCGCACCCCACGGTGGAATCGCAGCCAGAAATGGCGTGATTGCATAGAGCATCCAGATGGGAGCCCGAGACGTGATCGCGGTTATCAGCAGCATTGCAGCAACGACCCAGACGATGACGGTGGGAATCGCAATTTCGCGTTGCCCGAATTTATCGACAAGCTTTCCCAGCAGCGGGCCCGCAACCGCAAGTGCTATTGCCTGAATCGCGGTGAGCATGCCTGCGAGGAAATAGCTGCCGTAGTAGTGCTGAACCGAAATCGTTATGGTCATGCCAACCATTGGGAAAGGCATGGAAGCTATGACTGAACCGATGGCAAACCGTGCCGTATGAGGTTTGCGAAGTAGCTCGGCGTAACCACCAAATAGACGATGATTGATGTCACGTATCGTAGCGCTCATGCTGTTGCTCATGGTGCCACAAGCCCCTTTCTGAAGTGTTGTTTGATGAATTGTTTTCCGCCCGTATCATCAGGTTTCAAGGCCTGATTCATTGTCTGATACTATGTTCCGCGTACGCTTAGACCATGTTCGCTGGTCACTCGCATTGGGCGTGTTGAAGTCTCGGCAATGCTGCATGCGCGGTGAACGAGCCGCACGATAGGTTCTATTCTTTGGAGGTCCCCGATGCCAACCACAACCGTGAATTTCGTCCGTCATGGTGAGGTTTACAATCCTCGGCATGTGCTCTACGAAAGGCTGCCAGGATTCCATCTCTCTGACCAGGGCAAAGAGATGGTGAAGGCATCGGCTTCGTTCATCGCACACGATGAAGGGATGCGTGCGGCGACGGCGCTGTATTCCTCGCCTTTGGATCGAACGCGTGAAACTGCTGAAATCATCGAGGCGACCGTCGATCCGGTGCGAGAGGCTTTAGGGTTGCAGGATTTTCAGATAAACTTCGATCCGCGTCTGATCGAGGCCGGCAATGAGTTCCGTGGCACGCGCATCGGCTACGGCAAAGGTGCGCTCTGGCGACGTAGGAACATCGTTCTGCTGCGCAACATGCGACGACCCAGTTGGGGAGAGACATATCAGCAGATTGCGGCTCGAGTCAAGGACTTCACCTTCGAGAAGGTGCAGGAGCATCCCGACCAGCAGATCATAGTCGTCAGCCATGAATCACCGATATGGACCTTCAGGCATCTGATGGAAACGGGCCACCCAGAGCACAATATGCTACGTCGCAATACCGATTTGGCATCGATCACCTCACTTACATTCGACAGCGATACCTGCGCTCTCCTCGGTGTCTCGTACGTGAGTCCTGCCGCTGGAATGATTCGCTGAGCATCCCGCATCGGTTTGAATGCGTGCGGAAATGATTGGTGAACATGCTTTCAGGATGGCCAACTCACGAATGTTGCCGTACACACTGCAAAAAAGATGGCAGTAACGCGCATGGCATGATTGTTTCACACGACCATGTGGGGATACTCTTGAACAGCACAATGGTGTTGGGCAAGGGAGCAAAGATGACATTCGTTATCAAAGAAACTGACATAGCAAGAGTGGCGCTGCTTGAACCGATTCGCGATGCTGCAGGAGCAGGCGCACAACTGTTGGAACTATGGCCGTTACAGACAGCCGTGGCGATGGATAATGATGCCAAATACACCGAAGATCTTCAGGTTCGTGCGACTCGTGAGATAGCCCGTCTGCTCACGGGAGAAGACGTGACGATTGCAGATGCTGAATTCGTGTATGAAGGAGCGACCAGCATTCCAGGACGGCCGCAGTCAATCGTCGATGCCATGCTGGCGGCGAATGAGGCATATGAGAACATGGCGGAGTATTCGACGACGGCAGACACTCAGCTTGTGATGGCGTCGGTCGGTGATCTGGGAGTGGAGTGGTCTGAGGAGGAGATCAAGAAAGTCGCAGAAGCCGTTGAAACCATCAGTGGATATCTCACCCCAGATGGCAAGCCTCTGGAAGCCGTTGCTGATCGTGAAGCGGTGTCCCAGCGCCTGGCGAGTGCTCTGGTTTCCTTCTGTGACATGGTGGGGCTGCTTGACGATTCGGATGACACATACGGCGCGAAGGTGCTGGCATGCGTCCTGTTCCTCAACGGACTCAACGAACGCCTCGGGCTTCCGCAGATGTTCGTGAGCGAGCAGCAGTTGCACGGATTTATCAAGATGCTGAATGATTCCAGGCAACAGGCAGTGGATGGAGCTCAATATCTTGCTCCGCTGATTGCAGCCGAATGGGATAATCATCGAGACAGGATTCTCTGGGATCCCCACCAGGCTAAGAAGGATGCCAAAGCTGAGGACGAGCGAAAGAACAAGGCTGCCTTGGCTGCAAAGTTTGCTCACATCAAGGATGATGAGAGCAAGAAGGCGGTTGAACTGTAAGAATTCGTTGCTGCCGGTCCCACACATCGAGTTTTGCGGCAATTCCCAAGTATATACAGCCTAGAAGCGTGTAATCGCGTCGCAATCATGCCGATTTCTAAGCCTTCTACTTGGGAATTGCCGCAAAACTCAACTTTCGATGTGAAACGGGCGAATATATGGTTCAGATCGTAGGATTCTGCGGATACTGCTGCTGTTGATCTGACGATTGACCCTGCTGCGATGGAATATTCGAAGCGTATGGAGGGTATTGAGGGTTTTGCTGATTCGGTATGAACGGCACATCCTGTGGAATCGGGTTCTTATCGAAGCGCGCACCTTCAGGCTTGCTTGACAGGCACATGAGCACGATTCCACTGACGCTTGCGCCGAGGAGAATCAACAGACTCAAGATCAAAGGAAGTGCGATATTGGCCATGATGTGTCCAAACATCGCCGAATTCATTGAGTTGCCGTATGCGTTTCCTGCAGACACTACACCACCTATGACTGAAACCAGCAGGATAATAGCACCCAGCACGGAAAGAGCCAGGGGCAGGAAATACCACCAGCCGCTCAGATTTGCATCATGCAGTCTTCGTACCGCAATGGCAATGGATGGAATCAACACGGCCAATGACCACAGCACGCTCAAGGAATTTCCAATGTTGCTGTTCATTGCGGCAAAAATCATTGATATTGCGAATGACACCAAAGTGGTGAAGAGGTATGCCCACCAGTATTCGCTGCGTGATGCTCGGCCAGAGAATGTCGCATATTTCTTGAAGAAGCGGATGACGGCATCCTTGAAGCTGATGCCGTACCAAGGGCGGTCAATCGCCGGATCGGATCCGAATCGATTGCCTTGGGCATCGAATTGCGGAGGAGTCTGCGGGAATTGCGGATTGGGAGCCCACTGGTTGTTCTCGCCTGGCACGGTGTTCTGATTCTGATAATTGCCATTCTGATAGGGGTCGCCGGGATACCCTTGTGCTGGCTGACCATACTGTGGTTGCTGTGGAGCGCCGTACTGTCCGTACTGAGGCTGGCCGTCGTATTGATTCTGCCCGTATTGTTGATTCTCTTCTTGTGGGAATCCATCTCCGCCTTGCGGAGTCTGCGCAGCACCGTATTCTGACCCCGATGGAGCGTCTGGCTGCTGGGGTGGTGTCTGCGGCGCTGTCTGCGGTGCCGTTGGCTGTTCTTCCGATGAGGATTGCTCATCGGAATTCTGATTCTGATATGGGTTGCTCATATTCCCCCTCATAGTTGTGCTTGGTATGCCAAGCCTGTCCCTTCTCAACCATTCTCTCAGCATCCACCAACGAAGTACAGCGTGGCGGTTGAATACGGTGAGTCGGATTCCCTCAAGCGCTTGCTTCTGTATGTGCTGGAAGCTGTGTCAAGATGGCATTGAAGGTCCTCGCTGGTGGAAGATTCGTGGCGCTCAAGGCGATACGGAAATAACGTTGTGTAGTGAAATGAACCACTCCGAAACGAACCACTTCTATTCGTCGCTGGACCCAATGACAAGGCGTTCGACAACACTGATCAGACCCAGCAGCATCGCGGTGAGGACTGCGATGACCAGCGTTGCAGAAAAGATCAGCGGTGTACGGAAGGAGTTGAATGCGGCCTGCAGCCAGATGCCGAGTCCGTTGCGTGCGCCGAGATATTCTGCCGTGGCAGCCGTGGAGAACACATAGGCTGCACTGATGCGCAGACCGCTGAAAATCTGGCGCGCTGCAACGCGAAGCGTCACATGCCATAAGGTCCACCACGGCGTGGCTCCACAGGTGAGCGCCACATCCTCATAGAAGCGCGGCACAGCCATCATCCCTCGGTATGTCTGCACCGTGATGGGGAAGATTGCGAACGCAGCGGTGATGACCACCTTGCCTATGGGTTCGAATCCGAACCAGATGATGAAGAGTGGTGCAATCGTAATGAGCGGCACTGTCTGGGCGATTGCCAACAGTGGATATGCCGCATCGTGAACGCTGCGCCAATAGAACATGGCGATGCCGAACGCGATGCCAAGGATCACGGCAATGATGAAGCCAAAAATGCCCTCATATGCGGTGATGAGGCTTGCTGGAAGCAGTGTCGTCCAAGAGTCTGCCGTCGATTCGACGATTTGGCTCGGTGAGGACAGCACGCGCGGAGAGATTGACCCGTACATCACCCACAGCTGCCATAGGGCAAGCAATATGAGGGTCGTGAGTGTGGCAGTCAAGGCTGCCCGCCACCAGAGCGCTCGACTCTGCGAAACGCGGGATCTCCACGTATGTGCCTGCCAACGCTGTCTGCGGTTGGCAGACGGTGCATCGTGACGATTCGTCGGAAGTGTCATAACCGATCCTGCTTCTGTGATTGCCGTTGAAGGTCAGCGTGTGGCGGCTGCTGCGGCCTTTGTCGCATAGGTGTTCGTGGCCAGCTCCGAAGCCTGTGGAGCATGGTTGCCAACCTTGCCCTTCGCATCTTTGTAGGTGCCTGCCTTGTATTGGAAGTCAAGATAATCCTGAGCCTGAGTCATGTTGACGGTTCCTGGAAGCTTGGTTGAGTCGGCCGAACCGGTCGAATCGGTCCAATATCCCTTGGATGCGATTTCCTCCATTGACCTGTGGGCAAGCTTGGAATCCAAGTTTGCCTCTTTTGCACCGCTGACCAGCATGTCTGCCGCCTTGTCGGGGTGAGCCAGAGCATAGTCGTAGCCCTTCATGGTGGCATCAAGGAAGCGCTGCAGGGCTTGAGCATTGCCTTGCTTGGCAAGCCAGCTGCGCTTGACCGCAAAGCCGAGCTGGTCTGGGTTTCCAGGAACGCCCCAATCCGATGCCACGAAGCAGTTCAATGCAGGACCGTTCAGTTCGCTTTCCACGTTTTCCCATGTTGCGTAGAAACCGCCGAAGTCTCCTTTGCCGCTGGTCAGGGTGTCGAAGGTGTTCGTTCCTGCCGTTGCGGTCTGGATGCTGCCGGTTCCTCCGGCGTATTTGATCATCTGACGCACTACGGCGGTCTGTTCGGCCGAGCCGAAGCTGACGAAGGTCTTGCCGTCCAGATCCTTCGGGGTCTTGATGTCGGTTCTCGATGCCAGAGCGCACCAGCGTGCCACAGGCTGCTGCGTGAGGTCGAACACGAATTTCAGGGCGCTGCCCTGCGCGTTGAATGCCGCCACGTTGCTCAGTGTCGTGAAGCCAATGTCAGCGACGCCATTTTCCACGGCGGTCTCTGCGCCTGCCTGAGCGGTCGGAAGAATGTCGACCTTGACATGCTCGGCGTTGTAATATCCCAATTGCTGTGCAACATAGAGGCCAACATGGTTGGTGTTCGGCGTCCAATCAAGCATGAACGAAATGTCGGCATTCCCATGGGAGTCGTCTGACGATTCGCCTGATGCCGCACCGCATGATGCCAAGGCAAGTGCCGTTGGTATGGCAACGGCGATAGCCAGCGCCTTGCGCAATGTTCGAGCTGAAATTCCCCACACAATACACCTTGCTTCCCGCGCCCTTGAAGCGCCCGTTTTTCGCATATGAAAGGTGGCAAGGGAAGGTGAGGAGCCCGCGCGACGATTCACATGCATACGTGACACGCCATGTCTAGCATTTGCCAGCCAGGCAATGCTTCTGGGTATCATCGATATCTGCAATTCTCTGGCACGGCTGCTGCCACCAACCGCGCGAACGTCTTACAGTATAGGGCCAGGCACTCCCGTGACTGCATGCGGTGTCTTCATGCCGTGTCTGTCGTCCAGCTATGCGCATTCGGGGTTGGCGATGGCGACACTCCGCTCAAGGGCTTCAGCGAGTAGCAATGAACACTATATCTAGTGATGAATTTGCAAAACAGTCAGCTATATAGTGATTCCGATGGTAATGTTGCGTTGGAAGAAATAAATCACACAGATGTAGTTTTGGGGTGAAGGTTATGGAAACAGAGCTGCTGGATGATCAGGCCGATGCCGGACAGAGGATTACCGCAGAAGGTCTGGAAAGCACGCTTCAGGTAGAGAAGCGCGACGGCAGAATTGTCGATTTTGACGCAGTGAACATCGTCAATGCCGTTTCTTCGGCATTCAAGGATGTTGAAGCGACTGTTGGACCGCAGGAGCATAAGGTCATCGAGGAGATCGCCTCTCAGGTCGAGTCTGAAATCCGCGACCGATATACCAAGCCCGCAAAGATTGAAGACATTCAGAATCTTGTGGAGCATGCCCTGGTCAATGAGCATCTCTATGACATAGCGCGTTCCTATACTTCATACCGTCTCGACCGCGATATTTCGCGCTCGCGAGCCACCGATGTCAATGAGGCCGTGAAAAGGCTTACCAGTCGGGACGAGACGCTCGTTCGCGAGAATGCCAACAAGGACAGCAACGTCTATGCAACCCAGCGCGATTTGCTCGCCGGAGCCGTCAGCAAGGCCTCAGCCCTGCAGATGCTTCCGAAAGAGGTCTCCAATGCACACCTGAAAGGTGACATTCACTTCCACGATGCCGATTATTCGCCATTCACCCCGATGACGAACTGCTCGTTGCCTGATTTCGGCGACATGCTTGCCCACGGCTTCGCACTCGGAAACGCGATGATGGATTCGCCTAAGTCAATAGGCACCGCAACCACGCAGATCACGCAGATCATCAAGGACATCGCAGGCAGCCAGTATGGTGGCCAGACCGTGAACCGTTGCGATGAAATGCTTGAGCCCTATGCCAAGCTTGACTATCGCAAGAATCACGATATGGCGTGCATGGTCATGCCAGACAATATGAGCGATGACGTTGCTGACACGATTATCGCCAACCTCAAGGCGCGTGAGCCCAAGAGCCTGCATTTCGAGGATCGCGCTCCACTGCCTGCAGACGAGCCTTTTGACAAGGATGCCTCGCATATCGAGCAGGCGCGCGAAATCTATGCAAAAATTCTGACTCGCAAGAACATCTACGATGCGATGCAGACGATGGAATACCAGATCAACTCCAACCGCGTGAGTAACGGTCAGACACCGTTCGTCACCGTGGGATTCGGTTTGGGACTTTCATGGTTCGCTCGTGAGATTCAGCGTGCCATCTTCCTGGTCCGCATTCGCGGTCTTGGCAAGGAGCGTCATACCGCCATCTTCCCGAAGCTGGTGTACACCATCAAGCATGGCGTGAACGAAGACGGCAAGGATCCGAATTACGATCTGAAGCAGCTCGCTCTGGAATGCTCCACCAAGCGCATGTATCCCGATGTCGTCTTCTACGAGAACATCGTCAAGATCACCGGATCGTTCAAGGCCCCTATGGGCTGCCGCAGCTTCCTTCAAGGATGGAAAGACCCCAAGACAGGCAAGGACGTCGAGGATGGCCGCATGAACCTTGGTGTCGTGACTGTTAACATTCCACGAATCGCGTTGGAATCTCACGGTGACAAGGATCGTTTCTGGAAGATTTTCGACGAGCGCATGAGCACCGCCCACCACGCCTTGCAGTTCCGCATCATGCGCTGCAAGCAGGCCACACCCATCAATGCTCCAACCCTGTTCGAATATGGCGCATTTGGCAGACTCAAGCCCGGCGACAACATCGATACGCTGTTCCGCAACAGCCGCTGCACGATTTCACTTGGCTACATCGGTCTGTATGAGGCAGCCGCTGTCTTCTATGGCAAGGATTGGATGAAGAACCATTCCTGGGATCCGAAGGGCAAGGAATTCGCATTGAGCATCGTGCGCCGCATGAATCAACTGTGCAAGCAGTGGGAGAAGTCGGAGCGCTACCATTATTCGGTGTATTCGACACCTGCCGAAAGCCTTACCGACCGTTTCGCTCGTCTCGACAAGAAGAAGTTCGGCGTTGTCGAAGGGGTGACTGACCACGACTTCTATACCAACAGCTTCCATTACCCAGTATGGCTGAGCCCAACGCCTATGGAAAAGCTTGATTATGAGCGTGACTTCCCCTACTACGCAGCAGGCGGATTCATCAACTACTGCGAGTTCCCAACCCTGCAGCAGAACCCGAAGGCGCTCGAAGCGGTATGGAACTATGCCGCAAGCATCGGCATCGGCTACCTAGGTACGAATACGCCAATCGATCATTGCTTCGTGTGCGGATTCGAAGGCGACTTCGAGCCTACGGAAGATGGTTTCAAGTGCCCTGAATGCGGTAACAATGACCCCAACAAGTGCAACGTCACCAAGCGTACGTGCGGCTATCTCGGCAATCCTGTGCAGCGTCCGATGGTGCATGGACGTCACGAAGAAATCGCACACCGTGCCAAGCATATGGCAGGCGAAACCGGCCATGTTGTGCTTCAAGATGGCACAACCAAAGAATGGTGGGAAGACGCAGAGTGAGTGCTATGGACTCATTCACAACATCGGTAACAGATAAGCCAGGGACAGTCTTTCGACATGTGAAGCCCGGGAACCGCGATTTTGCACGCGGGGAGACCAGGCGTGGCCCTGGAGTGCCATGCGCGACCAGCAACAACCCCAAGGCCGGGCAGTGGGACGGCCGCAAAATGAGCCAGATGATCGTCGCTGACTATAAGCGTTTCGTGGTCACCGATGGCGAAGGCATCCGCTGTTCGCTGTATGTGAGCGGCTGCCCATTCCACTGCGAAGGCTGCTGGAATTCATCGATCTGGGACTTCCATGCTGGAAGGCCATACACGGCGGCGCTTGAGCAGCAGATCATGGCTGACCTCGCGTTGCCGTACGTTCAGGGCATCACCTTTCTTGGTGGAGAACCGTTCCTGAATACGCCGATCCTCAACCCGCTGGCACGCAAGATTCGTGCACGATTCGGCCATGACAAGGACATCTGGTCTTGGACTGGTTACACCTGGGAAGAGCTGCAACGCCCAGGGGAGACCCCAGACAAGGCCGAACTGCTGTCGCATCTGGACATTCTGGTTGACGGACGCTTCATTCAGGCAGAGAAGAACCTGCTGCTGCAATTCAGAGGATCAGCCAACCAGCGGGTCATCGATGTTCCCAAGTCGCTTGCAGATGGCCATATCGACATCTGGCCGCGTCTGCACGATCAACACCGCTTCATTCCCGAAATGTATAACAAGGACCGCGCCGCCGGCGAAGGCGCAGCGTCGTAGCTCGTCGCAACACGGTGTGGCGCGGCGTAGCGCTGCACCGCGCGTGCGGATTTCGCTCAAAAATCGGCGAACATGGCGTAACCTGATGACAGTGAAACGTAGCAGTCCCGTTGCCGCGGCACAATGGGACGCATGACTGATGATACAAACGATGGAAAAGTTGCGCTTCCTGAGCATGTGAGGGTTCGGTTCTGCCCCTCCCCAACGGGCACACCGCATGTTGGCATGGTGCGGACTGCGCTGTTCAACTGGGCAGAGGCCCGTCATACGCACGGAACATTTGTGTTCCGCATTGAAGACACCGATGCTGCACGCGATACGCAGGAGAGTTTCGACCAGATTCTTGAAGCCTTGCAATGGCTGGGCATTGACTGGGATGAAGGTGTCAATGTCGGAGGACCGAACGGGCCATATCTGCAATCCGAGCGTGGCGATATCTATGCCGATGTGGCGCAGAAGCTGCTGAAAGCCGGTTACGCCTATGAATCCTATTCCAGCTCGGAAGAGATCGAAGCACGGAACGTCGCCAATGGCCGTCCCAAGGCGTTTGGCTATGACGGCTATGATCGCACGCTTACTGACGAACAGCGGCAAGCTTTCCGCGATGCCGGTCGCAAGCCGGCATTGCGCATTCGCATGCCAGAGGAAGATCTTGCCTTCAACGATCTGATTCGTGGCCGCATCGAGTTCAAGGCCGGTTCGGTTCCTGACTATGTGATCGTGCGTCCGAATGGGGACCCGCTCTATACGCTCACGAACCCTGTTGACGATGCCATGATGAACATCAACGTTGTGCTGCGCGGCGAAGATTTGCTCAGTTCCACGCCACGCCAGATCGTGCTCTATGAATACCTGATGAAGCTTGGTATCGCCAAGGAAATGCCGCTCTTTGGACATATGCCATACGTCATGGGCCAAGGCAAGAAGAAGCTGTCGAAGCGCGATCCCGAATCGAATCTGTTCCTGCATCGCGAGCATGGATTCATTCGTGAAGGACTCCTCAACTACCTGGCGTTGCTTGGCTGGTCAATCGGTGCCGAGCAGGATGTCTTCTCGATGGACGAGATGGTCAAGCATTTCGATGTGCGCGACGTGAAGGCAAACCCTGCACACTTCGACATCGACAAGGCCATTGCCATCAATGCCGAGCATATTCGCATGCTGGAGCCACAGGACTTCTTGAACCGTTCGATACCATATCTGCATCGTGATGACGTGGTATCCGCAGACTCCTGGGATGCGCTGACGAATCGTGAACAGCAGATTCTGCAGGCTGCAGCTCCGCTCGTACAGACGCGAGTTCGATTGCTGGGCGAGGTTTCTGGCATGGTTGGAAGTCTGCTGAGCAATGCGGGCTATATCGAGCCAGAAGACGACGCGCGCAAGCAGCTCAAGGCCAGCGCGGATGAAGTACTTGCCAAGGCGATAGATGTTCTGGAATCAGTGTCGTCTGATGATTGGAAGACCGATTCACTGCATGAGCTGCTCACCAAGGCTTTGGTGGAAGAGGGCGGATACAAGCCAAGACTTGCGTTCGGACCCATACGCGTGGCAGTTTCGGGCAGACGCGTGTCACCGCCACTCTTCGAATCCATGGAGATCATTGGCAAGGATGTGACACTCGCAAGACTTCGTGGCTTGCAAAATCATCTCTGAGCAGGTATATTTTTTATCCGCTGTGCTTTTTGCTTGGATGCAAGGATTCTGTCGATTTACGATGGTTTCGACTGCATGCGATGCGAGAGTCAGCGGATAATTGAATAATTATGGAATACGCCCCCATCGTCTAGCGGCCTAGGACATCGCCCTCTCACGGCGGTAACACCGGTTCAAATCCGGTTGGGGGTACGTAGGCGTATCATCCACATTTGTGAGTGATTCGCTCATATTGGGGTATGGTGTAATTGGCAACACGGCTGATTCTGGTTCAGTTGTTCTTGGTTCGAGTCCAGGTACCCCAGCAAATACGAAAGCCCTGCAGCCACAAACGCCGCAGGGCTTTTTCATTCTCTGACCCACTCTCCCACGCTCTAACACCCCCATCAAGGACCCTGCAGCGCTCATTGTGAACTTCACGAAGTATACAAGCCTCAAAAGGGGCAAAATTGGGGCTGAAATGGCTTGGATTCCATCGATTTATGGGTTCTATACTTCGTGAAGTTCACAATGAGCGCTTAGATGCCGAAATCGGCACGGTTGGGTTACTTGGAGGCATGGCCAGATTCGCTGTTCGCATGAGCCATGTCAATTCCGGTCATATGAGTCATGTCAAGATATCGATTGCCGGTGGGGCGCGGCAGATTGTCAAGACTGCTGACTTGTTCGGCGGTCAGATGGATGGCGGCGGCAGCAAGATTTTCTTCGAGACGATTCCTGTGACGGGTTCCAGGAATGGGAATGATGTCATGGTGCTCTTCGCCTTTGGACAGAATCCATGCGAGCGCAACCTGTGCAGGGGTCGCATTGAGCGTTGCGGCGATGCTTTTCACCTGTTTCACGATGGCCATGTTGGCGTCCAAGGCTCCCTGAGCGAACCTAGGATTGGAGCGCCGAGTGTCATTGGGGTCAAGCTGGCTCAGGTCATTGATATGTCCGGTGAGGAAGCCTCTCCCCAGCGGCGAATAGGGAACCAGTGTGATGCCAAGATCTCGGAGTGTGGGAAGCACCTCATCCTCCACGTCCCTGCTCCACAGCGAGTACTCGGTTTCAACCGCTGCAACCGGATGCACGGCATTGGCGCGTCGAATCGTGTCTGCGCTGGCTTCGGACAGTCCATATTCGAGTATCTTGCCTTCTTGAATCAGCTCGGCCAGTGCGCCGACCGTCTCTTCGATTGGAGTGTCAGGATCGGGCCGATGCTGGTAATACAGGTCGATGTGATCGGTGTTGAGACGTTTCAGCGAGCCTTCCACGGCCAAACGTATATTCGCAGGTCGTCCGTCGTAGCGGTTGGCATCCCCATCGAGGTGGGATATGGTGCCGAACTTGGTGGCGATGACTGCCTGATCGCGGATGCCCTGCAAGGCTCGTCCAACCAGTTCCTCGTTCTTGTATGGCCCATAGAGTTCTGCAGTGTCGATGAGTGTGGCACCCAGCTCGACAGCCCGTCGAATGGTGCGAATGGATTCATCTTCGTCTTGGCCGGCACCCGTATAGAATGCGGACATGCCCATGCACCCCAATCCGATGATGCCGACGTGAATGTTGCTGTTCCCAATTCTTGTACTGTGAAGCATGAAACTTTCTCCCATCTGCTGATATAGGCTGATTTTTCTGTCGATGGCGTCAAGCGCATGCTGTTGACTGCTCATGCTCTCCAACAGCCGTCTACGGTGTTCCTGCAGGAGTGCAAGGCGCTCGTGGGCGGTTACATCCCCTTGGCGGGCGAGCTGGACGTAGCGTTTGATCATGCCGATTGGCATGCGTGAACAACGCAGTTTTGCAAGGAATGACACCCAACGCACATCGGTAGGATCATAGAGGCGCCTTTGGTTCGCATCGCGAGCGACTGTGTCCCTCATGAGTCCTGCACGCTCGTAATAGCGCAAGGTATCTGGTGTCAAACCTGTTGTCGCAGCCATGTCACCAATGGAAATCAATCGAGGATGTTTCTCCATCATGGTTCTGATGGTATGACTTGGAGTGCACTCCAACACAAATCAGCGCTCAGCAATATGGCAGCAAATACGACTGCCGGACCTTGAGTTCCGGCCTTGAGTTCCAACCTTGAGCGCAAGCGTGGGGCAGACGCATTTTTCGGCACTGCTGATACGTGGCAACAAAAAAGCACCTGCCGAAATCGGCGAGTGCTTGTTGGCTTGGTTCAGATCTATCTTCAGACCTGTCGCAATCAGTTCTGGTTTGCTGCATCCTGATCTGCAGGAGGAACATCGTAGTTCACCTGATTGGCGGTAGCTGGCGTTTCGATGGGAGTGTCCTTCTTGGAACCCTTTTTCACTGTAGGAATCTGAGGATTTGAAGGAACCGGGGCATTGCTCAACGGGACTCCATTAACCTTTTTCTGGTCGCTGCCTGATGCGTTCTCGGCTGTGTTCTCGGTCATAAAACGTAACACCTCTCTCAAATCGGCTGACAATACTTACCCAAACCATGCTAGACATCTCAGATGCGCTGTCCAGCACCAACACGGTTATGCGCTCGTAGCGTGAAAAATGTCACGGTTCATCCCTCGTTCATCCTGTCTGAAGATGGATTTCATCGCGTTTCTCCCATAATGAAAGAATGGAGTGTATAGTCATGGTTGATAGCAGAGGGATGTGCCGGAGGGACCGGTACTGAGGTTTGTTGGAAAAAGAACAATAAGAAATATGTAGCGACGCTCAGCATGCGTCGATAGATAGTGGATGAGAAAAGACATAACTATGCATACAGGTATGAGAATACAATCAAACAAAACACAAAAGTGGCAGCTGGCAAGAAGCATCAGCGCCGAAGACAAAAGCTTCCGAGCAAATGTTTCCACGGTTCCAGCTTACGAATTGAAGACCAAGGCAGCTCGCGGTTTTCGCGACATTGGTGTGAATTTCACCAAATCGGATCTGGACGAGTATATCGACAGCGTTCTCAGCGGCCGCGATTACCGATTCGTCATAACATTCTGACCAGGTGACGCTCTGAACAGACGCCATGTCTGAACAGGCGTCATAGAATCAGGCATCATTGAATCAACCGTCATCAAATTCTTGCACTCAGATGGTTCCTCTGCGTTTGCCTAACCATATGAGTCGAGATTGAACGCGCAGTATGTACCGCGCAGTATTCACCGCACAATAATCAACGCGCACTATCAAACGTGCAATGCTGCGACACTCATGTGTATCATGCACGGATTCCGCGTGTTCAAGAAGCTTAAGGCCATATATTCGCATGGCGATGCGAAGTGAAGTAGGCTGGAAGCATGATTGAAAGTCGTCTCTCGGGTCACCAAGTCACAACAACTGAGCAGCACAATGAGCGTGTTCCGGTATCGATTTCAGCGCGGCTAGGTCGTTTGCAATTTCATCATTCGGGCAAGTTCAGGGTGCTGCAGTTGGCGGACATTCAGGATGGGCCGACGATTTCGCCCGATACCGTAAGCCTTATCGATGCGGCGTGCGATGCTGCCCGCCCCGATCTCGTCGTGCTGTCCGGCAACCAGATTGCCGGATATGATGCAGCATATTCGCGAACATTTCGTAAGCGTCGCTGGTCGACTGCCTGGGATGGGGTCTATGCAGCTGGGCGCAGCGTAAGCTCGTGGGTCGGCAACGCCCTCCAAGGGGTTTCGCAGCCGAACAGCGGCGATGACGGCAGAAATCAAGGCTCAGCCGGTTCTGTTGACGATGCGAATGCCGCCACAGCGCTCGCCGACAATTTCGAAGATGACGAGCATAGGCGCGACATCGCCCGCACGCGAGACATGGTCCGTCGAAGCATGCAGCAGTTCCTCGCCCCCATCGTCGATCGGGGCATTCCCTTTGCCGTGACCTACGGCAACCATGACTTCCAATGTGGTTTGGATACTGCGCAGATGGACGCACTCTACCGTGAATTTCCGGGATGCTTGAATCCAGAATCCACGATTGCGCAGCCTGAGCGTCCGCGCTCAATGGCCGGGGCTGGTCTGCCAGATCAGATTGCATATGCCTGCGAACCCGGTACCTTTGCCCTACCGGTGAGTGACGAGGACGGACGCAGCAATGTGATGGGCGTTGTGCTCCTGAATTCAGGCGACTACGCGAAGGAAGGCGGATATGGCAATCCGAGCGCCGAAGGGCTGCGATTCCTCAGACAGCTTCCGCATTCGATAGGAGCCAAGTCCGTCGTGTTCCAACATATGCCACTTCCGCAGTTCTACGCTCTGCTCAAGCCGGTTGCGTCCACCACGGCCTATGCCGTGCAGGGCTACCGCCGCTATGACAAGCAATGTTATGTGCTGGATTCCGAGAAGACCTTGCCTGGTAGCTATCTCGGCGAAGGCATCAGCTGCTCCGATGTGGATTGCGGCGAATTCGACATCCTGAAGCAGTCACACGGCTACTCCGCGGTCTTTGCCGGCCACGATCACCGCAATGGCTTCGTTGGAACATACGAAGACATCATGCTGGGCGCGACGCCAACCTGTGGATTTGGATCCTACGGTCCGGCACCTCGCAAGCGTGCTGCGCGCATGTTTGAATTCGACATTCGTCACCCGGACAATCCCCGAACGCAGCTGTTGGAATTCGGCGATCTGGTGGGTAAGCCGCGTTCTCACCGTGCGTATACCTTTGCCATGAGCTATATTCCGTCATCGACCGGGGATGCCGTGAATCTTCTGCGCAAACCAGGATTTCTGGCAGGAAGCGCTGCAACTCTGGCTGCGATTGTCGCCTCACTGCGCAAATTCGGGCATCGAGGCTAGCCAAACTCACCGGATCGGTTGCAGGGCATGCACGAGGAAGCCGCTTGCAGACCTTGCAACGACAGGCAAGACGAGTGTCAGTTGCTGTTCGAGGCTTTCACAAGGCTGTCGCTCAGATATTTGCCGGCAGCCATGACCAGAGGGGCAAAGTGACGACCGGGCGTGGAAGTCAGGCGCTGGGTAGGGCCTGAAATCGAGATGGCGGCAATCACATTGCCGCTTGCATTGCGAATCGGGGCAGAAATGGAAGAGACACCCCGTTCACGTTCGCTTGACGATTCAGCCCATCCGCGCTTTCTCACGGCTGCGAGCTTTGCCGCAGTGAACTTGGCATGCCGCAGGCCACGATGAACGCGGTCGCTATCTTCCCAGGCGAGAAGAATCTGGGCAGCCGACCCTGCCTCCATGGAAAGCATGGCTCCCACGGGAATGGAATCACGCAGACCGCTGCTGCGCTCAACCGCAGAAATGCAGACCCGCTGCTCTCCCTGACGACGAAAGATCTGAGCGGATTCTCCAGTACGGTCGAGCAAGGTCTGCAGGATAGGCCCTGCGGCCGTAAGCAGGCGGTCCTCGCCGGCTGCGGCTGCAAGTTCGGCGAATCGAGACCCGAGAACGAATCGTCCATGCAGGTCTCGCAGAACGAATCGGTGACGTTCCAGTGCTATTGCCAGTCGGTGTGCCGTTGGCCGTGCCAGGCCCGTCGAGGAAACCAGCTGGCCGAGCGTTGCGGGGCCAGACTCCAGTGCATCCAGAATTCGAACCGTCTTGTCCAGAACGCCGACTCCAGAATGAATGGCTTCGCCTTCAATATCTGAGTTCTTGATGTTCTTGGTACTCGCGGAAGTGCTTACGGGAGAGTCATATGGACGAAGATCGTTGTCATTGGGATACGCAGATGGAGATGTCATAACTGGATTATGCCATCTCATTATGTGAAATGCAAAAGTCCATTTTTCGGAGCACGCTTCATACTCTGGTAAGAGACATACATATGGAGCATGGTTGCCATGCACATATTCAGATTGCAGGCTATGGTGCAGGATAGGTGGTTGAGATGGGAACAACTTTGGCTGAGAAAGTCTGGGCCGACCACTTGGTTCGTAAAGGTGAACAAGGGTCTCCAGACCTTATATACATTGATCTCCAACTGATGCATGAAGTGACAAGCCCACAGGCATTTGAAGGTCTGCGTCTGGCTGGCCGCGGGCTGCGCAGACTCGATCTCACCATCGCAACCGAGGACCACAACACTCCGACGGTCGATATAGATCAGCCCATTGCCGACAAGACTTCGGCAAAGCAGATTTCAACGCTTGAGCGCAATTGCAAGGAATTCGGCGTGAGACTGCATCCCTTGGGTGATGCAGACCAGGGCATAGTGCATCAGGTTGGGCCGCAGCTTGGCCTCACACAGCCCGGAATGACCATCGTATGCGGTGATTCGCACACGTCCACGCATGGGGCCTTCGGCGCTCTCGCGTTTGGAATCGGCACCTCTGAGGTCGAGCATGTCATGGCGACGCAGACCTTGAGTCTGAAGCCATTCAAGACCATGGCGGTCAATGTTGAAGGAAAGTTGCCGCAAGGTGTTTCATCGAAGGACATCATTCTAGCCATCATCGCCAAAATCGGTACCGGCGGTGGTCAGGGGCACGTTATCGAATATCGTGGCAGCGCGATTCGTGCGCTTTCCATGGAAGCGCGCATGACCATCTGCAACATGTCGATTGAAGCAGGTGCCAGAGCCGGCATGATTGCTCCCGATCAGACTACGTATGACTACTTGCAGGGACGTCCGCACGCACCTGAAGGTGAGATGTGGGACAAGGCAGTCGAATATTGGGAGACCTTGAAAACCGATGACGATGCTGTGTTTGACAAGGTCGTGGATTTGAACGCCAGCGAACTGTCCCCATTCGTAACCTGGGGCACGAACCCGGGTCAGGGTCTGCCAATCAACGAGACCGTTCCCGTTCCCGACAGCATCGCAGACGCAGACAAGCGCAGAGCCACCAGCAGTGCACTCGCGTATATGGGATTGAAGCCGGGCATGCCGATCAAGTCGATTGCGGTAGACACCGTATTCATAGGGTCATGCACGAACGGGCGCATCGAGGATTTGCGCGCCGCCGCTCATATCATGAAAGGTAATCATAAGGCGAAGAATATTCATAGAGTCCTTGTGGTACCCGCATCATCTCGTGTACGTTTGCAGGCAGAACACGAAGGGCTCGATAAGGTGTTCACTGAGTTCGGGGCGGAATGGCGCAACGCCGGATGCTCGATGTGCCTGGGCATGAACGCCGACAAGATGGTTCCTGGAGAGCGGTCAATCTCGACTTCGAATCGTAATTTCGAAGGACGTCAAGGCAAGGGAAGCCGGACTCATCTTGCTTCGCCTATCGTTGCCGCCGCAACGGCAATTCGAGGAACGATCAGCAGCCCTGCGGATCTTTAGTTGCATCGAAAATGCGTGATCACGATGCAAGTCCGGCTTCACGCAGGCACCAACAATAACTGTAAGAACGTATAACTGCACGCAACATCGCAGCAACAGACCATGTGAAGGAAGCTGTTCATGGAAAAGCTCACGGTAATCACGGGAACTGGAGTGCCATTGAGGCGCTCAAACGTGGATACGGATCAGATCATTCCTGCCGTATTCTTGAAGCGGGTGACCAAGTCTGGTTTTGAGGATGCCCTGTTCTACGCATGGAGGCGCGACCCTTCATTCGTGCTGAACCAGAAGGAATATGCAGACGGCAAGGTTCTGGTGACCGGCCCCGACTTCGGTATCGGATCATCGCGCGAACACGCGGTTTGGGCCTTGCACGACTATGGTTTCCGCGTGATCATAGCCCCTCGCTTCGCCGACATCTTCTATGGGAATACTGCCAAGAACGGCGTTCTGGCAGCAATCATGCCGATGGAATCCATCGAACTGCTGTGGAAGCTGCTGGAAGAGGAACCCGGACGAAGCATCACTGTCGATTTGCAGACCCGGACCGTCGAATGCGCCGACGTGACCCTGCCGTTCCAGGTTGACGACTACACATGCTGGCGTTTGATGAATGGATTCGACGACATCGACCTCACGCTGCAGCACGAGGCGGATATCACCGCATACGAGAAGAAGCGTGCGGTGAAGTACCCGTTCAAGCCGCAGACGCTGCCTGCAAGGCATCTTCCGGAGGAGGAAGTCAAGTCTGCGCGTGAGAAAAGCCTGGATTGGGCAGGTCCCCTAAGCGCTCGTGGGTAGTGGAAGCGTTCATTGTGAACTTGTTGAAGTATAAAGCGTCAAGAATGGCCTTTTTGCATGGCCATTACGCCCTTTTGAGACGTTTATACTTTGATAAGTTCACAATGAACGCTTATGCCCGGTTTTTGGCGGGAGATTGAGGAGTGGTGGGTTAGATGCTTGAAAATCCTTGTTATGACGTCAAGCTGACGTATGAAGAGAACTATAGGCGGGGACCTTTCGGCCGATTTGCCGAAGTGTTGGAGCAGTCCGAGGCCAAGAATCCTTCAGATGAAGCAGCGCAGCGTGGCGAAGCAGAACAAGGACACGCAGGCGAGCAAGGCGGGCAAGCGTCATTCCTAGGTTTTACCGTGAGCAAGCCCTTCGGCATTCCTGCAGGCCCCTTGCTGAACAGTCATTTCACCGATGCTGCGTTTCGGCTTGGTTTTGATATGTGCACCTATAAGACAGTGCGTACTCGAGCATGGGATTGCAATCCCTTTCCCAACATTCTTGCCATTCATCCCAAGACTTCAACAGGCTTCATCGCGGCCGACAGTCATGAGACTGAAGAGGGACTGCTCGCGGACACTGATTATCAGGAACCACTTTCAATATCCAATTCCTTCGGCGTTCCGTCGCAGGACCCGGATGTATGGCAGCCTGACATGCAGCTCGCAATGCAGCACGCCGGTTCCAGACAGCTTCTGATTCCAAGCTTCCAGGGTTCGCGCGCTACCGGTATGAGCACGGCTGATTATGTGCGAGACCATGTGACCGCAGCGAAGCTGGTTATGGAAACCGGTGCGAAACTGGTTGAGATGAACACGAGCTGCCCCAACGAAGGTCCGGGAAGCTTGCTGTGCGACAACCCTGATTTGGTTGGCGAAATCTGCGAATCGGTGAAGAATGAGATCGGCGATATTCCACTCATGATCAAGCTCGCCTACATTCCTGACGATGTCACCTTGCAGCATATGCTTGATGTCACGGTTGGGCACGGCAGCGTACAGGCCATCGTGGCAATCAACACGATTTCTGCGCGACTGGTGGACAGCCACGGCAAACAGGCTCTTCCAGGCGAGGGGAGGGAGCGCAGCGGGGTATGTGGTCATGCGATTCTTCGTTCTGGGCTCGATATGGTCTCCAGACTTGATGCCATACGCGAGCGCGGCGAATATGACTTTTCGATCATCGGAGTAGGTGGCGTCGCCAGTGCAGACGATTACCGCAACTATCGCTCCCAGGGTGCCGATGCCGTTCAAGCGGCCACCGCGTCCATGTGGAACCCTGGCTTGGCAGCATCCCTGTAAAGCCCTGTAAAACCCTAAATCTCTGTAGGTCGCCGTATATCCCAGTAACAGCTAGACCTGAATCGTTCTGCGCTGCATCGTTGTGCATGCAGCGTGCACTTGGTGAGGATACCGTTTGGCTTCAGGCACATTTCACGCGGTCACCACATCGTATGTGGCAGACTTATGAGGTACGAGTAATAGAAGAGGAGTCGACGTTGACCAGTGTCAAGCCGGAAGATGATGTGTTGCGTGTTGTTGGGGGCAGCCCTCTTGAAGGAACCATCAAGGTTCGGGGTGCCAAGAATTTCGTCAGCAAGGCGATGGTTGCCGCCCTTCTTGCGCCAGGAGTTTCGATTCTGAAAAATGTGCCTGAAATTCGCGACGTGCAGGTCGTTTCCGATCTGTTGCGACTTCATGGAGTCAATGTGAGCGTGAAGGCCAGAGAAGGTGTCGTTACCATCGATGCTTCGCATGTCGAGCTTGCAGACGTGGCCGACGTTGATACGCTCTCAGGTTCATCGCGCATTCCCATTCTGTTTTCTGGTCCGCTGCTTCACCGTCTGGGAGAGGCTTTCATACCAGCCCTCGGAGGATGCCGCATCGGCAGTCGCCCGATTGATTTCCATCTTGAAACGCTGCGTCGTCTCGGCGCTACCGTCGATAAGGAACATGAGGCCGGCATCCACATCACTGCGCCGGACGGCTTGCATGGTGCAAAGATTCATCTTCCATATCCCTCTGTCGGCGCGACTGAGCAGACCTTGCTCGCCGCAGTCCTCGCAGAAGGCAAAACCGAGCTTTCAGGAGCTGCGACAGAACCCGAGATCATGGATCTTGTCGCCGTCCTGCAGAAGATGGGCGCACAGATTTCGGTCGATGTTGACCGCACGCTTCGCATCGAAGGCGTGGAGAAACTCAAGGGCTTCGCGCATAATTCGCTGCCCGACCGCATTGAAGCCGCGAGCTGGGCTTCGGCAGCGCTGGCAACGCACGGCGACATCTTTGTAGAGGGCGCAAGCCAGCCTGAAATGATGACATTCCTGAATGTCTTCCGCAAAATTGGCGGTGAATTCGACGTTCGCGACAACGGCATTCGTTTCTGGCATCCGGGCGGGGATTTGAAGCCTGTCGCCATTGAGACGGATGTGCATCCTGGGTTCATGACCGATTGGCAGCAGCCGTTGGTGGTCGCACTGACTCAGGCCAAGGGGTTGAGCATCGTTCACGAAACGGTCTATGAGAACCGTTTCGGATTCACAAAGCCTTTGGTTTCCATGGGAGCGACGATTCAGCTGTACCGTGAATGCCTTGGATCGCTGCCATGCCGTTTCCGTCAGCGCAATTTCGAGCATTCCGCCGTCATCTTTGGCCCAACGCCGTTGAAGGGGCAGGATATCGATGTTCCTGACCTTCGTGGCGGTTTCAGCCACCTGATTGCGGCTCTCACAGCGAGTGGCCCATCGACGGTGCACGGAATTTCCTTGATCGACCGTGGATATGAGGACTTCCGCGACAAGCTGACAGCTCTCGGCGCCCGAATTTCCTGACGTAACACTGCGACGGATTCTGTGGCAATACTGCGGCAATACTGTGATAATGCTGTGACAATATAGCGGCATAAGCTTCGACCTTCGCTTCATCGTCGTCGCCACGCCATGAGTCTGTCATGGTCTGATGGACAATAGAAGCATGGTCTCAAAGGGAAAACCTTCGCCGCGTTCGGCTGTCAAAGCGCTTTCAGATGCGCAAGTCACCATCTTATCCAACAAGCATCGTCTGGTTGATCCGACCCGGTATTATCCCACGGGCGAGCGCAAGCCGAACATGCTTGAAATAGAAGCGCAGAATCCCAAGGCTACAGACCGTCTGCTGGCAGGAGCGTCGCTGGTCGTTCGCGCAAGCTGCAAGGTGAAGGCATGGGGTTTGGAGAGAATCCCTGAACAGGGGGTATTCATCACCGCCGCCACCCACGCCACCCAGTTCGATGTGTTCGTGCCGATGATGGCGCTTTTCCACATGGGTCGCAGGCCACGCTATATGGCCAAGGCTGAAATGGCTCATTGGCCGATTATCGGGAAATGGTTCCAACTCGTTGGCATGCAGCCAGTGCCGCGAAGAACGGGCAACGCCAAAGCCATCGAAGAGGAATCCATTGATATTCTCACCTCCGGCCGTCCGCTGACCATCTGGCCAGAAGGTACCGTGACTCGCGACCCATTGAAATGGCCGATGACATTGAAGCCTGGCATAGGGTTCATCGCACTCGAAGCTTCGCGAAGATTGGGCCGTCAGATACCGATTTTCCCGGCAGTCACCTGGGGAGCGGCATCGATCAACCATTGGTGGCCTTGGCCTCGGAAGAATGTGGTTATGCGATTTGATCGCCCTTTGGACTATGCCGATCTCTTGAACGATATGGATTCCTGGGGGAGCGAACCGCCGAAGGCTGCGATTGTCGAACTATCCGAACGCCTACGCGAGCGCATGGAAGTCGTCATGCAAGAGATTCGTGGCGAAGAGCCACCTAAGGAGGGATTGTGGGATTATCCGACGATGTCGCGCAAACCCCGTCCTAAAGTCGATGCGAGGTATACCATCGAATGAAGTACAAGCCTTAAGCTCCCACATCGCGTATGCGGTTGCGGGCACGGCTTAGGACTGAGAAACAGCGAATGAACATATGATTCGTTGAACACTCAAGGTGAGGAGAGGATGTTGCGAGTAACCGTTCTGGGAGCAGGAGCCTGGGGAACCACTTTCGGCAGGGTTATGGCTGATGCCGGAAATGAAGTCACTATGTGGGCAAAGGAGCCTGACATCGTGGCCGACATCCAAGACAACCACCGTAATTCTTCTCGGCTGCCATCAGTCGACACCTTGCCCGATACCATGACCGCCACAGGCGATCGCAAGTCGGCAGTTGAGAACGCGCAGATCATCGTCATTGCCATTGCGGCACAGTTCGCTCGCGTGGCTTTGCAGGAATTTCAGGCGTTCATTCCTCAGGATGCAATCGTCGTCTCATTGATGAAGGGCATTGAACGCAACACCGGCAAGCGCATGGACATGGTCGTGCGCGAAGCCCTGCAACTTCCACAGGCGCGCTTTGCGGCTGTTTCGGGACCAAACTTGAGCAAGGAGGTTGCCGACCGCAAGCCCACGGCAACGGTTATCGCCTCTGCCAGTCTTGATGCCGCGCGGACGGTCGCGCAAGCCTGCACTACCAACTATTTCAAGGCATATACCTCGCAGGATGTCGTCGGTCTTGAACTCTGCGGTTCGTTGAAGAACGTTGTCGCGCTCGCGGTGGGGATGTGCCGTGGCGCAGGGTATGGAGAAAATACCGTGGCCACGGTTGAGACCTGTGGATTGGCAGAGATGTCTGCCCTCGGACGAGCGCAGGGAGCCGTTGCGGCGACTTTCTCGGGACTGGCCGGAGTGGGCGATATGGTCGCCACCTGTGGTTCGCCTTTAAGCCGTAACTATGCCTTCGGATATAACCTTGGCAAAGGTCGCAGCGTTGAAGAGGCAACGAAGCTGAGCAACGGGGTTGCCGAGGGCGTTCCCACGACAGATGCCATGCTTGCCTTGGCCAAGAAGCTCAACGTTGAAACGCCACTTGCCACCGCCGTGAGTCATGTGCTCAACGATGGCATATCGTGTGCAGATATGCTTGCAGAATTACTTGGTACGACACAATCATTTGGTACAACACAGTCATCTGATACAACGCAGCGGTGATATAAGCAACCGAGCTGCATTGTGAGCTGCTTGCGTTGTGAGTTGCGTTGTGAGCCGCGGTATGAGCTGAGCTATGGCTTGCGGAATGTGCTGTGGTGTTGTGGCGCTGTTGGATTGTGATTATTTGGTTTGAAGGAGAAACATGGCGAAGAAACGCATTGTTGTGCTGTACGGAGGCATGGCAGACGAGCACCCCATTTCGTGCATTTCGGCGGCAAGCGTTTTACGCGCAATCGATACGCAACGATATGAAGTCATACCGGTTGGCATCACCAGAGAAGGCCAGTGGATCGTTGATGGTGAGGATCCCAAGGGTTGGCAGCTGGGCGCTGCGGAACTCCCAAGCGTGGAGATAACCAAGGAATCCCGGCCAGTTCTCCTTGATCCAGCACTCGGCGGTGACGGATTCTTCGCTGGCGAGCATGAGGATTTGAAGAATCCAGCCAACGGGTATGGTACGAGTTTTGTGAGCATGAGTGGCATCGATCCAGAGAAGCACAATGTGGTGTGCTCGCTCGGACATGTCGATGCGGTGTTCCCGGTATTGCACGGTCCGTTTGGTGAGGATGGTACGGTTCAGGGTCTTTTTGAAATGATGAAGGTGCCCTATGTCGGATGTGGTGTGCTTGCATCATCGGTGTGCATGGATAAGCATTTCACCAAGATCCTGCTGCAGGCGGCCGGGATCGACGTTGCCCCTTGGGTGACCTTGGATACGCGAGAATTCGATTCGGACTCCGCTTTTGAACGCAATGCGCTTGACATCCTCTCGCAGGTTGAACAGTCAGGATTGCAGTATCCGCTTTTCATCAAGCCATCTCGTGCAGGTTCAAGCTTCGGCGTCACCAAGGTCGAACGCAGTGACGGTGAGGATGTAGAAGACAAGTTGGCCGCTGCCGTATTCGAGGCATCCAGGCACGATTGGAAGGTTCTGATCGAAGAGGGCATCGACGGTCGAGAGATCGAATGCGCGGTTCTTCGTGACGTTCCTTCAGAGCAGACACGAACCAGCTTCCCGGGCGAGGTAGTGCTTGACTCCCGTAGCCACGGGGATGATGATGCCTTTTATGATTTCGACAGCAAATACATGGATGAATCGGCATCCCATGTCGAGGTTCCTGCAAGCCTGCCACAGGAGGTTCTTGACCATGTGCGCAAGGTTGCAGCCAAGTCCTTCGATGCCGTTGATGGCATGGGTCTGAGCAGAGTCGATACCTTCGTCAAGGCTGACGGTTCGATCATGGTCAACGAAATCAACACGATGCCCGGATTCACCTCGATTTCGATGTATCCCAAGGCGTGGGAGGCTACGGGCATCCCCTATTCACAACTCATCACGATGCTGATCGACGGTGTTCTAGGTGATGATGCTCAGAGCAACAGTGATCATATGTGATAATGCAATGGGCGGGCGGTGTGTTGACTGATTGATACGGTGCCATTGAGTTGAACGATTCATTGCGCTGATTGAGTGCCATCTTCCGCCATCAGCACGGCATGTCAGTCGGCGAGAAAATCCTCACCGGCCAACGTTCGTGTGACGAGATCCTGCAAGGTCGAGGGTAATACCTCCTGCTTGGCGAATACCCAGATTTCACCTTGGATGCCGGTCGCGTCGAAGCCTTGGAACTTGACTAGCGTTGGCTTGTCAGGCAATACCAGGCCGTTCGTTACGCGCGATACCTTGGCGAGAATTTTCTGTTCGACGACCGCTGGGTCTGCCGTACCCTTGGTCACGAAGGGAATGCGGGTGAGCGCCTCTCCAGCCGGGGTCATCTTCTCCAATGATGATGTATTCAGCAATGAATTCGGTATCCACATCTCTTCGCCAGCGCGGTCGATCACAATGGTGTGACGCCAGGTCACGTCCTTCACCGTGCCGGTTATTCCAGCAATGGAAATCAAGTCTCCCGGCTGGACGACCTTTCCGAGCATCAGGCCGAATCCTCCGACGATATTCGAAATCGTATCTTTCAGGCCGAACGATACTGCCAGACCGCCAACGCCAAGAGCGGTGGTCAAGGTGGTGGGGTTGATGCCGAATACCGGTTCCATCACCATCATCGCTCCAATGATCCAGATGATGCCGATGACGATGTTGACGAAGAATGTGGCGCTGGGGATCTGTGAATGCTCAAGCAACCTCCACAGCGCCTTGGAAGCTGCGTAGGCAATTGTTGCAGTTGCGACCACAACGATCAGCAGAAAGATGATGCGGTTGGCGTTGCCCGTCACCCACGATTGCATCGCATGCACCAATTGCGTCATAGTTGCTCCTTAACTTCGACGGTTCGCTGCTGCACCGTACTTGCAATCGATTATCACACGCAGCGGTGCAGCATGCCGATATGTGCTGATTTCAGGTAAGGGCATCAGTCTGAGCGTTTCTTGTAAGTCAGCAGAAAAACTATGGCAAAGTCGGGAAAATCCAAGCAGCAGAGACCTCCGGTCATTTGTTATGCTAAGCCAATAATCTCCTATGCTGCGAAGCGGCATCACCGCTCAACAGTTACACCGCTATGCCGTGAGCAGACTCGCGAAGCGTGATTTCCAAGAGACGAGCTGCTGCAGCAGCGCATCGCGCTCCACATCGCTAATGAATGATGCGGTGATTGAATTCTCGGCCATATTCGACAATTCGGAGAGTGTGAAGCCCACGCCTTCGAGTGCCTGGTAATTGTCGGCAATATATCCTCCGAAGTATGCCGGATCATCGGAATTGACGTTGATCAGCACACCTTGCTCCATCATGTTGTGCAAGGGCAGATTCTCAAGGCTCCCGACCACCTGAAGCCTTCTGTTTGAAAGTGGGCAAGTCGTGAGGGGAATGCGCTCGGATGCGAGGCGTTCCAGCAGCGTTGCATCCGTGACCGAGTGGATGCCGTGGTCGATGCGTTCCGCATGAAGATTGTCGAGTGCGTCAATCACGTACGACGCAGGCCCCTCCTCGCCGGCATGGGCGACGCGATGCCAGCCAAGTGCGGTGGCTTCCTCGAACTGCTTGGTGAACAGATGCGGTGGATAGCCGACCTCTGCGGAGTCAAGACCGATGCCGAGAATGTCGTCAGCTCGATTCTTGACCGAGTCCAGAACGGACTGTGCTGTGTCGACTGGCATGTCACGAACGATGCTCAGAATCAAGCCGCTGGTGATGCCATAGCGTGCCTTGGCTTCGTGCATGCCTTCGAGCAGACCGTCCATAACCATATTGACATCGAGACCGTTGGACACATGCACTTGCGGGTCAAAGAAGATTTCTGCATGCTTTACGCCTTGCGCGCTGACCTTCTTGAAATAGGCGAGGGCAAGATCGCGGAAATCGTCGGCCGTTTTCAATGTGCCCATCAATTCGTAATACAGATCGAGAAACGACTGCAGATTCGTGAACTGATACTGCTCACGCAAGTCGGCAAGACTGTCATAGGGCAGGCTGACTCCGTTGCGGTCTGCCAATTCAAGCGCGAGCTCTGGCTCCAGACTGCCTTCGATGTGCAGATGCAATTCTGATTTAGGCAGTGTTTCCAGTGCCGTGTGCATGTTCAATTCAGTGCTGTTCATGATTCCCCAACCATTGCCCGACATAAAACCTGATATATCGTCAGTATCTTAGTCGCAGGAAAGACCATAGAATGGGAAACATCGGAGAACGAAGCGACGAGCATTGCTTGGAAAGCGTTGCGAGATATGGTCTTACACCGTATGCAACCACAGGTTGCGCGAGAATGTTGGTTGCATGACGGGGTGCAACTCGAAGATGGTGGCGGTGGCGAGGAATCTCTGCGAGGCTAGAAGGCATCACGAAAAGGTACCATAGCCCTTTTCTCGTTGTGAGGAGAAGACATGAGTTTTAAAACCAACCTGCAGTCATTGCGTGCACAACGCAATATGACTCAGGAACAGCTTGCCATGCTGCTGGGCGTTTCACGTCAGGCCATTTCCAAATGGGAATCAGAGAAAGCATATCCTGAGATGGATAAGCTGCTGGTCATATGCGATCTTTTTGGATGCACGCTTGACGACCTGGTTCTTGGCGATGTGAACAGGCCGGGTCAGGCAGCTGCAGATTCGCAGCAGTCTGAGCGTACCCATCATGAAGAGTCGAGCAGCAATCATGAATCTGGGACGGGCGCAGGCAGCGTGGCACTGCCCGATCGAGACACGCAGACTCTTCCCGCCGACGTTACCGGATACGATCAGGAGCGCAGATCGTTTGCCTTAAAGATTGCATCTGGAGTAGCGCTGATTCTGTGCGGTGTAGCAGCCTGCAGGTTGTTTGACGTTGAGGATGGCGGATGGCTGATTGCAAGCTCATCGTTTTCTGAATTCCTTGTGACGGTAAGCATGTTCATAGGCATTGCTCTCGGCTTGGCATTGCTCATTCCCGCTGGTCTGGCGCATAGTGACTTCAGAAGGAGACATCCCTATGTTGAGGATTTCTATGCTGACGCTGATCGTTCATATGCTCTCAGAAGACTTGGTTTCGCTGTTGCAGGTGGCATCGCATTGATTCTGCTGGGCGTGGCAATCGTGGTTCTCGACGACAATGCCTTTGCGGAATCCATCATGCTGCTTTGCATAGCCGCAGCTGTTTTTGGATTCGTCTATTACGGAATCTCTTATGGACTGCTCAATATCAACGAATATAACGCGAAAGAAGATGAGCCCGATCTGACTGACACGAGCGGTCATGATGCAGAAACTCTTCACGAGAGAAAACGACAGAAGGCAGTGGTTAATTCGATATGCAGCATTATCATGGCCATCGCAACCGTGATTGCGCTGCTTGCACTGTTTGGTTGGCATGGCGAGCTGCAGATTGGAAGCATGACGTTGCCATTCTGGATTCCTTGGGTGATTGGCGGCGTGCTTTCGGGGCTGACCGAGCCGATGGTGACCGTGTTGCACAGGCGTTGAGCTCGAATGTGCTCAAATCACGAAGAGAGTGCGAGTTTTGCGGCCATTTCAAAGTAGAACTGCTCAAAAGCCGTGATATACGGACCCCAGCAAGCCAAAAATAGGCGTTGATACTTGAAAATTGCCGCAAAACTCGCAATCGTGCATAATACGCATCCGTTTTTCACCAGATATGTTCGAAAAGTGGCAGCATCGACTGGAGGAAGCATCCAAGTTCAGGGAATTGGGGGTTTGTCTTCGTTGATGAACCCTTATACTTATGGGTGATGCATGAACGGTTGGTGACCATGGGTAGCGAACAGACATTTGGCAGTACACAGGCACTGGGTAATTCACAGGCACTGGGAAATACCCAGACTAATACACAGACACTTAATACTCAGACACAGGGTAGCGAGCAGGCTTATACGAATATGAGTGAGAACAGCAACGGTGAAATTCCTGACTCCAAGCTTTCCTTGGCGGATATCGAACGCAAGCAGTCCAATCCTGTCGGCATGACCATTTTCATTGTCCTGATACTCGCTGCAATCATTGCCCCCTATGGCTTTGGCCGCTACCTTGCCCTGCGCCACACTCAAGGGCTTATCGTGCGACTGGACATGGTCGAGACTCCAGCGATAGCCGTCATTGGCTGGACCGTCACGGTTGTGACATTGATCGCACTCGCGATGTGCGTTCTCGAAAGCAAGTCGTGGTTATGGAAGACCGTTCTGATTCTCGCGCTCGCATCTGAGCAGTTCATATCTGGTTTGTGTCTGCTGAAAATATCGTTTTGGTACGGGACCTATGTTGTTTTTGGCAAATATGCCTATCTCGCCAATGCTGCGAATTTGGGGGTGATCGCGGCAGCGCTTGGGGCCGCAGTGTTCGCATTCCTGTTTGTGGCCATTCTGGTAATCGTGCGAAAAGATTCGCCTTTGAATGTGCTCACCCATAGCTGGTCGGCCATGTCGCTTTTCTTCATTATCGAGCTCATTGCGCTGAGCATTGTGCTGTTTGGTGGGCTGCTGACCATCGTGTGAAGTTGCTTTGCTGTTGGGGGTGAAAATATCGAGGTGAGTGTACACTATTGACTTGGCGTGTTTCGCCCGCGGAATGAGAGCGCTTCGACACTGGGTCGTGGCACCGCGCAGCAATATCAAGGAGGAGCCGTGGCACTTACGGCACAGGAAAAGCAAGAGATCGTCACCAAGTACGCGACGCATGAGGGTGATACGGGTTCTCCCGAAGTTCAAGTTGCGTTGCTGACCAAGCGCATCAGCGACCTGACCGAGCACCTGAAAGAACACAAGCACGACCACCATTCACGTCGTGGTTTGCTTCTGATGGTTGGCGACCGTCGTCGTCTGCTCGATTATCTACAGCGAGTTGACATCGAACGTTACCGTTCATTGATCAGCAATCTGGGATTGCGCCGATAATTGAATACTTCCGCCCGGGCAATATGCTCGGGCGCTTTTGCATACCGGCATTCGGAACAAGTGAATACGGTAGATGCTGGGCACAGCAGATGGTTAGACAGATGAGTCGTCATGAATTCGCAACGTGAGTCGAAGACGGTTCAAGGTATGACGGAATAATGCGGACACAGCAGGTATCTCCAGCAAGGAGCACGCGGTCAGGTATACCGCGTCCGGGATGCACAAGATGGATGAAGCGCTAGATGGCGCTAGGTTTTGGCTAGTCAATCTAGCGAATGTGATGAAAAAAATAGTGAAGGAGGAACCCGTGGAGGGTCCCGAAATACAAGCCGCAGAAGCGGTTATTGACAATGGCTCATTCGGAACGCGCACATTGCGTTTCGAAACCGGTCGTCTTGCCCAGCAGGCAGACGGTGCGGTCGCAGCCTATCTTGATGATGATTCAATGGTGCTTTCAACCACAACAGCTGGTTCAAGCCCCAAGGAAAATTACGATTTCTTCCCACTCACCGTTGATGTGGAAGAAAAGATGTACGCAGCCGGCAAGATTCCCGGCTCGTTCTTCCGTCGTGAAGGTCGCCCGTCCTCGGAAGCCATTCTGGCCTGCCGAATCATCGACCGTCCTTTGCGCCCATTGTTCCCGCACACCTTGCGCAACGAAGTCCAGGTTGTAGAGACCGTTCTCTCCGTCAACCCAGAAGACGCATACGACATGATCGCACTCAACGGTGCGTCTGCTTCCACGATGATTTCCGGACTGCCTTTCGAAGGTCCAGTTTCCGGCGTTCGTCTGGCCTTGATTGATGGTCAGTGGGTTGCATTCCCACGTTGGAGCGAGCGTGAGCGCGCAGTATTCGAGATTGTCGTTGCTGGCCGAGTCATCGAGAATGGTGATGTTGCCATCGCCATGATTGAGGCTGGTGCAGGCAAGAATGCCTGGAAGCTCATTTACGACGAGGATCAGATCAAGCCTGATGAAGATGTTGTGGCACAGGGTCTTGAGGCTGCCAAGCCGTTCATCAAGGCAATCTGCGAGGCGCAGGACGAGCTCAAGTCCAAGGTTGCCAAGGAAACCAAGGAATTCCCACTCTTCCCTGAATACACCGATGATCTATACAAGCGCATCGATGAGATTGCCCACGGCGATTTGGATGAGGCTCTTTCCATCGCTGACAAGCTGCCGCGTCAGGACAGAATTCACGAAATCAAGGAGAAGGTTCGTGAAGCTCTCGCCTCTGAATTCACCGACATGGGAGATGCCGAGAAAGACAAGGAGCTGGGCAACGCCTTCAAGGAGTTGCAGCGCCAGATCGTTCGTCAGCGCATTCTGACTCAGGACTACCGCATTGATGGCCGCGGTCTTCGCGACATCAGAACCCTGTCCGCCGAGGTTGACATCGTTCCTCGCGTTCACGGTTCGGCGCTCTTCCAGCGTGGTGAGACCCAGATTCTTGGTGTCAGCACACTGAACATGCTCAAGATGGAGCAGCAGGTCGATGCCCTTTCCGGCCCGACTTCAAAGCGTTACATGCACAATTACGAAATGCCTCCATACTCAACTGGTGAGACGGGCCGCGTCGGTTCGCCAAAGCGTCGTGAGATCGGCCACGGTGCTCTTGCAGAGCGCGCGCTGGTTCCAGTGCTTCCAAGCCGCGAAGAGTTCCCATACGCCATTCGCCAAGTCTCCGAAGCCATTGGTTCCAACGGTTCGACTTCCATGGGTTCGGTGTGCGCTTCGACTTTGTCGCTGCTCGCAGCAGGCGTTCCTCTGAAGGCTCCAGTTGCCGGCATCGCCATGGGACTCGTGTCCGGCGACGTCGATGGCAAGCACATCTTCAAGACACTGACCGATATTCTCGGTGCAGAGGATGCTTTCGGCGACATGGACTTCAAGGTTGCAGGTACCTCGGAATTCATCACCGCGCTGCAGCTTGACACCAAGCTTGACGGCATTCCTGCCGATATTCTTGCTGCTGCCTTGCAGCAGGCCAAGGAAGCTCGCACGACGATTCTCGAAGTCATCAACGAGTGCATCGACAGCCCAGCCGAGATGAGTCCATACGCACCGCGCATCATCAGCACCACCGTCCCCGTCGAGAAGATTGGCGAAGTCATTGGCCCGAAGGGCAAGATGATCAACCAGATTCAAGAGGACACCGGCGCTGACGTCACCATCGAGGATGACGGTACGGTTTACATTTCTTCCGAAGGTGGCGAAGCTGCAGCCAAGGCGAAGGAAATGATTGACCAGATCGCCAACCCACATGTTCCAGAAGCCGGAGAGACCTTCAATGGCAAGGTTGTGAAGACCACAAGCTTTGGAGCCTTCGTCAATCTCACGCCAGGAACCGATGGTCTGCTTCACATTTCACAGATCCGTAATCTCACCAACGGTGAGCGCGTGGACGCTGTCGAAGATGTGCTGAAGGAAGGCGACACCGTCGAGGTCATCGTGCAAGGCGTTGACGACCGCGGCAAGATTTCGCTTGCCATTCCGGGATTTGAAAGCCAGGAGAGCGCCAGCCAATCACGTGGCGATCGTGGAGATCGTGGAGACCGCGGAGACCGCGGAGACCGTCATGGTGATCGCCGTGGTGACCGTGGTGATCGCGGTGGATATCGCTCGCATTACAACAATGATGATCGCCCACGTCGTCGCCGTGACGACCGTGATGATCGGGGCGAGCATGCTGATCGTTCTGACCGTTCCGACCGTGGCTACGACCGCAGGGATCGTCATGATGATCGTTCGGATCGTTACGAGCGTCATGATCGCGATAGTCGTTCTGATCGTGGCGAACGCAGTGATAACCGTCATGACCGCAATGACCGTCGTGATGATCGTAGAGGCGGCTACCGTGGTCGTCGCGAAGCTCCTCACTATGCTCCAGACGAGCACTATGACGAGTATCGCGCAGACCGCGAAGAACGCAGCGAACGCCCTCGCCGCAGAGTTCGCAAGGACTTTGATCCCTTCGAGGACTAAAAGCCCCAAAACCAATGAGCCAGCGCAACGCTGACCAAATAGCGTAGATGCCGTGGAGGTGGGGAAACCCACATCCACGGCATCTACGCTATTTTTTCTCTTCCCCATGCCCCATGAGTGCTCATTGTGAACTTCGTCATGTATCACGCGCATTTTTTGGCTGTTTGACGTTGCTATTACGCCTTTTTGGGGTTCGGATACTGCGATGAGTTCACAATGAACGAACTACTTGCTGAAAATCAGCGAACGAGCTTGATTTTTTCTACGTCGTCGCGGCTTGTTTCGCGGTAGATGACGAAACGGTTGCCGATGACCTGCACAACAGAGGCGCCAAGCTGCTCTGCCAGTTGAGCGGCTGCATCGCGCGCCGTCAGATCTGAGCCGTTCAAGACCGAGCATTTGATAAGCTCGCGATTTTCCAAGGTTTCGTCCGCTTGTTTGATGCTGGCCTCAGTGAGGTTGCTCTTGCCGATGATGATGAGTGGATTCAGATGATTGCCAAGCGCGCGAAGTTGCTTGATCTGGCGCTTGTTGAGTTCTTGTGCTGCCCGCATTCCTTGTTTTTCCATATCCGAAGTCCCTTCGTAGATTAACCTGCGCTCCATGCTATCCTGCGGGGTGTCATTTCTGAGCGCTGCGCTTGAATCTCATGAGTCGAATCAGAACATCGCGCACTGCACAGAGCGAGGCCGCTTGAAGCTTTTCGATTCTCATGGATGGTATCGAGAAGGCCGGTATGTAAACGTTGTGAGCGAGCTAGATGAGCTGAGAATGAAATCAGACGAGTAAATACCTCCATAATATACAATATTATGCATATTGATATTTTCCCTCCGTGGTAGATGCCGCAAGCTTTATGTGCGTTTGTAGTGTGGCTGCGATGTGTTGTGGCTGTGCAGGAAACGGTTGCGGCGCTTTGCTTGGACGGTCGCTAGTGGACGGTTCTGGCGAGGTGGTTTCTAGTGATGATCGCCGGTCGCGGGGGGGGGGGTGCTGTTTTTGGCTGGATGGAAGGTTCCCCCATGAAGGGTCTTGTTTCGCGTTCTCGTTTCAGTGGTGTCGTGCGTGCGGTGTGCTGCCTGTGTCTGGGCATGGCGCTGTCCGTCGCGGGCGTGGTCGTGGCGATGCCGGTTGAGCGTGCGTCTGCCGATGCTGCCGATACCGTGGAGCTGGGTCCTGACGGCTATTTCAGTACGTTGGACGATGGCGCGACCCCTGTGGCTTCTGGTGGTTGGGCGTCTACGCGCAGGATTGTGTTCGGCAAGCAGGGCAGCACGGGCACGTATGGCGGGGCTCAGGTGTCTGGCGGCTATAAGACCTTGGCTAAGGGTGTTGTGGCGAGTGTGGCTGATGCTGGTTTTGGTGTGAATCAGGCGTATTCGAAGTCGGCTACGACGTCGGTTGCTGCTGGTGAGGCGTTGCTGTGGGCCGATAATGTGGTGACTGCCGGTTTTAGGTTTGATACGAACGGTACGTATCGTAATTCGTTTGATAGTGCGACGGGGTCGTACAGGTCGAATCTGGCTCAGGTGTCTGATGCGGTGGCTGCTGGGAATTATTCGAGTTTTGAGCAGTCCTTGTTGCGTTCTGCTCCTATTGAGGGTGTGTGCACCGCTGCCCAGCCTACAGGGTGTGATTCTGGCAGTTACACGCAGCAGACTGATTCGGTGAATTCGTATAGAGTGTTTCCGTTGTCTATTGGTGATGTGAGGCAGTATTTCAACCACACGAGCGGCTTGTCGTCTGATGCTAATCTTGCTTGTCCTTCGAGCGCTTGTGCTAATGGTGCTTCTGGCTTTTGGTTGCGTTCTGCTCGCTGGAGCAACGCGGTCAATGCGTTCTTTGTGTGGAACGACGGTTACCCGTACGATATCAATACGGGCATCACCGGTCTTGGGTTGCGGCTGGCTCTTCGTCTGAATCTTGAGAATCTGCTGCTGTCGGCAGACAGCAGCAATCAGAGCCAGAGCGGGGCGAATGATCTGCGTCTGACGTTCGTGGAGTCGGGCAAGAAGTTACATTCGTGGTCTGCTTCGGTTTCTGGTGGTGCGGGTTCGCGTTCGTTGGACCTGTCAGGTAGTTCAGACCTGGGTTCGGAGCTGGGTTGGAAGATTGTCAACCCTGCTCAGCCTGGCGAGGTGTTGGGTTCGGGCAAAACGAGTGTTGATGGAAACATGGCGTTGCCTGAGGCGTTGATGGCGGACGAGACGAAGGATTATGACTTGTATGTGTGGGGTCAGCAGGACGGCAGCGCTGCGGATGGTCTGACGAATCGTGCGACGGAGCCGGTGAAGACGACGATCAAGGGGTGGAAGGTGAAAACCTCGCCGAAGTATGGCATCGAGCTGACGGGTGCAACCTCCGGCACGTTGAGAGCGTACAAGATCGGTGAGTATGCGCAAACAATGTTTGATCAGACGGGCGCGTTGAAGAGCGTGAGGTTGGATACTCCTGCCAATCCGGTGAGAGCGTCGGTGCTGGGTGCGGCGCGGGATGCTGGTGGTTCGGATGTTGACGCGGACAATCCCACTGGTTGGGTGGCGTCGCGTTGGCTTGGCTATCCGAGCGACCCGCCGTCGGATGACGTGACGAGCGGGTACAGTCCGTATGCTGGCAACTTGCAGCTGTTCGCGCGAAAGCTTGCGACGAGTGGCGATGCTGCGCTTGGCGGTGTCAAGGGCTCGCTGGCTGGTTCAGATCTGGCATCTGCCGGTGGCGCTGCGACGCTCGCGGTGTCTGGTCCGGGCCTGTATCTGATCGTGGATGACAGTCAGGCTTCCGGCGGGTCCCTGCCGATCATTGTGGGCACGAAGGCGTTCAACGAGCATCTGGGTGCTGATGGTCGGATGGTGGATTTTGTGGATGCTGGGGTCAGGGGCAAGCCTCGCCTGGGCGTGGCCATGTTGAAGACGAGCATCGCGGAGGTGTCGAAGCGTGTGGTGAATGATGATGGGTTGGATGGTTTTGATGTGGGTGCGAGTGTGGAGTTTGAGATAGCTTTGCAGGTGCCTGACCTGTCAGGGTTCTCGTCGGTGTCATATGGCTCGTATCAGTTTGGTGTCTCTGATGCGGCTGACACGGGGTTGGCCTTGCCTGCCGCGTCTGGGGTGAGGGTGTTCATGGACGTGCCTGATGCGGACACGGAGGTGACGGGTGGTCTGCCGCCTTCGTCGATTATGGTTAGTGACCAGTCGTTGACGGTGGATGGGTTGAAGACCTTGTTCGCTGAGGATTCGGGTGGTCATGTAGCGAATAAGACCAGTGTGCCTGCTAGGTCGTTGATTCGTATCCGCTATGCAGCGGTACTGAACACGGATGCGACGTTGAGTGCTCCCGGAGGCGGGGAAATCAACTCGAACAAGAACACGGTGACTCTGACACGCTCCAAGAGTGGTGGTGATGCCGAAACCAAGACCGCTACGGCAAACGTGTATTCGTTTGCAGTGAACCTGGTGAAGGTGGATAGGGATGACATGTCGAAGCCGCTTGGAGACGCTCGCTTTGAGGTGTCTCGCGATGGGTCGGCGTTGAGGTTCTCGAAGCTGTCCGATGGGGTGTATCGTCTGGATGCTGCGGGTGGTACCGAGGTGGCGAGTCGTGCGGATGGCGGACTGACCCTGCAGGGCGTGGAGGCTCGTGCCCTGTCGTTCCGGGAGACTGCGGCCCCGTCTGGCTATTTCCGGGTGAAGGACTTCACGGTGGAGACCGTGCCGGTGTGGAACGTGGATGCGAGTGAGGTGACGCTGGCCTTGTATCGCACCGAGGGCACGAGTCTGGCGTACGTGTCCCAGGATGGTCGCACCATCGTGGTGGCCGACCCGGCGCACTCCCTGGCGAGCCTGCCGTACACGGGCAGCGTCGGCATCGCGATCCTGCTCCTGTTGGGCACGGCGGTCGGCATCCTCGCCATCCGTCCCTACTACCTGTCCCATCGAGCGGAAGCCACCGCCAACATCCTCGAATAGCACGCAAGAAGCATGCTCAGCCGGGTCGAAACGAGAGAGACCGAGAATCCCAAGCAGCCCAGAGAATTCCGAGTAGCCCAATACCATGCCATGAAACAGAACGCACCTCCACAAAGGTCAACAACGGCAGGCAAAAGACGGCGTCTGATTCGTAGATTCACTGTCTATGAGACAATGGTGTGCATGAACGGATTACTCATTGCTGTACTCGTGATAGTTGTTATTGTCGTTATCCTCGTGTTGTGGGGCATTGGGGTCTACAACGCTCTGATTGGCTTGCGCAACCGCGTTGCCAACGGTTGGGCTCAGATAGATGTCCAGCTCAAGCAACGTGCCGACCTGGTTCCCAACCTTGTCGAAACGGTCAAGGGCTATGCGACCCACGAATCTGAAGTGTTCCAGAAGGTCACCGAGGCTCGTGCAAATGCTGTCGAGGCAGCACGTCAGGGTGATCCGCAGCAGCGAGCCCAGGCTGAAAACCAGTTGAGCAACGCTCTGGTGAACCTGCGTGCAACCGCTGAGGCATATCCACAGCTGCAGGCCAACCAGAACTTCATGGATCTGCAGAATCAGCTGAACCAGCTGGAACAGAAAATCGCCTATGCGCGTCAGTTCTATAACGATGTCGTGCAGAAGTTCAACATCAAGATTCAGTCGGTACCAAGCAACATCATCGCCGGCATGTTCCACTTCCACGAGGCTACTTTCTTCGAAGCAGGAGAACAGGATCGGGTTGTTCCCCAGGTAAAGTTCTGACTGTTCGAACGCGCGTGCGGTACCCGAAATGGGGAGTGCCGGAAACACTTGAACACTATTGCGTAATGAAAATCATCGCGTATTAAGAGCAACCACGATGCCGAACCAAGCCGGTCGGTCATTCAGACACGCTGCCATCACAGGTACGCGAGGCTGTTGACGCAGGATGCAGCCAGTCGCATAGTCATATGAAGGAAAAGCAAGCAATGCACACTGCTCAAGAGTATTCACCAGAACATAGTGATAACCCAATACGTAGTGATGACCCACTACACAGTGATGTTCCACTCCGCAGTGACGACGCAGAAAACCACAGTCATATGTGGAATGTGAAACGCCTCATCGGATGTCTGCTCGCTTCTGTGATAGTTGCCGCCGTCGCAACCGCCATTCTCGTAGGCATTGGCGTATCGAGCTTTGACAAGGCCGATCTCTCCTACAATTCACTCGATTACAAGACGCAGGTGCTGAAGAACGGTGACCTGAAAATAGAGCAGCGCGTTTCCATCAGGCTCAATAAGCGCGAGGACGACAATGGCGACACCAAGCCCTGGCGTCAGATGTTTCAGCAATACACGATGAATCAAGGCGGCCTTGCCTCGATCTCCAACGTTTCCGTCCGAAACGTCACAGATAACACGACATATAAGCAAACCAGACCGATTCCTCCCAATGAGGTCTCACAAACCGCCGATTGGGATCAGACAGAAGCGAATCATTGGTATATCGCGGATGTCTCCAACGCCAGTTCACCGATGCCCTACGATGCAGCCACTGCAAGCGAAGGCAGCAAGTACCCGGTGGAAATCGGCTGGAACATTCCTCAGACGGATTCTGCCAAAGCCATGGTGTTCGATATTTCCATGACCTTCCACGGTCTTTCGACAGCCCATCCCGACGTGACCACCTTCCAGTGGGAACCTTTCGGCCACACCAATCAGGTTCCCATCGACACCGTCCATGCAACTGTCAGCTTCCCGGACGGGATCAACGCAAAGAATTCCTGGGCATGGCTCCATTACGGCGGTCAATCTACGACCTCGCGTGCGGCAGACGGCTCATTGAAGTTCTCAGCCCAGAATGTGAGCGCGGGTGAACACCTTAATCTGGTCGCCATGTTCGATTCCTCGGCCAGCAGCGGTGTTGCGAGAACAAGCAGTTCGAAGGCGAAGCAGCGCATCATCGATGACGAAACCCGGCAGGAAACCAAAGCCAGGAACCAGGAACGGGTCAAAGCGCGCGTAACCATCATCGCTTGGATTGTCGGCGGCATCATTGCGCTGTTGCTGAGCATTTTCGCCGTCCGTGCGGCATTTAAGACATATGGGGCATCGCGATACCATGGCGATTTGGAATATTGGCGTGATCCTCCTGACATGAGTCCCGCGTCTGCGGCTGCGATGTCTGATCTGGTTATCGGGAAAAAGTCGGATACGGCCTCACGCCAAATGGCAGCGAGCGTACTGTCATTGGCCTCAAAGCATGCCATTTCGATATACCCCGGACCACTGTCCGTCTATGACAACGTCGATCTGACCAAGGCCAGTTCAGTACAGATATCAAGCGCTATTGCGGGCGATGACAAGCGTCTTCAGAAGGCTCTCGCATCAACGTCAACAATGGTCATCCATCCTGTGTGCTCAGACAATCGTGAGGCACTCAAGTTGAGCGAATCGGAAGACGCGGCGCTGCATTTGCTCGAATGCGCGGCGCAGAGGCTCTCTTCGCAGGTGTTCGATCTGAAGCAGATGCAGAAGAGTTTCAAGAAATGGGAGTCAGGGTATAAGGAACAGGAAAAGTTCGCCAATGCCGTCAGCTCGGAATTCGCATTGCTGGGTGCGACTGACACGCGGGGCAGTTCGATAACCTTGGGCGTTTCCGGTGTTGTTCTTGCCCTTATCGGCTGTTTCGGTGCCGGACTTACGCTTGGCGGAGGAAGCTTCGTCATTGGCATTGCATGCAGCTTCGTCTTGATGGTGTGCTCGTTGTTCGCCATCGGATACGGCAAGGTCACGGTGCTGAACGAACAGGGACAGACCTATGCGGGCCAGATACAGGGTCTGCGGCGCTATCTGCTCGACTTCAGCTCCTTCGAGGATCGTGGCGTGGATGATCTTGCATTATGGGATCGCTATCTGGTCTATGCTGCTGCATTTGGCATCAGCAACGAGGCCTTGCAACAGCTTGCTCGTGCCAACGCACAGTTGAGCGACCCCGAGTGGCTCGATTCGAATGCCGCTGATTCCATGCTCTATTGGACCTTCCGACCATGGTCGTTCACCGCCATGGCCTATGGCTACGGAATCGGAGGATTCGGCGCAGCCGCTCCTGGAATGCCCGCACCTGCAAGCTTCAACACTGGCATCGGAGATATAGGCGGTCAGCTGACTTCCAGCTTCTCGTCAATCAGTTCAACGATTCACGCTGCTGCCCCCTCATCATCCTCTGGTGGCGGCTTCTCTGGAGGTGGCTTTGCCGGTGGCGGCGGTGGAGCAGGCGGTGGATCCTTCGGCGGTAGGTAAACAAGCGTGCAACGACATCGCCAACGTGTAGGGTTGGAGTGATTATCTTCAAGTTGAAAGGGGTTCCTTATGGAACTACTCCGTAGAAAGCTGGGTCAGCGCAGCACCACCGCCATTGGCTTTGGAGAGATGCCCTTGACAATCGAAGGCAAGCCCAGTCATGAACAGGCGGTAGAGACCATTCATGCCGCATTGGATGCCGGATGCCGTCATATCGATACCGCCTGGGCCTATTATGAATCAGGTGGCGAGGAGGAAACCGGCGAGAAGCTCGTCCGTCAGGCATTGCAGTCATGGAGCGGTCCTCGTGACGAGGTTCTGGTTGCGACCAAAGCCGGACATTTTAGGAATTTCACTGACGGCAAGCCAACATGGGATGTCGATGGCCGCCCCGAGAGTCTGATCCGGTACGGTAAGCAGTCAGCAGAGGCACTGGGCGTGAGCAGCATCGATCTGCTGTATTTCCACCGTCCCGATCCAAAGGTGCCGTATAACGAATCCATCGAAGCCATCAAGCAGCTGGTCGATGAAGGAGTTGCCAAGGAAGCTGGAATTTCGAACGCCAGCATCGAGCAGATCGACATTGCTCGCGGCATACTCGGCGACAAGCTGGTAGCTGTTCAAAACCAGTATTCACCAATCTACCGCGAGACCGAAGATACCTTGGAATATACCAAGCAAGTAGGTCTCGCATTTGTCTGCTGGAGTCCACTGGGAGGCTTCCGCAGGGCAAAGGACGAAAGCAAGTTCGATCCATTCAAGGCCGTAGCCAAGGCGCACGGTGTCAGCTATCAGCAGGTTGTGCTCGCATGGGAACTGAGCAAGGGCGATCACATGTTTGCGATTCCGGGCGCTCACCGTCCAGCGACCATCCTGGATTCACTCAATGCCGGTCAGCTTGAACTGAGCGCCGACGAATTGGCAACCCTGGGCTGAGAGCCGACTCGGTATCGTCGCGCTACCTTGCCATGGGGCGTGACGGTATCGAGTTCCGGCAGGGGATCGTCCATCATTCAATGTGTGTCATCGGTCGGGAGGATAGAGACATATGACTGTTGAAAACCCATTAGGCGCTTCACTGCACCATGAACAGACTGAAGGAACAAAAGGGAGCCGCGCACTGATTATCGTCGATGTGCAGCCCACCTTCTGCGAAGCTGGCGAACTCGGTGTAGAGGGCGGCAATGCGGTGGCGTCGGCGATTGCCGACTTTGTGAAAGAACATCGCCAGGATTACGGCTATATTGCCACGACTCAGGATTGGCATATCGAACCGGGACATCATTTTTCCGATAACCCCGACTTTGTCGATACATGGCCTCGGCATGGTGTTGCAGGCTCCGCGAATGCGAAGCTTCATCCTCTGATTGCAGCGCTGGGTGTCGAACACCATTTCAAGAAGGGTCAATACGAAGCTGCATATTCTGGCTTTCAAGGCATTGAGGACCTTGGTGGCCCTGAGATTCCTTCGCGTGAGGAATTCGCACAGATGAGCAAGGCCGGTCACACGCTGAAGCACGAACTTGACGAGCATCATGTGAGCAATGTTGATGTGGTGGGCATCGCAGAATCGCATTGCGTGAAGGAAACGGCTCTGGACGCTCAAAAATATGGATTGCGTGTGCGCGTGTTCACCGATCTGACGGTTCCCGTGAGCAAAGACTTGGGAGAAAAGGCCCGCAAGGAGATGAACAATGCAGGAATCATCCTTCAACCCTCACGCTGAAAGCATCGCTTCCGCACAGATTTTGGACGATACGCGCATCGATGACCACGATAGTGCGGGCAATCCGATTCCCGTGACCATACCTATAGACTTGGCTCCCAGCGTGCGCGTCACTTACACGACGAGACTCGGTGGGATTTCGACCGGCAGCTTCGCCCAGCTCAACTTGGGTGGCAAAGGTGGAGACGAGCCGCATCATGTGCTTGCGAACCGCAGAGCACTATCACAGTCGCTCCATGCACCACTGTCATTGGTCAGCCAAGTGCATTCCGGGCATGCCATCGATATCGATGACGTATGGGAAAGCAATGCCGACTTCGGCTTCGATGCGAGTGGCACGACGGCTCATGACACGACTGTTCACGACACGACGGCTCATGATTCGGATTTGGACGATAGTTCGGTTCAGGGAATAGAGGGTTCCGTGATTGATGCTGACGGCCAGGTTTCGGAGCACTCAGACGTGGCGCTCGGAATGTTTGCGGCCGACTGCCTGCCTGTGCTGCTTGCCGATCCAGACAGGCACATCATCGCCGCTGCCCATTGCGGAAGAAAAGGACTGCAACGTGGCATCATTGCCGCGACCGTCGCGAAGATGCTGGAGCATGGCGCGCAGCTTGACAACATCGTTGCAACGCTCGGCCCATGCATCTGTGGCGACTGCTATGAGGTTGGCGACCAGATTGCCGCAGACTTTGATACGCAGTTCCTTGGCACGGCAACCCAGACGAGGTTCGGAGGCAAGGGCATCGATATTGCAAAGGCGGCGACCATGGCTCTGCACGATGCTGGAGTGGTCCGTCTCATATCTTCCATGCCGCGCGTGAATGCGGCCACACAGTATCTGGAACACGATCAGGAACTCGATGATCTGTGCAGTCAGGACGGTGAAGGGCCGGCATCGCTGGCGCAGCGCATCGCAAGCATTCGCCACAGTCTGTGTACCTTGGAAAACCCGCTGTGGTTCTCACATCGCCGTTCGACGCTCGCCCACAACTCTCACGAAGGTCGCATGCTTGCGCTGATTTCACAGCATTGGTGACTCACACGCCATCAGCTGCATGAAAGTGATTGCTGAGGCGTAGCGTGGTGTAGACAGTAGAATGGCGCTCAACGATGCGAGTACTGCTGAGGGGGTGAATCATGGCTGAAGAAACGAGTCAGCGTAGTGAGCTGATGACAGTTCATGGTCTGTCGAAGCTACTGTATGAAATGGGCAGAACGTTCGACAATCTCTCGTCGACTCGGCTGGCAACCGAAGAGTTTCTACGCACCAATAATCCCAAGGTGCTCGGTAGCCGTAACGATCTCGCTCTGCTCAGCGATCTCAAGGATGCTGCAGACTATGCGTTGAAATATGCGCAGCGTTCCATCGACTTCGCATATCTGTGTGGAATCAATGCACAGATGACACGTACCGCTTCCATCGAACCAGGCAAGATTCGGACGGCAAGCAACATCGTCGTTCATACCGCGCTGGGGGATTATGTCCCGCCAATTCCCAAGGAAAGTGAACTGAGCCTGACGATATCGCACGCCTCTGTAGAGTCTGACCCTCTCACGGCAGCTTCGACCGCGTTTGTCACCATTGCACGTAGCCAGCCATTTGGTGACGGCAACAAGCGTTCAGCCCTGCTGCTGTCGAACGGCTTGCTGCTGCACCGCGGATATCAGGGCATGCTTTCTGTTCCCGTTGAAGATCCAGATAGGCGGGAGTTCAATGCCAGACTCTCCGCCTGGTACCTCCAGGGCGATGATTCAATCATCGCATGGCTTTCTGCATGGAATCGTCGAGCTCGCTGATGAACCCCCGACACTGTCAGGTTGCGCAAATTCCAACGCTCTCGCTGCCGTTGGAGGATAGCCGTGCTCGCGCGGATTTCACAGCATTGATGACTCACACGCCATCAGCTGCATGAAAGTGATCGCTGCAGTAGATTCTGTGCTTAGACTGGTGCGTATGGAACGGTTTTCTGTTATTGTGTCCGGCTTTGACCGGTATGAAAGTGTCGATGTGAATCCGTCGCGCGAAGTTCCTGAAGCCTTGGAATCTCAAGGGTTGATACTTGGCTCGAAAAGTGAGACAAACTCGACTTCAGCGCTTGATGACGACGTCAGTCTCGATTGTGAGATAAGCATTCATAGCGTGATGCTGCCTGTCAGCTTTACGAATGCGTGGCCAACCCTGAAAAGCGCGATTGACAAGTATCATCCCGATATCGTCATCGCCACCGGGTTGAAACACGCAGCCAGAGGCATCGCGCTGGAACGATGCGCCACGAATCTTATGGATGCTGCCCGTCCCGATGCCGACAATGTCAAGCCGCGCAAGATTGCGATCGTGGAGGAAGGACCGGCGGCGTATTGGACGAGGCTGCCGTTACGCTCGATACTTGAGGATTTCTCCGCGCACAGCATTCCAGCAACCCTGAGTTCCGATGCGGGAACCTACGTGTGTAATTCCCTGTTCTATCATCTGCTGAACTGGACTTCGCATCAGCGCAAAGTGCTGTCAGGCTTCGTGAGCTTTCCCCTGGTGAACGAGCATGGAGGGAATCTCTATGGCCTGCCGCTGAAGCAGCAGATCGCTGCAGGACGTGACGTGGTGAAGGAAAGCTTGCGATATTTTCGGGAGCCGGCCAACACAGATGTGGCAATCGTCTGAGAACACTCTGAAAAAGTGCTGAATGTTGCGCTGAGAGTGTGTGAAATCATTGCAGCTCAGACCTTTCCGCAAGTATTGGATATAGAGTCATAACAGGTGCGTTGACGCACAAGAACGGAATCGGTGAATAGGAGTTTCGATGGTGGATAATTTCCCTGTGGTGTTGCGTGGATATGACAAAGATAGAGTCGACGGTGCGCTTTCTGACATGCGTCAGAATATTGTCCGCCTGCGTGAGCAGATCAAGGCTTATGACGCGAGGGTGTTGAAGCTGGAGTCAGAGCTTCAGGACGAGAAGGCACGCAAGTCTACCGTTTCCAAGGATTCCTTCGCTTCATTGGGTGCCAATGCCCAGCAGCTGCTTGCCTCGGCCGAGCAGACGAGCACCGAACTGCTGAATCGTGCGAAGCAGGATGCGAACACCATCAGAACATCCGCTCAGGAGCAGTCCGACACGGCAATCAACAACGCGCATATCGATGCGAAGCGCGTGATCGAAGATGCTCAGTCAAAGGCGAAATCGCTTCTTGAATCGGCAAGGGACAAGGCGCAGACCGTTACGGCCACCGCGAGCCAGCAGGCCGATCAGTTGCAGTCCACAGCCGATAAGAAGGTTTCCGAGCAGCGTCAGGCAGTCGAACTTGAGCTGCGTAATTCGCGTGAAGAGCATGAAAAGCGCATGGCGGCCGAACGCGCCTCGCAGGAGCGCGACATTGCAGCCATGCGGGCCGAGGCAACGAAGGAGACTGCACAGCAGCGTCAGGTTGCCGATCAGGAGATCACCCAACTGAAAAGCGAAGCCAACGATCAGATTCAGAAGGCGCTTGCGGAGGCCAACAAGAAGCTGGCAGACGTTCGCGAACAGGTATCGCGCAACCTCACCGAGGCGAAGCGCAAAGCTGGCGAGATAACCGATGCCGCGCACGTCAAGGCTCAGCAGATCACCGATGAAGCCGTGGTCAGCAGAGCAGAAACCCTTTCGAAGGTTTCAGCCGAAGTCCAGCAGATTCGCAAGGACATCTCACAGCAGCAGGATGAGGCTACAGCCAAGGTCAATGAGCTGTTGAAGAACCTTGAAGAGCGTCGTGCGCAGACCGAGAAGGAATCTCAGGAGTTGCTTGCCCAGGCAAAGAAGGCCCGTGAGGATGCCGACGAATATGCCGCACATAAGCGTGAGGATGCCGAGCGCAAGGCTGACCAGATTCTTGCCAAGGCATCATCGGATGCGCAGGTCGAGGTTGAGAATCGTCGCCATGCAGCCGAGCAGGAGCTGAAGGGGCTGAAGACCAGCATTTCCAAGTTGCAGCATCGTGAGGCAACCATCACGGCTCGCGTTGACGATTTGCGTTCCATCTTTGCGAAATCCTTCGGAGCCCTTGATTTTGCCGGCGACAGTGCAGACAAGAGTACGGATCGGAATGCGGATCAGAGTGCAAATCAGGGTGCAGCCGCGCCAGCTCCTGCATCAGAGCACGATGACGCAAGCAATGAGAACGATGCACAGAATGATCAGAAAGCCGCATGAATGCTCTGAGACAGTACTGCGATGCCGTGAATGGTCAGAGTTCTGCGGGGAATAGTACAGTGCGAAAGTGCATAAGTAAGTGATAGGAATATCAAAGCGTAGATTGCTGAAGGGTATACGTAATGAGTGAAAATCTACAACCATTGGGGAAAGAACAGCTTGAGCAGATGTGCGAGGGCTTCGACAAGCAGGGCACCAACCGTGTGGCCATGAATGCCGTCACGAATGCGGGCATCAACGAGGTAGCCAGAAATTACGACAAGTCACGTCTGTTGCAGCGCCGTTTTTCTGTCTCGGTCGACAATGGCGATGTGACGTCGCAGGAGCATTCAGGACGTTGCTGGCTGTTCAGCTCGCTGAACGTGGCACGGTTTATCGCCAAGAAGTCGATGAATCTCAAGGAGTTCGAGTTTTCGCAGAACTATGCGATGTATTACGACAAGCTTGAGCGCATCAACTACTTCCTGCAGGATGCTGCCGAACTGGTTCGTTCGGGTGAAACGAGCGACTCAAGGCTGATGCAGCATATGCTCAACGATGTAATGGGCGACGGCGGTCAGTGGACGATGGCGATGAATGTCTACAAGAAGTATGGTGCGGTTCCCAAGGATCTGTTCCCAGAGACTGCATCATCCCGCAACACTTCTGAGATGAATGTGCATCTCCGCTCCCTGCTGCACCAGGCGGTGGCCCGTATGTATGAGAACGCAGGCGACATCGATCAGATCGTGAAGACCACGCTTGAGGCCGGACACCGCGTTCTCACCATCAACCTTGGCACTCCTCCAACCAGCTTCGACTGGGAGTGGACCGACAAGGATGGCGAGTTCCACCGTGACGGACAGATCACACCTCAGGAGTTCTGGAAGAAGTATGTGAATGCTGGCTTGGAAGACTATGTCTGCTTGGTAGACGATCCGCGCAAGGAGCACCCGAAGGGTCAGAAGATTGCCATCGAGCATCTGGGCAATGTCGTTGGTGGCGATGCCACTGAGTATCTGAACGTGCCAGTTGACTTCATGAAAAGCCTGGCATCGAGGATTCTCTCCGAAGAGTCGATTCCAGTATGGTTCGGCGCTGACTGCCATCCGATGATGGACCGCAAAAACGGTGCGTGGGCAACCGATCTTTTCGAATATGGTCGCGTCTACGATTTCGATTTCGACCTCGACAAGGAAGAGTGTGTACGCTACAACGATTCGGCTATGAATCATGCGATGGCGTTCGTGGGTGTCGACGTTGCCGATGACGCAAAGACCACACGCCGTTGGCGAGTGGAGAATTCATGGGGCTGCAAGATCGCCGACAAGGGTTACTTCACGATGGAGGATGCTTGGTTCTCTGAATTCGTGTATGAGGTTGCCGTTCCGAAGTCCATGCTTCCGGCCGAGTATCAGGAAGCCCTCAAGAAGCCGGCAATCAAGCTTCCTGCATGGGATCCGATGGGTGCTTTGGCTCGATAATCGGGTGTGAAGAAACCACATTGCGAGTTTTGCGGCAATTCTGAAGTACAGAGGCGACTTTTTGGCTTATTCTCGACGTAGAAAGGCCGATTTGAGGCTTGTATACTTCAGAATTGCCGCAAAACTCGTATTTCAGTGGGCAATGCTGGTAGCAGAGCCTGTTTTTGGTAGGGAATTCCAGAATTCAGACGAAAATTCGCCGAAAACGGGTATTGTCCGCTAGGCTTGACGGGCGGTATAGCGGCAGCAAGGTATGGTGGAGGAGAACATGGCAGAATTGCGCGGTCCCGATAGCTCTGAAGATGAGCAGTCACGATTGAGCCGCCAAGCGGTGTTCCCTGAAACGGTTGATATCAACATTCGCCAGCTGGATCCGATACCAGCCCCGCGAGCGTTCATCAAGGAATTGCCACTTGGCCAGGCTCAGGCGCGATTCGTACTCCATTCCAGGCAAGAGATTCGAGACGTACTCAACGGAGCTGACGACAGGCTGTTGGTTATCGTCGGTCCCTGTTCGATTCATGATCCGAAAGCTGCTGCCGAATACGCATCAAGGCTGGCCAAGGTCTGCACTGAACTCAAGGATCGTCTGCTGATCGTGATGCGGGTGTACTTCGAAAAGCCACGAACCACCGTGGGGTGGAAGGGGCTGATCAACGATCCTGATCTGGATGGTACCTTCGACATTCGCAAGGGCATGTGGCTTGCACGCAAGGTCTTGCTTGACGTGGTATCCAAAGGAGTTCCTGCGGCAACCGAATGGCTTGACCCGATCACGCCGCAGTATCTTTCTGATGCCATAAGCTGGGGTGCCATAGGAGCGAGAAATACCGAAAGCCAGGTTCACCGCGAACTGGCCAGCGGACTCTCGATGCCCATCGGATTCAAGAATTCTACCGACGGCAATGTGAAGGCGGCTGCTGACTCGTGCTATTCCGCGTCAGCAGAGCATCACTTCCTTTCAATCAATCTGGATGGTCATGTCATTGCTGCTGAGACAAGGGGAAACCCCAACTGCCATCTCATTCTTCGCGGATCATCGCATGGGCCAAACTACGATGCGGAATCGGTTGCATCCGCAATGCGTGAATTGCATGATTCCAAGGCCAGTGGTCCTAGCGAGTATGGCCTGATCATTGATGCCGCACATGGTAACTCCGGCAAGGATGAAAATGTTGAGGCATGCGTCGTAGAGGACATTGCCGGAAGGATTGCATCTGGTGAGCGGGGCATCACCGGTATCATGATGGAGAGCTTCCTGCAGGGCGGCAATCAGCAGCCCGGCCCATTGCGTTCATTGATCTATGGGTGTTCGGTAACCGATCGGTGCATCCCGTGGTCGAGGACCGTCGAGTTGCTGCACACATTGGCTCAGAGCGTTGCCGTTCGTCGAGAGCGAGCAGCTTGACATCTGCGTGTGCGGACTACAATCAGGGTGCACGAGGTGTACCTGCTGCACGCACTATCGGACATGGTGTAATTTCCGCAGTGTAATGCGCGTTGTGATGCACAGCGTGTACATGCAACGATTGGCTTTGAGGCAGCATATTCAGGAATGTCATACGGAGGTGGAGGATATGGCCGACAACTCACATGAGTCAGAAGGTGGTCAGATTCATGCCATCCACGAGGCGATAGCCGAAGGCAGGAATCCTCTGTCGATGCAGGGGATCAGCCGTTGGGAAAATGAGGTCGGCATTGATCCGATCATCAATCGCAGAGTCTTGGAGCTCGATCCGTTGCCAGCCCCTGCCGATGTGCTTGCAGAGTATCCACTGACCGCGAAGTCACGTGAATTGGTGGCGTATTCACGGGACGAGCTGCGAGCCTGCCTCTATGGGCAGGATGATCGTCTCGTGGTTATCGTCGGGCCGTGCTCGATTCACGATCCGAATGCGGCGCTTGATTACGCGCATCGACTCGCTGCCGTGAAGAAGGAGCTTGATTCCGAGCTACTCATCATCATGCGCGTATATTTCGAAAAGCCTCGCACGACTGTTGGGTGGAAGGGGCTGATCAACGATCCAGATGTTGATGGCACCCATAACATTCGTAAGGGTCTTCTGCTTGCGCGCAAAACGTTGATAGGCGTGCTCGATCAAGGTCTAGCGGCTGCGACTGAGTTCCTTGAGCCGACATCGCCTCAGTTCATTGCCGATGCCGTGACGTGGGGTGCCATTGGAGCGAGGAATACAGAGAGTCAGATACATCGACAGCTTGCCAGCGGACTGTCTATGCCAGTCGGTTTCAAGAATGCTACCGATGGCAGTGTCAAAGTTGCGATAGATGGGTGCTATACGGCAGCACAGCGTCATACATTCTTCGGCATCGACCATCAGGGACGTGCCGCTGCAGTCGAGACGCTTGGCAATCCTGACTGCCATGTGGTGCTGCGAGGCTCTTCGCACGGACCGAACTATGATGCGCCGTCCGTTGCAGAGGCGATGAACAGCATTCGTCAGGAGATGTCTGAGGATTCTGCGGCAGGACATGGTCTTATCATCGATGCGGCGCATGGCAATTCAGGCAAGAACGAGAAGCAGGAGATTCGCGTTGTTCGCGACATTGCGCAAAGGCTCGCAGCTGGGGAGCGCAATGTCACGGGTCTTATGATGGAAAGCTTCATCGAGGGGGGCAACCAGCCTGCAGCGCCACTTTCGACATTGGTCTATGGCAAATCGATAACGGATAGATGCATCTCATGGCCTGATACTGAGACACTTCTGCGCGAATTGGCCGATGCCGTGCGTTCCAGGCGTTGGAACTAGGAGCTTTCTGCGTGACACTTCAACAGCCATCGCAGTCGATGCCTATGTGGGGTTGTTGCACACTCTGCCTTAGTTGCGCTTGTTCATGAATTGCGGTACACTCGTGAAATTGTGTGTAAGGCAGGTGCGTAGCTTGCCGGTCACCTCACAGGCTTGATTGTCAGAGAACTAGAGCAACACACGTACAGTGCGCACGCGTACATTGGTTTCATGCGGCGTGCAACATATGTACACAGACATAAAGGGAGTTATCATGGCAGCTCGTTGCGCAGTATGCGGCAAGGGACCGCAGACAGGTTTCAGCGTTTCGCATTCACATATCCGCAATAAGCGCAGCTTCCGTCCGAACCTGCAGGCGGTTCGTACCAGCGTCGACGGCAAGAACTTGCGCGTCCGCGTATGCACCAAGTGCCTCAAGGCCGGGAAGATACAGCGCGTAGCGGCCTGAATGCCACTCGTTTCTTTGTAAATCTGAACAGCATAAGTGTGCGGTTCGTCTGAATTCATAGCTCTTTCAGCTCTGTTTTCATTCGGAACGCACACTTTTTGTTTTTTTCAAGCACGCTCGAAACCCGGCCCGAATCTTTGGGCAGGGTGAGCGCTGTGGGCAGGGACTCTGGCACGGCGTGTTTCGCTCTTCGAAAGAGCCATGTTATATAACAGGCCTTCGATATGATGGGTGAGTCGCGCTACAGAGAGGATTCCATGTCAGTTTACGAGAATTATGTGACTCAGTACGGATCGTTCAAAAAGATCGACGCCTTTGGCTATCTGGATTATCTGGAGAGCCATCCTGATGAGCCGAGGAAGCACGGGAAAGTCGTGCTGGTCACTGCAGATACGCCGTTGAAGGCATCGCGTGGTGAGGGGAAAACCACAACGACCATCGCACTTATCGATGCACTTCGCGCTCGTGGAATCGATGCCGCAGCGGTGCTCAGGCAGCCGAGCATGGGCATCACCGCAGCGGGTTCAAAGGGGGGAGCGTCAGGCGGCGGCAAGGCTTCGCTGACGCATCCAGAACTTGTGGATTGGGGTCTGTGCGGTGAGATGGCAGCCATTGCAGCTGCTCAGAATCTGCTTGTTGCCTTTGCAGAGAAGGCCGTGGACGATGGGCGGTTGGATACCATTGAGGTGCCCAGGGTCTCTGAAACCCCATCGCGTTCGCTGCGTCGCATTCGCGTGGATGATGGGAAAAATAACGTTGCTGAGCGCGTTGTGCTTACTCCCACTTGCGAGTTGACCCAGATTGTGGTGCTTTCGCGAAGCATGGACGAGATCGGCACGCGAGTTTCGAATATGGTTGCCGGTGAGAAAGATGGCAATCCTGTGCGCTTCGGTGACTTCATCGATCTGTGGCGCATCACCAACATTCTGACCGAGGCAGTGAAGCCGGCCTATACGGAAACGATGCAAGGCTCGCCGGTATACGTGCATTGCGGACCGTTTGCGAATGTTTCCATTGGCATTCCAAGTCTGGTTTCCGTCGAAATGGCGTGTGCACGACATGACGTGGTTGTCGTGGAGGCAGGATACGGCACGGATGCCGGTGCACAGAAGTGGCTGGATATTGCAGCTCGTGAATACGGCGCGCAGTGGCCATCCGCTGCCATCGTCGTGACGCGTGCAACGACATGGCGCGATGATCCGGCGCTGCGCTGGAGATATCCGTTCCATGTCAATCGTTTGGAGAGCCTTGGAATTCCTGCCTTCCCCATGATCAATCTCTGGGAAGGGGAGGACGATCAGGTTCCCGAGCTGCGTCAACAGGCCTCTCGATTGAAGTTCCGCGAACCTATCGTTGGCAACCTGTTCCGCGACGGTGGCGAGGCACTGGTCAATCAGCTGGACGGATTCGTTGCAGCCATGCGCGATGAAGGTACTGCTTCAGCGCCGGGCAGTCACAAGGGCATGGATATTCTTGAGCATGTCCGTTGGATTGCGGACAGTGCCTATGGCGTTCCCGCAGAGCGCGTCGTCATGCGCGATGGATTCAGCGAATCGCTTCAGCATGCCCGTAAGCTGTGTGCGGCACTGGGTAAGGATCTGAACGACTATGCGGTTGTCGCCGTGAAGTCGCCTGCGACGATGACGGACAATGACAGCGCACCCGAAGGATCTCGTTCCGTGACGCTGAAAAAGGTTGAAGTGCATGCTGGCGCAGGTCTTGTTCAGGTCAACCTGACCTCATCACTGACGACACCTATGCCCAAGATCGTCTGAAGTTATTGCATGAGGTTATTGCATGAGGTTCGTGAACGCGGTGTTGATGTTGAGGTCTGTGCGCACACTGCATTCCTCAAATCGTTGAAATGGTGAAATGAATCTGGCCTGCCTGAGTGAGCTAAGCACCCAAGCAGGCCAGATATTGATCCCTTATTTTCCAGCCAGTTCGAGCTCGAGTTGTTCAAGGGGCTTCTGCTTGGTTTCGGGCACCAGAACGTAGCAGAAGATGAATGCAAGCACACCGAAGGTTGCAAGTCCAGCGAATGCTACGGCCATGCCGAATGCAGCGACCAAGATTGGGAAGAACTGCGCGATGATGAAGGTGAAAATCCACTGGGACAATGTGTCAGCGGACGATCCCAGTCCGCGGATGCGAGTTGGGAACAGTTCACCAGGGAGCACATATGAAATGGTTCCGAAGCTTGCTCCCCAAGCGATGACGAAGAGCAGCAGCAGTGACACTAGGAATGTTCCGTTTGGTTGAGCAAGCGTAAAAAGCCATGAAATCAGTCCCAAGAAAACCGCCATCATCGCAGATCCGAGCAGCAACAGGGTTCTTCTGCCAAGCTGATCGATCAGCCAGAGGGAAAGGAGTGCGCCCAATACCATTGCGCCTCCGACCAGTATCGTACTTTGCACGGCGGCATTGGCGCCAAAACCGGCTGTCTTGAAGATTTCGGGAGCGTAATAAAATACCGCGGTGATGCCTGTCAGCTGCATGAAGAATGGCACGCCAGTAACGATGAGAAGACGCTTCCTCATCTTCGGAGCCCATATCTCAGAAATCTTGGGCTTCTCTTCCGACGCGATCACCACATTGATTCGATCAAGTTCACCCTCCACATCTGTTGAATCGGAAACCAGACGACCGATCGATGTTCTGGCGTCATCAAGACGACCTTGCTGCACAAGCCAACGGGGGCTTTCGGGAATGAATTTCAGGCAGATGACAAGGGCTATGGCCGGGATGATGCCCACGATGAAGGTGGAGCGCCAGCCGTAATCGATATTCCATGCTTCGGCATGAGCGCTGATGATCATTGCGCTGACGACGAAGATGACCAAATTGCCGATGCAGCTAAACAGCTGGTTGAACGATACCAAACGACCGCGAATGCGCGCCGGTGCGATTTCGGCGATGTACAAAGGGGCGACCGTCGTTTCCAATCCGATCCCGATGCCGACAATGATGCGAAGCGCGACAAGAAAGCTGACGTTTGGAGCAACCGCCTCTCCCGTGGCACCAATCATGAATAGCGTAGCCACCATTACCAGAACTTTCTTTCGACCGATCCGGTCGGACAGTCGCCCTGCGAAGATGACCCCCACTATGCAGCCTACGGTCAAGCAGGAGGTGACCCAGCCCATGCCTGCGGCCGACAGTGAAAACTTCGTGGTAATGTATCCGATCGATCCTGAAATACTGCCGTTGTCGAATCCAAAAAGAAATCCTCCGATGGAGGTTATCACTGAAACGAGAACGACAGTGCCGGTGGATTCGCGCGATCTCTTTGCGATGCTGGTTGTCTTAGTAGCCATAATAGAATGTGTCCTTTCGCAACATTGCGGTTATGAACATAGTCATGCGATACGAGCTGACGTATCGGAATGAGTGTTTTTGATGGAAGCTGGTATGTGGTCAGTGTCCGAATGCTCATCCGAATCGTCTATGACCTTGGATGTTGGGATATTCGATGACCGTTTGCGTACGAGCACAATGTGCGTCGTGCCCTGCGTATGTCCGCTGTTTCACCTTTGGTGATGTCACCCGCGAGGATGGGTGAGAATCAGCCTTGCGTACATGGTGGTGTTGATGCCATGGCCGCATTTCGTCACCCGATCTGATAGGTTGTGGTTCCTCTGATATCCAGCGGTATCGGTAGTTATAGCATCCGATGACATACTTGTCTCCAATCGTCATTGATTCGAGGGCTTTATTGTTTCCCCTCCCACATAGCAATGTACGCAAATCATCCCAATTGCGTTTGCTGGTGAGCCACGCGCCCTCTCTGGTGGTGTATGTGAATGGTGTCCCAAGGCCACCAAACACCTGCATATAGTAGTTTCGAATGCAACGACGCGATCAAGACCTATCCAAATATGCACATATGGCAGCATTGATGCTCATATGGACTGATATGATGTTCGTGGAGTGTGATTATTTCAACAGTTCTGTCGTCTACAGCATCCTCAATCACCTGTGGATGGGTGACGCCATTATCCAGAAATGCTTGCAATATCAGGGAAATCAGTGCAAAGAACCGTGTCGGTGGACTGACGAATTGAGGAAACGCCGATGAATTATCGAACATTCTCCATGTGTGAATTCTTTTTCCCGTTATTTATATCCGTGTTACGATTCGCTTATAAAGGTGAAAACATTGCAACTCATGCATTGCAGCATGCGATGATTTCGCTTTCTGATTGTTGTTGATCACAATAGCGAAGGAGCAGGTGACGATGGCGTCACAACAGGAAGATTTAGAACATAGCAGTTCGAGGCAAGTAGAAGCCATTGCAGAGAAGATTCGGGCAGGCAAGACGGCGCTGGGTGTGGAACTCGGCTCGACCCGGATCAAGGCGGTGCTCATCGATGACACCTATGCCACCATCGCAGCTGGTGTTTTCGAATGGGAAAACCATCTTGAGAACGGGTTGTGGACCTACTCGCTCGAGGAGGTATGGCACGGTCTGCAGACTGCCTACGCGTCCATGGCGTACGACGTCGAAAACGCCTACGGCGAGAAACTTACGCGTGTCGGCTCTATGGGAATTTCTGGAATGCAGCACGGTTATCTCGCCCTCGATGCCAATGGACAGCTATTGGTGCCGTTCCGTACGTGGCGCAACACGAACACGCACGATGCGCATGAGAAGCTGTCCAAGCTATTCCAATACAACATCCCCGAACGTTGGTCCATCGCCCATCTGTACCAGGCGATTCTCAACCGGGAGCCTCATGTGCCGAAGGTGGCCTCGTTGACGACGCTGGCGGGCTATGTGCACTGGAAGCTGACCGGCAACAAGGTGGTTGGGGTGTGCGATGCGTCAGGCATGTTCCCGATTGATCAGGACACGAAATACTACGAGAAGGATCTGCTGGCCAAATTCTCAGCGATACCAGAAGTTGCAGCGCAGCCTTGGCATATCGAGAATCTGTTGCCCACGCCGCTGGTGGCAGGCCGGGATGCCGGCCGATTGACGGCCGAGGGCGCTCAACTGCTCGATCCGACCGGTACCTTGCAGGCGGGCATCCGACTCGTCCCGCCCGAGGGAGACGGAGGCACCGGAATGGTAGCGACGAATTCAGTGCGCGTGCGTACCGGCAACGTCTCTGCGGGAACTTCGATTTTCGCCATGGTCGTATTGGGACGCAAACTGAAGCACCCACGGCCAGAGATCGATTTGACCGTTACACCGGTGGGTGATCTGGTGGGGCAGAGCCATGGCAATAACTTCACGTCGGATCTCAATGCGTGGGTCGGGCTATTCAGCCAGTTTGCCCACGCAGCCGGATTCAAGGTAGACATGGGCACCTTGTATGGAACGTTATTCCGCGCGGCGATTGGCGATCAGGCTGATGCCGACGCTGGCGGATTGCTCAACTACTGCTTCTATTCAGGCGAGTTTTTGGCTAACCTCGAAGAAGGCCGGCCGGTGTTCGCGCGTGGGCCAGAGGCGCACATGAATTTGGCGAACTTCATGCGTGCCCAGCTGTTCAGCGCATTCGCGCCCGTCAAGATTGGCATGGACGTGATGATCCGCGAAGAGCATGTACAGGTCGATTCCTTGGTGGGTCATGGTGGAATCTTCGCCACCCCCCGCGTTGCGCAGAAAATATTGGCCGCAGCCTTCAACACTCCGATCAAGGTGATGTCTACGGCTGCTGAAGGTGGTGCGTGGGGCATGGCTGTACTGGCCGATTATCTATGGCATCGCGACGTCGCGTTGGCTGACTACCTCGATGAGCGTGTGTTCGCTGGCGCAGCGTCGACCACCGAGAATCCAGACCCGCGGGATGTGGCTGGATTCGAGCGATTCTTCACCCGCTTCATGAAGGGCTTGACCATCGAAAAGGCGGCGATCGACGCAATCCCTCTCGAAGAAAATCATGAAGATGCAACGCAAACTGAGTAGTTCTGCAGTGATCCCAACAACACCATAAGGAGAAGATAATAATGGTTTCTTTAGCTGATTTTGGTCCCGAGGTTCGCGCCGAGGTCAAACAGGTGCGTGAGGTGGTGTCAGATTTGCATAAGCAACTGATCACCTGGAATCTGGTCGTATGGACAGCCGGCAATGTGTCACAACGTTTGCACACCGCCGATCTGATGGTGATCAAGCCGTCAGGAGTGCGCTACGAGTATCTGACCCCGAGTTCCATGGTGGTCACGGATCTGCATGGCAACGTGGTTGACGGTACCGAGTCTCCTTCGACGGATACGCTCTCGCACGCCTACATCTACCGTCATTTGCCGGATGTGTATGGTGTGGTGCACACGCATTCCGTATACGCTACCGCTTGGGCTGCAGCGGGGCTTGACGTTCCGCCAGTGCTGACGTTGATGGGTGACGAGTTTGGTGGCCCGATTCCGGTGGGTCCCTTCCGGGAGGTAGCTTCGGAGGCGATTGGTGAGGCAGTAGTCGAGACCTTGAAAAAGTATCCGAAGTCGCCGGCCGTCCTGATGCGCAATCACGGCCCATTCACCATCGGCAAGGATGCGGAAGCTGCCGTCAAGGCTGCGGCCGTGACCGAGTGGGTGTCGCATACGATATGGGCGGCGCGTCAATTGGGGGATCTCACTGAGCTTCCGCAAGCGGACATCGATAAACTCAATGACCGCTACACCAACGTCTACGGCCAACACTGAAGACCGTCGATACGGAACACCACAACCTGCGGTAAAGACATACTGGACTGACCGATAGAAATATCAACCGATAGAAACAATCAGTGGTGTAAAGGATTTTCAGAACGTTCCGGTCTGTTTGCTGAGCATGGTCTGTTGGGCACGCCGGAGGTATGTTGGTTCTGGCCGAATGTATGACAAATCCCCGCAATCTTTCGACTGCGGGGATTTCGGCTTGTGCCCCCACGGGGACTCGAACCCCGGACACGCTGATTAAGAGTCAGCTGCTCTAGCCAACTGAGCTATAGGGGCGTTGACACTTCTTGAGCCGAGTGACAACAATACACTGTTTTGTGACGATTGCAACTCTGTACGGCGTTGTGTCGTGAAATCTTGTTGTACACTCGTTCTGGAGAGCCGCACTTCGTAGTGTTTCGAGGCTGCACATCCCCATTCATTCCATCTCGTTGCACCTGACTACAGGAGTTGTTGTGCATTATCCCCTCATAACTGAATTGATTGCAGAATTTATCGGAACTGCATTACTGATGGTTTTTGGCAACGGAGCCGTTGCCAACGTAGAGTTGAAAGGCACCAAAGGCTTCAAATCCGGATGGGTGACGATTGCCATGGGCTATGGTTTCGGCGTCATGTTCCCCGTGCTGATGTTCGGAAGTGTCTCTGGAGCTCATATCAACCCAGCAATGACGATTGCCCAGGTTGTCGTTGGCATGTTCCCCGTATCGAATTTGCTCCCATATATCGCGGCTCAGCTGCTGGGCGCGCTGGCGGGTCAGCTCATCGTCGTGGCGACCTATTACCCGTATTACAAGGCCACCGAGTCTGCAGATTCCATCTTTGCAACGTTCTCAACGACTGATGCGGCGCAATCTCGCAGCAATTACTTCCTGAATGAGTTCTTTGGAACGTTGATTCTCGTTCTCGGAGCGTTGAGCTGCCTGATTCTCCCCTGGGGAGCGAAGGATCCTGCCGCTGCCTCGATTGTCGTCGGCTTCATCGTGTGGGGTCTGGTCACTTCCATGGGTGGACCGACTGGCCCCGGACTGAATCCTGCACGCGATCTGATGCCACGTTTGCTCCATCAGTTGCTTCCTTTCCCCAACAAAGGATCATCTCGGTGGAATGAGGCCTGGATTCCTGTCGTTGCGCCCATTGCAGGGGCTATAGTGGGTGCAGAAATATTCCATAACTGCATTGTTTGAGAGCTTGTCTGAGAGCGTTTCTGGGAGGTCGTCTGGAGCATTGTCTGAGAGCGTGTCAAGGCATAATGATCGTACGTTTGTCGAGCGCGCCTCCGGTTCTTCTGCCCACGCGTCTCGTAGCCCAGGGGATACTGCAGCGGATGAATCTCAAATCAGACCGGTTATTGGCCGATTTGCACCGTCGCCGACGGGCCGGATGCATGTAGGCAATGCGTATGTCGCTTTGGCTGCCTGGTTGGCTGCGCGTGCAGCGCACGGTCGGATTCGTTTGCGCATCGAAGATATCGATGTGGAGAGAAACCGACCGGATGCTGACCGATGGATTATGGACGACCTGTCGTGGCTTGGTCTGGACTGGGATGGTGATGTCGTTTATCAGTCGCAGCGTATAGATTGCTATGACGAAGCCTTGCAGCGATTACAGTCACAATGGCTATGCGATGAGAATGACGAAACTCCATCCGCAGCTGGAAAACAGCCACTGGTATATCCATGCTTCTGTACGCGGGCTGATCTCAAGGCTGCTTCCGCTCCCAACGCTGGCGATGGTTTTCGGGTGTATGCCGGAACTTGTCGAAGGATTCCTTCTGCTCGGCGCCGCCTGCGCGTTGCTGCAGGGGACAGATACGCGTTGCGAGTCGCAGTGCCGCAAGATTGCCATGATTCGTGTGCGAAGGTTGATGTTGTGGACAGCGTGTATGGTCCTCAGCACTTCAATCTTGCTCGAGATATTGGCGATACGGTTATTCGTCGCTCCGATGGTGAGTATGCCTATCAGTTTGCCGTAAGCGTCGATGACAGGGCGATGGGGGTGAATCACATCGTCAGAGGCAGGGATCTTCTTCCATCGACAGCCATTCAGCAGTGGATCAAGCAACATTTGGGTACCGGGGACGGGGCCTCTTCGACACCAGTATCTACCGAGTATCTTCACCTGCCCTTGATCGTGGATGCAGGAGGCCGGCGACTGGCCAAGCGCCATGCCGATCTGGACCTCGGAGCGCTGAGAGAGCGTCATGTGGAGCCAGAGCTTGTGATCGGATGGTGCGCGTACTGGCTTGGTTTGATCGACTGCCCATATCCATGTCAGGCAGCCGATCTGATCGCGAAGTTTTCCACAGCACGCTTGAATCGTCATCACGAGGATATTCACTTGCATTCACAGTCGTTGCAAGCCATGGGAATGTCATGGGAACAAGGCCGGAGCTTGCTGGGATAGGTGATTTCGAGTGAGCGCGATAGCCTTGGGATTCAGGGATATCAAGGGATATCCATCAGAGCAGGACAAGGTTGATAAGGGGCGTTCATATGGTCTCCTATATGGAGCATATTGATCTTTCGAATCAGAAGGTAGAGGCACAGAGAGCAGCGCAAATTCGTGACAACGTTGCGACAGTCATGGATAGGATTCATGCCGCTGAACAGCAGGCGGGGCGTTCCAGTGGAGAGGTGAAGCTGCTTGCCGCCACAAAAACGCGCACCGTCGGTGAGATCATGGCAGCAATCGATGCCGGTGTGCATCTGATTGGTGAGAACCGACCTCAGGAGGTCACCGCCAAGGTTGAAGGTCTGCAGGCGCTTTGTGCTCAGCGGGGTCTCGCGCTCAATCCAAAACCTCATGATGCTACAGACGATATGAGCGCAAGGGTGGGATTCCATCTCATCGGTCAGCTGCAGGCCAACAAGATCAACAAAGTCATTGACCATGTGGGAACCATCGAATCGGTTGACAATCTGCAACTGGCAGAGCGTATCAGCAAGCGTGCAGTTGCACGAGATCTGAACATCGGCATTCTTCTGGAAGTCAATGAATCCGGCGAATTCGCCAAGTCGGGATGTGAACCAGACAAGGCATTCGAACTTGCCTGCACGATGGCAACACTGCCAGGATTGCAGCTGCAGGGATTGATGACGATAGGCGCTCATGTGGACGATGAAGCCACGATTAGAAAGGGCTTTGCACACTTGCGCACGGTACGAGATGCCATTCTGCAATCCGGGGAACAGGGCACCGGGAGCTGCAGCGAACTCTCGATGGGCATGACGCACGACATGGAATACGCGATACGTGAAGCTTCGACCATCGTTCGCGTTGGCACTGCTATCTTCGGACCAAGGGCATTTATCTGATTCAGGGCCTCACTGTTCTGCTGTGTCGCCGGGATTGATTGCTCCCGTAAGCCATTGAACGGCAGCGAGCCATTATGCAGCAGCGATACATCGTGCAGCAGCGGGAAGGGGATTCGATATGAAGGTTGAAGAGCGTTTATTGTCGGGGTTGCGCAGCCATAATCGAAAGCAGGGTGGCGTCATGGATATCAAACCTCAGCCCATTCGCATTCATGCTCAGGTTGTCGGCATGGTTCAGGGTGTCGGTTTCCGCTATTCTGCATTGAGATTCGCAGAACGCATTCAGGTGACCGGCTGGGTTCATAATGAGCATGATGGCTCGGTTGTCGTCGAGGCCCAAGGCGATGAGGATGCGGTCGACCGCATGACACAGTGGCTTCACGAAGGGCCTGACTGGGCGAGAGTCGATACCGTGAGCATTGAACGAATCCACCCGGTTTCTGAGCGCAGATTCATCGTGCGATAGGCTTTCGCCCGGACGATCCGAGTTTCTCAAGACTTCACTGTGGGAAAATGGGGATAACGAGGGGCGATGTCGCCCCAGAAGCTGTCTCAAACCCGCCATCAAGGGGCATGTTGCACAGCGATTGCGAGTTTTGCGGCAATTCTCAAGTATCACAACCTAAAATCGGCTGATCCACGTCCACAATTCAACGAATATCGCGGTCTATACTTCATCATTGCCGCAAAACTCACCATCGCGATGAAATTGGGATGAAACAGGAGCCTCTGATTCGTTCAAACGGGTTTCAGGCGCTCAAAGTGCTTTCGATGGCATCGACGAAAGCGTCCAGATCGTCTGGTTTGCGCGATGTGATCAAACGCCATTCCTGAGAATCGTCAATCAGGACTTCCTGGTCACGATATACGCCGTCGGAGTTTTCAACATCGGCTGCGATGTAGCGGCAGCTGGTAAGTGTCTTGCCTGATGTGAGTCCAGCGTTCACCAGAAGCCATGGTCCATGGCATATGGCGGCGATGGGTTTCTTGGCCTTCGCGAATTGCTGAGCCAAAGAGATTGCCTTGGGCATGATGCGCAGACGATCAACGTTGCATGTGCCTCCAGGAACGATCAGCATGTCGAAATCCGCGGCATCGACATCGTCCAGCAGTGCGTCCGGCTTGACCTTTTCGCCCTCGTAACGGTCATGTTTCACGGTTTCAACTTCATCGAGGCTTGGCGCGGCCAGTGTGACGTGTGCGCCTGCCTCGCGCAGATCTCGCAGTGGACGTGTGAGTTCGGTTTCTTCGATGCCCCAATTGTTGACAACGATCAAAGCTTTTGCCTGTTGCAGTGAACCCATGTTCAATCCTTTCTCGTCGCTTGGTGCCTATTGCTTTTAAGAGTTTGATGTCTGGTGTTGCCCACTTCAATACTGCCAGCTTGTGATGCAAACTTCATCTGGCATGACGTAACTGTGTTAAGAGCGAACATGTCCGGTACTGAGCGTTTGAGACTGCTCTATTCGGATGCGGGACTGGGCTGCGTCTGCTGCGTCTGTTGTGCCGACTTGTGCCTACTGATGGTCTGCAGTGGTAGCGATCTTCTGGATTTCTGAGGTCAGATGTGAAAGCCATGCCTTGTCTGTGCCTGTGGCCAAGCTTGTCGCAGCGGCAAAGGAAACTATGGTAATGATTCCTACGACAATGATGTACGAAGTAAGCTTAACGATGGTTCCTTTGGGATCCTGCTGAGCGCTGTTCGTGGGTGCGTGATGTGCCTGATTCAACGTCTCGTTCGATAGCTCATGTGACGTCTCATGCAACGTCTCACGCGATGTCTCCTTCGATGATTCGTTCAATGGTTCATTCGACACCTCAGTTGAGGTTTCATGTGGCAATGAGGAGCTTGAATCCTTATCATCGGGTGTCCTCTCTGACATAAGATAATCCTTTCCGATGTTGGTAGGCTGGCGTGGCGCAGATCCCCTCTGCTCGCCACAGTACAAGAATATGCTCCAATGCTTTCAATGCAATACTGTCAATACCGTAAATACTTTCAATACTATGGTCAAAACCGGCAACGTGCTGCCAGCGTCTCCAAGCATTGTTGATATGCTCCCATAACGGTACCGGCAGAGTCTACAGTGGCGGCTTGTGGCATCGTTCCCGGCATGGAACACGGTGGGGATATGCTGGTGGCATGAGAATTGCACGTTTTTCATTGAACGACCAGCCACAGTATGCCTTCGTTCAGCACGATGATACAGACAACAAAGACTATCTGATATGCCTCGATGGTTATCCATTGGGCGCAAAACCGGTGAGCCCGACCGGTGAGCGCCATGCCCTGGATGAAGAGGGTATCCGTCTGCTCGCTCCGGTTATACCGTCGAAGGTATTTGGATTGGCCAAGAACTATGCTGCACATGCCAAGTTCATGGCGGAAGCCGGGCAAGCCCCAACCCCTGTGCCACCGGAGCAGATGGTGATCTTCTCGAAGCCATCGACATCGGTCATTGGTCCTGACGATCCGATCGTTTACCCGGACTTTTCGCATAACATGAACTTTGAGCCTGAGCTTGCCGTGGTGATCGGCCGCATTGCCAAGCATGTGTCTGAAGCCGACGCGATGTCGTATGTGCTGGGCTATACATGCGTCAACGACGTAACCTTGCGTGATCTTCAAGGCGGCGATCCAATGTGGACAAGGGCCAAGGGCTTCGACACCTCCTGCCCGCTAGGACCATGGATTGAGACCGACGTCGATTATGCCAACACCAAGATCTCGTTCTCGCTCAATGGCAAGGACGTTCCTGAAGCCAGCGGCACGACAGCGCAGCTCATTCATTCGATTCCTGCTCAGATATCGTTCATTTCCAGTTTCTCCACCCTGCTTCCCGGTGATGTCATCATGACGGGAACCCCGAACGCTTCCATGGAATTGCGTCCCGGCGACGAGCCGGTCGTGCACATTGAAGGTGTCGGCAGTCTGCGTAACGTCGTGGTTCACGCCTAATACGGGGGAAAATTCCGCCATATTCAACCTATTCCCAAAACTTGAGTGATAACGACTCAAGTTTTGGGAATATTTTTATGCGTGCATGGTTGTTCATAACAGAACACGGTTGTCATACACAGAGGTCATACATCAGGGTCATGCACGGTGGTCATAGTGGTTACAACGGCCACCCTGGCGCAGTCAATGACGCGGATAATGACACTGACAATGACATAGACATATGGTTGGCGCCGAACCCAGATATGGGCATGCAATCGGGATGTTGCCGGTGCTGGCCAGCCTTTTGGAGGAAATATGGAACAGAAATTCACCACCTTGGCACAACAGGCAATCGGTGACGCAATTCAAAGCGCCTCCGCAGCAGGCAACGCGCAGGTCGAGACCCTGCATCTGCTTGATTCCTTGTTGCGCCAGCAAGGGGGAGTCGTCGGGGCGCTGCTCAAGGAAGCGGGCGGTGACTCGCAGAACATTGGTGCTCAGGTGCGCCATGCGCTCGTCGAGCTTCCGGCAGCAAGCGGTTCAAGCACAGCTCAGCCACAGGCGAGCCGTCAGCTCACCGTAGCCCTGACCCAGGCTGAGCATGAGATGCAGCAGATGGGGGATGATTACGTCTCTACCGAGCACCTGCTCATAGCCATAGCAGTAGGACCCTCGCAGGCTGCGGATATCTTGTGCGAGTCCGGTATTACGCCGGAAAGTCTGCGCACAGTGATTCCAAGCGTGCGCGGGGGAGCGAAAGTCACCAGCCCCGATGCCGAAGGCAATTACAAGGCTTTGGAGAAATATTCCTCTGATCTGACGGCTCAGGCGAAGGAAGGCAAGCTGGATCCTGTTATCGGCCGTGATCGGGAGATTCGCCGCGTTATTCAGATTTTGAGTCGCAGAACCAAGAACAATCCTGTGCTTATCGGTGAGCCTGGTGTCGGCAAGACGGCAGTTGTGGAAGGGCTTGCCGAGCGCATCGTTGCTGGTGACGTGCCGACCGGTCTGCAGGGCAAGAGGCTGGTTTCCCTCGATCTGGGGTCGATGGTTGCGGGCAGCAAGTACCGTGGCGAATTCGAGGAACGACTGAAGTCAGTGCTCAAGGAGATAGAGAGCGCCAATGGGGAAGTCATCACCTTCATCGATGAGATTCACACCATCGTAGGCGCGGGAGCTGCTGAAGGCTCCATGGATGCGGGCAACATGCTCAAGCCCATGCTGGCTCGTGGAGAGCTCCGTCTTATCGGTGCCACCACTCTCGATGAATACCGTGAGAACATCGAGAAGGATTCTGCACTAGAGCGCAGATTCCAGCAGGTGTTCGTCGGTGAGCCATCGGTTGAGGACACGGTTGCCATTCTTCGAGGATTGAAGCAGCGGTACGAGGCACACCACAAGGTGACGATCGGAGACGATGCCTTGGTTGCGGCGGCAACGCTCTCGAACCGATACATCACCGGCCGCCAATTGCCTGACAAGGCGATTGACCTGGTCGATGAGGCGGCAGCCCATCTTCGTATGGAACTCGATTCGCAGCCTGAGGAAATCGATGAGCTGCAGCGCAAGGTGACGCGCCTTGAAATGGAGGAGATGCAGCTGAAAAAGGCTGAAGATCCTGCATCCAAGGACCGTTATGAGAAATTGCAGTCCGATCTGGCTGACACGAAGGAAAAGCTTGGTGGCATGACTGCTCGGTGGAATGCCGAGAAGGCTGGACACAACAAGATCGGTGATTTGCGCGCTCAACTGGATGCCAAGCGCGTCGATGCGGACAAGGCGACGCGTGAAGGCAACCTTGAAGAGGCTTCGCGCATTCTCTACGGTGAAATTCCAGCGATTCAGAAGGAGCTGGCCGCTGCCGAGAACGCTGCGGACGAATCCAATGAGCAGCATGATGGGAACACTGAGGAAGGTGCCGACATCGCAGGCGGGCCAGCAGAGGAGCCCATGGTTCCCGATCATGTCGATGCGGATTCCGTCGCAGAAATCGTGGCCGATTGGACCGGCATTCCGGTAGGTCGTCTGCTGCAGGGTGAGAATGAGAAGCTGCTGCATATGGAAGAAGCCTTGGGCAAGCGCGTCATCGGTCAGAAGACTGCGATCAGCGCTGTATCCGATGCGGTTCGTCGCTCCCGTGCAGGAATCTCCGACCCTGACAGGCCAACAGGTTCATTCATGTTCCTCGGCCCTACTGGCGTAGGAAAAACCGAACTTGCGAAGGCGCTCGCGGACTTCATTTTCGATGATGAGAAGGCTATGGTGCGTATCGATATGAGCGAATACATGGAGAAGGCATCGGTGTCTCGGCTCATTGGTGCGGCTCCAGGCTATGTCGGCTACGAAGAGGGTGGCCAGCTCACCGAGGCCATTCGTCGCCGTCCATATTCGGTTGTGCTGTTCGACGAGGTGGAGAAGGCCAATCCCGAGGTGTTCGATATCCTGCTGCAGGTTCTTGACGATGGCAGGCTCACCGATGGACAGGGCAGAACCGTGGACTTCAAGAACACGATTCTGATCATGACCTCGAATCTGGGTTCGCAGTTCCTGATTGACGATTCACTCGATGCGGAAGCCAAGCATCGTGCCGTTATGGATGCGGTGCACGCCCACTTCAAGCCAGAGTTTCTGAACCGACTCGATGAGATGGTGGTGTTTGATCCACTCACGCGTGAGGAATTGGCTGGAATCGTCAACATTCAGGTCAGCCAGGTTGCTGCGCGTCTGACCGATCGCAGAATCACGCTTGACGTGACGAATTCTGCTCGCGAATGGCTTGCAGACGCAGGATATGACCCTGCCTATGGTGCGCGTCCACTGCGTCGTCTGGTACAGACCGAGGTTGGCGACCAGTTGGCAAGAATGCTGCTTGCTGGCAAGATTCACGACGGCGATACCGTGCTGGTCGATCAGACGGGCGGTGAACATCTTGAACTCACCGCATGGCCGACCGACACGCTGGTCAGCGATGATGCTGCATCCACAGGCAGCGGCAACGATGTGCACATTGATGGAATCCGCGAGGATCCGCCATCGGGGAGCAGATGATCTGCCATCTTGGCACTTGCTGACTGAGGTGCTAGAACACTTGGGTGCTAGAACGCTTGTGCGCTAAAACATCCGAGTGCGAGCACCTCCGCACGATGCTTCGCTAGGCTCTGGTCACGATATGTGGAGTTCGATGAACAATGTCGGACTCCACATATTCCCATGTGTGCCTGATATCGGTCTTTGAAAGACGATGGGCGTTGATGATGACGCACACGAGCGAACATGTCATTGCCAACCCGGCTATGGCAGGCGTGAGCAGCCAGCCGGTGAAGGGATAGAGAATGCCCATCGCAAAGGGTATGCCCACCACGTTATAGATCAATGCCCACACGAGATTCTCGCGCATATTGCCCATGGTCTGTCGAGAAAGCGATATGGCATGCAGCACGCCCTGCATGTCGCCACTGAGAATCGTGATGTCGGCTGACTGCATGGCTTGCCGGGACGCTGTGCCAAGGGCGAACGCGATGTCGGCCTCCTCGAAGGCCAAGGTATCGTTCTCGCTATCGCCAACCATGGCAACGAGTCCATCCCCCGAGCTCTGGTTGACGAAGTGACGTATCCATTGAGCCATGTCAGCATTGCGCCCGTGAAGTGACGAGGGAGACTCATGCTCACCATCAGCCTGCGTGTCAGCCTGCGTGTCAGACTGCATGCTTGCAGAGTTTGGCTGATCCAGGGGAATGATTTCGTCTACGCCAAATTCGGATGCCTGACGCATGGTCTCGGCGCTCGTGTCGTGCGTGAACATGCCAATCGATATGCCCGCCTTGTGCAGCGCTGCCGAGCTTTCCTTGGGGTTTCTCGTGTCGTGTGCGGCGAGCATGTCGGATTCGAAGAAGATTCTGGTAATGTTGCGAGCCTTTGACAGTGACAGGCCGGAAGACATGAGAATGCCTTGGGTTGCGCCCAGATTCATCGCTACAAATGCTGAGAGTGGTGTCGCCAGGGCGAGGGCACAGGGGCAGGCAACGATCAGTACGCTGATTCCTGTGACCAAAGCATGCGAAAGACGCGGCTGCGGTCCGACGACAATCCAGATCGCGAAGGTCCAGATGGCCAGAATGATGACTGCGGTGACGATGATCCTGCTAAGTTTACGAGCGAGCGTCTGCAAGGGTGCCGCAGTGCTGCGAGCCTTGGAAACCAAGGTAATGATGTGTCCGAGAACGCTGTCCGAAGCGACGGCTGTGACTTGCACAAGCACCGAACCTTGCACGATGAGTGACGTGGCACAGACCTTGCCGCCATGCTCAACACGAACGGACTGACTGTTTCCTGTTATCGAGGAGTCATCAATCCGTGCAGTGCCCTCAATTACCAGACCGTCGGCTGGGATGCGTTCGCCAGTGCTGACGAGTACCATATCGCCGGATTTCAATGTCGCGCTTTCGGCGTCCTCGACATGGATGTCATCGAGACTGGAACTGCCATTCGCGCTGTTGCCCTTCGTATGGTTGCCCGCTGTCAGAGCAGCAGCAACATCTGCGCTGACCTTATGGCAATGTTGCGGATACAGTCGCTGCAGCGCGGAAACGGCTTCGCCGGAACCGGCGCGAACTTTGTCTCCCAGAAGTTTGCCAAGCAAGACCAGGGTGATGATGATGCCCACCGATTCAAAGTAGGGATCCTGCGATCCGACGGGCAACACATCGGGTGCAAAGCACACTGCAAGGCTGTAAAGATATGCTGCCCAGGCTCCGAGGGAAACGATGGAATTAATGTTGGGTGCGCGACTGACTATGCCACGCCAGCCATTCTGATGAATGGTTCTGCCGCAATAAAACATCACCGGTGTAATGAGTATTGCCTGAATCCAAGGGCTGCGAAGCCATTGAGGCACCAAGATATCGCTGATCAGGGGAAGCATGATGATCAGGAAGACCGGTAGCGTCAGAATTGCCGCGATGATGAACAGACGCTGTGTCACGGCAATGTCGTCACGAGAGTTCTCGTCGGATGGTTCACTGGTCAGGTTGCTGCTGATCCGTCCTTTCGGGAAGAAGAACCACAGGATGAGCCAGGTCAAGGCTCCTGCAACGACTATGGTGATTCCAAGCATGAATATGTCGAATCCCATTCATCCTCCCTGCGAGTGTTCGGCAACTCGTTTTCGTTGAACGATGGCTGCAATGCATGGGCATCACAGCCATACTCCCATCATCTTCTCACTGTTTGCTGGCCGATGGCGTGAAGTTCAGGCTCAAATGTGCGGATATCACGAAGCGTCCACACTTGCTGATTTGATAGAACATATGTTCGAAAATGCTTCATCTATCATCGTGCTCCTTGGCGTAGCCGTGATCACTGCCCTGCTTGGCCTTGCCATTGGCTGGCTGCTGGGAAAGAATCAAGGGTCCGCACATGCCGAGAATGGCAGCGCTGAAAGCCTGAGTCAACTGCAGACGGAATCAGCAATGCTTAAGGATCGCCTTGAGCAGGCCAATGCCGGGGTCATTCAGTTCAAGACTCAGGCCACTGCATTGCAGGAGCAGCTGGTCTATGTGAAGAATCAGCTGAATCGGGCGCAGGACGATGAACGCATGAGACTGCAGCATGAGCGGGAACGGGCAGAGGCTGAAGCCGAGAAGAAGCGCGAAGAGCAGGCAAAAACCTTGCAGGAGCAAAGCAAGGTGCTCAGTGCGCTGGCACCTGTGCAGAAGAATCTTGATGCCCTGCAACATAAGGTAACGCAGATTGAAGAGGGTAGAAAGCACGAGATGGGCGCTCTCGACCAGCAATTGAGGGGACTTGGCGAGCAGCAGCTGCGACTCGGTCGAGAGACGAGCTCGTTGGCATCTGCGTTGCGCAACAATAAGGTTCGAGGGGCATGGGGCGAGGCTCAGCTCAAGAATATCGTCGAATCTGCGGGACTGCTTGAACATGTCGATTTTGATACGCAGGTCGTGGTCGAAGACGGCGACGGTAAGGTATATCGTCCGGATATGGTGG